>NZ_AP023189.1:3022857-3324285 GCF_012767755.2 Pseudomonas tohonis
TACAACCTGCCCAGCGCCGTGCGCCTCAGCGGCCCCCTGGACAGGAGCGCCCTGGAACGCGCCTTCGCCGGCCTGGTCGCGCGGCATGCCTCGCTGCGCACGGTGTTCGACGCCTCCGGCGAGCGCCTGCAGCTTTGCCCCTTGCAGCGGCCGCTGGGCGTGGCATTCGAAGACTGCAGCGCGTGGACGGAAGCGGCCCGCGAAGAGCACCTGCGCCAGGAAGCGCTGGCCGAATCGTTGCGCCCGTTCGACCTCGAACAGGGCCCGCTGCTGCGGGTCCGGCTGATCCGGCTGGGCGCGGAGCAGCACGTCCTGCTGCTCACCCTGCACCACATCGTCTCCGACGGCTGGTCGATGAACGTGCTGATCGACGAGCTGGGGCAGCTCTATGCCGCCGCCGTCGAGGGGAGGGCGGCGAACCTGCCGGACTTGCCGGTGCAGTACGCCGACTACGCCCTGTGGCAGCGCAGCTGGCTGGAGGCCGGTGAGCAGGAGCGCCAGCTGGCCTACTGGCGTGCGGCACTGGGCGACCGCCAGCCGGTGCTGGAGCTGCCCGTCGACCATGCCCGTCCGGCCCGGGCCAGCTACCGTGGCGAGCGCCACGAATTCACCCTCCCCATGCCCCTGGCCAGCGCCCTGCGCACGGCGGCACGGGAGCAGGGGCTGACGCTGTTCATGCTGCTGCTGGCGGGGTTCGAGGTGCTGTTGCAGCGCTACAGCGGGCAGGACGACCTGCGGATCGGCGTGCCTGTCGCCAACCGCAACCGCGCCGAGGTGGAAGGGCTGATCGGCCTCTTCGTCAACACCCAGGTGTTGCGCGCACGGTTCCAGCCGGAGCTGCGGATCCGTGCGCTCCTCGAACAGGTCCGCGAATGCGTGCTCGGCGCCCAGGCCCACCAGGACCTGCCCTTCGAGCGCCTGGTGGAAGCGCTGGCCGTGGATCGCACCCTCAGCCATGCGCCGCTGTTCCAGGTGATGTTCAACCACCAGCCGCACGTGGCGGACATCGAAGCGCTCGGCGCGCCGGGCGGGCTGCGCTTCGCACCGCTGGACTGGCGCAGCCGGACCACCCAGTTCGACCTCAGCCTGGATACCTATGAAAAGGGTGGCCAGCTCCATGCCGCCCTGACCTACGCCACCGACCTGTTCGAGGCGGCGACCATCGAGCGCATGGCCGGCCACTGGCTGGGCCTGTTGGAAGCCATCGTCGCTCAACCGGATACGCCCATCGCGGAGCTGCCGCTGCTCTCGCCCAGCGAGCGTGAAACCCAGCTGCACGGCTGGAACGCCACGGCCACCGCGTACCCGCTCGATACCCCGGTGCACCAGCTGATCGAAGCCCAGGTGCAACGCGCTCCCGATGCCCCGGCCCTGGCCTTCGGCACTGAAACGCTCAGCTATGCCGCACTCAACCAGCGCGCCAATCGCCTGGCCCACGCCCTGATCGCCCGTGGCGTCGGGCCGGACAGCCTGGTGGGCATCGCGGTTGAGCGTTCCATCGAAATGGTCGTGGGGCTGCTGGCAATTCTCAAAGCTGGCGGCGCCTATGTGCCGCTGGACCCGGAATACCCCGCCGAACGCCTGGCCTACATGCTCGATGACAGCAGCGTGAACTTGCTGCTGAGCCAGTCGCACCTGGAGCTGCCGCTGGCCGAAGGCGTGCAGCGCATCGATCTGGACGTGGAGTCGCTGGCTGATTTCCCGGAAACCAATCCGGGTGTCGCGCTCGATGCCGAAAACCTCGCCTATGTGATCTACACCTCCGGCTCCACCGGCAAGCCCAAGGGCGCCGGCAACCGCCATCTGGCGCTGACCAACCGCCTGTGCTGGATGCAACAGGCCTATGGCCTGGATGCCAGCGACAGCGTGCTGCAGAAGACCCCATTCAGCTTCGACGTGTCGGTGTGGGAATTCTTCTGGCCGCTGATGACCGGCGCTCGCCTGGTCGTTGCCGCCCCGGGCGATCACCGTGACCCGGCCAGGCTGGTGGCGCTGATCGAGCGCGAGAACATCACCACGCTGCACTTCGTGCCCTCGATGCTCCAGGCCTTCCTGCTGGACCCGCAGGTGGAGCGTTGCACCCGCCTCAAGCGCATCGTCTGCAGCGGTGAAGCACTGCCGGTGGATGCCCAGCAGCAGGTCTTTGCACGCTTGCCGCAAGCCGACCTTTACAACCTCTACGGCCCCACCGAAGCCGCCATCGACGTCACCCACTGGACCTGCGTCGACGAAGGCAAGGACGGCGTGCCCATTGGCCAGCCGATTGCCAACCTGGGCTGCTACATCCTCGATGCCAACCTCGAACCGGTGCCGGTGGGCGTCCTCGGCGAGCTGTATCTGACTGGTGTCGGCCTGGCCCGTGGTTATCACCGTCGCCCGGCGCTGACCGCCGAGCGCTTCGTCGCCAATCCCTTCGTGGCCGGCGAGCGCATGTACCGCACCGGTGACCTGGCGCGCTATCGCCAGGACGGCGTGATCGAATACGCCGGCCGCATCGACCACCAGGTGAAGATCCGTGGCCTGCGCATCGAGCTGGGCGAGATCGAGGCGCGGCTGATGGAACTGGACGAAGTCCGCGAAGCCGTGGTGCTGGCCGTCGACCAGCGACTGGTGGGCTATGTGGTGCCCGCTCAAAGCGATCTGGACACCGAGCAGCTGGCCAGCCAGTTGCGCAATGGGTTGCCGGACTACATGGTCCCGGCCCAATGGGTGCTGCTGGAGGCCATGCCCCTCAGCCCCAACGGCAAGCTGGAGCGCAAGGCGCTGCCGCAGCCGGATGCCGTGCAGTCGCGCAAGGAATACGTGGAGCCGCAAGCCGGCCTGGAACGCCAGCTGGCGGATATCTGGCAGGCCCTGCTCGGGGTCGAGCGGGTTGGCCGCCACGATGGCTTCTTCGAGTTGGGTGGGCACTCGCTGCTGGCCACCCAGGTGGTGTCGCGCGTACGCCAGCAGCTGCAACGGGACGTGTCTTTGCGCACCTTGTTCGAACACCCGCAGCTGAGCGATTTCGCCCGTGCCATCGAGCGACCGCTGGCCCAGGCCGAGCCGCCGCTGCTGCCGGTTTCCCGCGAGCAGCCGCTGCCGCTGTCCTACGCCCAGGAACGGCAGTGGTTCCTCTGGCAACTGGAGCCGGAAAGCGCCGCCTACCACATCCCTTCGGCGCTGCGCCTGAAGGGCGAACTGGATATCACCGCCCTGGAGCAGGCCTTCAGCGACCTGATCGCAAGGCATGAATCGCTGCGCACCCGCTTCATCCAGGACGGGGAGCAGCTCTGGCAGGTGGTGGATGCACCGCAGGCCGCGCGTATCCAGGCCGAGGCGCTGGCGCCGGAGGACCTGGAGAGCGCCATCGCCCAGGAGGCACGACGGACGTTCGACCTGCGCCAGGGGCCGTTGCTGCGGGTGCGCGTGTGGCGCCTGGCGGCGAATGAGCACGTGCTGCTGTTGACCCAGCACCACATCGTTTCCGATGCCTGGTCGATGCGGGTGATGGTGGACGAGCTGCTGGCGCTCTACGCCGCTCACCAGCGCGGCGAGGCCGCGTCACTGCCGGCCTTGCCGATCCAATACGTCGACTACGCGCAGTGGCAGCGCCAGTGGATGGGCTCCGACGCGCGCCGCCGGCAGCTGGACCACTGGGTGACGCAGCTCGGCCAGCCGACGCCGCCGCTGGAGCTGCCCACCGACCATGGGCGGCCCCTCGACCGGACGATGCGAGCGGCGCGTTTCGACCTGGCCGTCGAGGAGGCCCTGGCCGAGCAGGTCCGAGCCTGCGCCCGGGAGCAGGGCGCCACGACATTCATGGTCCTGCTGGCGGCCTTCCAGGTCTTGCTGGCGCGCTACAGCGGCCAGGCGGACATCCGCATCGGCGTGCCCATCGCCAACCGCAACCGCCTGGAAACCGAAGGCCTGGTCGGCTTCTTCGTCAACACCCTGGTGCTCAGGGGCGAGGTGGACGGGCAATCCTCGTTCACCCAGCTTCTGCAGCGCACCCGACAGACGACGCTGGAGGCGCAGGCCAACCAGGACCTGCCGTTCGAGCAACTGGTCGAGGCGCTGCAACCGGAACGCAGCCTGGGCCGCAGCCCACTCTTCGATGTGGCCTTCAACCACCAGCACGATGTCCAAGCGGAGCGTCCCGGGCTGCCGGGGCTGGCCTTCGAGCAGATCGCCGTGCATGGCCGCGATGCCCAGTTCGACCTGACCCTGGATATCGTCGAGGGAAGGGGGCTGCAGGCCATCTTCACCTACGCCAGCGACCTGTTCGAAGCGGCCACCGTTGAGCGCCTGGCCGATCACTGGCGCAACCTGCTCACGGCGATGGTTGCCCATCCCAACCAGCGCCTGGCCGAGCTGCCGATGCTCTCGCCAAGCGAACAGCAGGCCAACCTGCTGGCCTGGAACCCCGCGCCCACGCGCTTCCCGGTGGAGTCCTGCCTGCACTCGCTGTTCGAGCAGCGCGCTGCCGAAGCGCCGGACTCCATCGCCCTCAGCTTCGAAGGCCAGACCCTCGCCTATGGCGAACTCAACCGCCGCGCCAACCGAATAGCCCATCGCCTGATCGCCGAAGGCGTGCGACCGGATACCCTGGTCGGCCTGGCCGCCGGCCGTGGCCTGGAGGTGATCGTCGGCCTGCTGGCGATCCTCAAGGCGGGTGGCGTCTATGTGCCGCTGGACCCGGCCTACCCGGAAGACCGCCTCGCGTACCTGATAGAAGACAGTGGCTTGCAGTTATTGCTGGCTGAAGACAGCGCCCGCGAGCGCCTGGCCATTCCCGCTCAGGTCCGCGTCCTGGCGCTTGAGACCGACGACGGCCACGGCCGCGACGACAACCCCAACGTGGCCCTCAGCCCCGCCAACCTGGCCTATGTGATCTACACCTCCGGCTCCACCGGCCAGCCCAAGGGCGCGCTGCTCAGCCACGCCAACGCCACGCGTCTGTTCACCGCCACCGACGCCTGGTTCGGCTTTGGTCCGCAGGATGTGTGGAGCCTGTTCCACTCCTTCGCCTTCGACTTCTCGGTATGGGAAATCTTCGGTGCGCTGCTCTATGGCGGCCGCCTGGTGATCGTCCCGCAGTGGGTGACCCGCTCGCCCGATGAGTTCCATGCACTGCTCTGCCGCGAAGGCGTCACGGTGCTGAACCAGACACCCTCGGCCTTCAAGGCGCTGATGGGGGTGGCTTGCTCTGCCAGCAGCCAAGCCGACGCACTGCGCTATGTGGTGTTCGGTGGCGAGGCCCTGGAAGTGAAGGGCCTGGCGCCCTGGTTCGAACGCTTCGGCGATACCCAGCCGCGCCTGGTGAACATGTACGGCATCACTGAAACCACGGTGCACGTCACCTGGCGCCCGCTGTCGAAGGCCGATCTGCACCAGGCCGCCAGCAGCCCCATCGGCGAGGCCATCCCCGACCTGACCTGGTACCTGCTCGATGGCGCCCTCAACCCGGTCGCCCAAGGCTGCACCGGCGAGCTGTATGTCGGTGGGCCCGGCCTGGCGCGCGGTTACCTCAAGCGCCCGGCATTGAGCGCCACACGCTTCGTGCCCAACCCCTTCTCCCATGACGGCGAGCGGCTGTACCGCACCGGCGACCTGGCGCGCTACCGCAGTGATGGCGTGATCGAGTACATCGGCCGCCTGGACCAGCAGGTGAAGATCCGTGGCTTCCGCATCGAACTGGGCGAGATCGAAGCGCAGTTGCTGGCGTATCCCGCGATCCGCGAAGCCGCGGTGCTGGCCCAGGGCGGCAACGCTGGCCCGCAACTGGTGGCCTACCTGGTGCCTGGCGGCGACTGCGACGAAGCCAGCCTGCGCGAGGCGCTGAAGGCCCACCTGCGTGAGCACCTGCCGGACTACATGGTCCCGGCGCACCTGCTGTTCCTCGACCACCTGCCGCTGACCACCAACGGCAAGCTCGACCGCAAGGCACTGCCGGCGCTGGATGCCGCGTTGCAACGACGTGCCCATGAGGCGCCGGCCAGCGAGCTGGAAGAGCGCCTGGCCGACATCTGGCAGGGCCTGCTGGGGCTGGAGCGGGTGGGCCGCCACGACAACTTCTTCGAGCTGGGTGGGCACTCCCTGCAGCTGGTCATGCTGTCCTCGCGCCTGCGCGAGGAGCTGGGCATCGAGGTGCCCCTGCGTGATTTCTACCTGGCCCGGACCCTGGCCGAGCTGGCGGCCTACCTGGAGCCCAGGCTGGGCGCGGGCGGGCTGGAGGATGAGTACGACATGATTTTCGACGCGCTGGACGAACTGGAGAAAGATGATGCTTAAGCAAGGCGCCGCACGGGATATCCGCGCCGAGGAACTGGTCGAGCGCCTGCGTGGCCTGGACGCCGGCAAGCGTCGGCAATTCTTCGCCAAGCTCGGGCAGATGGGCATCGACGTGGCGCGCCTGCCCATCGTCCCGGCCTGCGAGCGCGGCCGCCATGCGCTGTCCTACGCGCAGCAGCGGCAATGGTTCCTCTGGAAGCTCGACCCGCACAGCGCCGCCTACCACATCCCCGTGGTGCTCCGGCTCGAGGGGGCGGTGGATGCCGGCGCGCTGGAGCAGGCCTTCCACGCCCTGATCGAGCGCCATGAAAGCCTGCGCACCCGCTTCGTCGAAGCGGACGGCGAGGTCTTCCAGCAGGTCGAGGCGACGCTCGACTTCAGCCTGGAGACGACCCGCCTGCCGGTCGCCGAAGGGAGCGGGGAAGGGCGGCCGGCGCTGCACGACTACCTGGAAGCACGCATCCTGCAACCCTTCGATCTCGAACGGGGCCCGCTGATCCGTGCGGCCTTGGCGCGTACGGGGGAGGCGGAGCAGGTGCTGGTGATCGTGCTCCATCACGGCATCACCGATGGCTGGTCCATGGGCGTGATGGTCGACGACCTGCTGGCGCTCTACAAAGCCGCCGTCGATGGCACCGCGGCGCAGTTGCCACCCTTGCCGATCCAGTTCCGCGACTACGCCGCCTGGCAGCGCCAATGGCTGGAAGCCGGTGAGCGCGAGCGCCAGCTGGACTGGTGGAAGGCGTGCCTGGGTGAAGGCCGGACGCTGCTCGAACTGCCGACCGACCATGCCCGCCCGCCGGTGCAGAGCCACCGTGGCGCCCGCTTCGCCATCCCGGTGGCTCCGCAGCTGGCCCGCGCGCTGAAAGGCCTCGCCCGCCAGCAGGACACCACGCTGTTCTCCCTGCTGCTGGCCTCTTTCCAGGTGCTGCTGCACCGCTACAGCGGCCAGGCCGAGGTGCGCGTCGGCGTGCCCATGGCCAACCGCAACCGCCGCGAGTGCGAGCGGCTGATCGGCCTGTTCATCAACACCCAGGTGTTCCAGGGCGTGATGGATGGCAACACGCGCTTCAGCGAGCTGCTGCAACAGCTGCAACGGATGGGGCTGGAAGCCCAGGCCTACCAGGACCTGCCCTTCGAGCAGCTGGTGGAAGCCCTGCAACCGGAGCGCAGCCTCAGCCACAACCCGCTGTTCCAGGTGATGTACAACCACCAGGCCAAGGCGGCGGGGCTCTCCGGGCTGCCCGGCCTCAAGGTCGAGGGCGTGACCTGGGACAGCGGCACCGCGCAGCTGGACCTGACCCTGGAAACCTGTGATGAGGGCGACGGCCTCGCCGCCGCCCTGGTGTACGCCACCGATCTGTTCGAGGCGGCGACCATCGAGCGCATGGCCGGCCACTGGCTGGGCCTGTTGGAAGCCATCGTCGCTCAACCGGATACGCCCATCGCGGAGCTGCCGCTGCTCTCGCCCAGCGAGCGTGAAACCCAGCTGCACGGCTGGAACGCCACGGCCACCGCGTACCCGCTCGATACCCCGGTGCACCAGCTGATCGAAGCCCAGGTGCAACGCGCTCCCGATGCCCCGGCCCTGGCCTTCGGCACTGAAACGCTCAGCTATGCCGCACTCAACCAGCGCGCCAATCGCCTGGCCCACGCCCTGATCGCCCGTGGCGTCGGGCCGGACAGCCTGGTGGGCATCGCGGTTGAGCGTTCCATCGAAATGGTCGTGGGGCTGCTGGCAATTCTCAAAGCTGGCGGCGCCTATGTGCCGCTGGACCCGGAATACCCCGCCGAACGCCTGGCCTACATGCTCGATGACAGCAGCGTGAACTTGCTGCTGAGCCAGTCGCACCTGGAGCTGCCGCTGGCCGAAGGCGTGCAGCGCATCGATCTGGACGTGGAGTCGCTGGCTGATTTCCCGGAAACCAATCCGGGTGTCGCGCTCGATGCCGAAAACCTCGCCTATGTGATCTACACCTCCGGCTCCACCGGCAAGCCCAAGGGCGCCGGCAACCGCCATCTGGCGCTGACCAACCGCCTGTGCTGGATGCAACAGGCCTATGGCCTGGATGCCAGCGACAGCGTGCTGCAGAAGACCCCATTCAGCTTCGACGTGTCGGTGTGGGAATTCTTCTGGCCGCTGATGACCGGCGCTCGCCTGGTCGTTGCCGCCCCGGGCGATCACCGTGACCCGGCCAGGCTGGTGGCGCTGATCGAGCGCGAGAACATCACCACGCTGCACTTCGTGCCCTCGATGCTCCAGGCCTTCCTGCTGGACCCGCAGGTGGAGCGTTGCACCCGCCTCAAGCGCATCGTCTGCAGCGGTGAAGCACTGCCGGTGGATGCCCAGCAGCAGGTCTTTGCACGCTTGCCGCAAGCCGACCTTTACAACCTCTACGGCCCCACCGAAGCCGCCATCGACGTCACCCACTGGACCTGCGTCGACGAAGGCAAGGACGGCGTGCCCATTGGCCAGCCGATTGCCAACCTGGGCTGCTACATCCTCGATGCCAACCTCGAACCGGTGCCGGTGGGCGTCCTCGGCGAGCTGTATCTGACTGGTGTCGGCCTGGCCCGTGGTTATCACCGTCGCCCGGCGCTGACCGCCGAGCGCTTCGTCGCCAATCCCTTCGTGGCCGGCGAGCGCATGTACCGCACCGGTGACCTGGCGCGCTATCGCCAGGACGGCGTGATCGAATACGCCGGCCGCATCGACCACCAGGTGAAGATCCGTGGCCTGCGCATCGAGCTGGGCGAGATCGAGGCGCGGCTGATGGAACTGGACGAAGTCCGCGAAGCCGTGGTGCTGGCCGTCGACCAGCGCCTGGTGGGCTATGTGGTGCCCGCGACTGCCGAGCTGGATACCGAACAGCTGGCCAGCCAGCTGCGCAATGGACTGCCCGACTACATGGTCCCGGCCCAGTGGGTGCTGCTGGAGGCCATGCCGCTGAGCCCCAACGGCAAGCTGGAGCGCAAGGCGCTGCCGCAGCCCGAGGTGGGGCAGTCGCGCAAGGCCTATGTGGCGCCGGCCACGCTCGTGCAGCAGCAACTGGCTGCGATCTGGCAAGCGGTGCTGGGCATCGAGCAGGTGGGCGCGCAGGACAACTTCTTCGAGCTGGGCGGCGATTCCATCGTCTCCATCCAGGTGGTGAGCCGTGCGCGCCAGCAGGGCCTCCTGATCACCCCCAGGGACCTGTTCCAGCACCAGAGCATCGAGGCCCTGGCCGCCGTCGCCCGCCGTGCCGAGGCGCAGGAACCCGCGGAGCAGGGCCCCCTCAGCGGTGCCACCGCCATGCTGCCGGCGCAGACGATGTTCTTCGCCGCCGATGTCCCCGACGCCCATCACTGGAACCAGTCGGTGCTCCTGCAACCGGCGCAGGCCCTGGATGCCGCTGCCCTGGAGCAGGCCCTGGCCGCCCTCGTGCAGCGCCACGACGCGCTGCGCCTGCGCTTCGCCAGGAGCGCCAATGGCTGGCAGGCCCGGTTCGCCGCGCCATCGAACGCGCCGCTCCTGGCGTACCGCCGCCTGAGCGACCTGGCGCAGCTGCCGGCGCTGTGCGACGAGGTGCAGGGCAGCCTGGACCTGGAACACGGCCCCTTGCTGCGCGTGGTGCTGGTCGACTTGCCCGATGCCAGCCAGCGGTTGCTGGTGGTCATCCACCACCTGGCCGTGGACGGCGTGTCGTGGCGGGTGCTGTTCGACGAGTTGCAGCAGGCCTATGGGCAGGCGGCTACGGGCGCCACCCCTGCCTTCGCGCCGAAGAGCGCGTCGGTCAAGGCCTGGGCCGAGCGGCTGCAGGCCCATGCCAAGCGCGCCGGAGCGGAAGAGGAACTGGGCTTCTGGCAGGCCTACCTGGGCGGCGCCGAAGTCGGCCTGCCGCAACGGCGCGAGGGCCGTGCCACCTACCGCCAGGCGGCGCACGCCAGCACGCGCCTGGACAAGGACCTGACCCGGCGCCTGCTGCAGGACGCGCCCGCGGCCTATCGCACGCGCATCAACGACCTGCTGCTGACCGCGCTGGCGCGGGTGCTGTGCCGCTGGACCGGCCACGCCTCGGCCCTGGTGCAGCTCGAAGGCCACGGGCGGGACGGCCTGCCCGACGGCCCGGACGTCAGCCAGACCCTGGGCTGGTTCACCAGTTTCTTCCCCGTGCACCTGCACCCGCAGGACGACCTGGCCGGGTCGATCAAGCGGATCAAGGAAGACCTGCGCCGCGTGCCGGACAACGGCATCGGCTTCACCGCCCTGCGCTATCTGGGGGACGAAGAGATGCAGGCGCGGATGGCGGCCCTGCCGCAGCCGGGCGTCACCTTCAACTACCTCGGGCAGCTCGATGGCAGCTTCGCCGGCGAGGGCGGCCTGTTCGTTCCGGCGCGGGAGCCGGCCGGGCGGGAGCAGAGCCTGGAGGCGCCGCTGCCCAATTGCCTGGTGCTGAACGGCCAGGTCTACGACGGGCAACTGGCCGTCGACTGGTGCTTCAGCCGCGAGTGCTTCGACGAGGCGACGCTGCAAGGCCTGGCCGATGCCTATGCGCAGGCGCTGCGCGAGCTGGTCGAGCACTGCTGTGCCAGCGACAACCGTGGCGTTACGCCGTCCGACTTCCCGCTGATGCCGCTCACCCAGGAGCAACTGGACGGCCTGCCGCTGGCGCCGGCGCAGCTGCAGGACATCTACCCGCTGTCGCCGATGCAGCAGGGCATGCTGTTCCACAGCCTCTACCAGGGCGCGCGCGCGGAGTACATCAACCAGCTGCGCGTCGATGCCGACGGCCTGCAGCCGCAACGCTTCAGGGCGGCCTGGCAGCAGGCGATGGACCGCCACGACGTGCTGCGCAGCGCCTTCCTCTGGCAGGCCGACATGGAGCGGCCGCTGCAGCTCGTCCAGCGCCAGGTGGAGGTGCCCTTCGAGGTGCTCGACTGGCGCGGGCGCGACGGTCTCGACCAGGCGCTGGACGACCTGGTGGCCGCCGAGCACGCGCGCGGCTTCGACCTGGGCGTCGCGCCGCTGCTGCGCATCAAGCTGGTGCTGCTGGCGGAGGGGCGCTGCCACCTGGTCCTGACCCACCACCACATCCTCGTCGATGGCTGGAGCCTGTCCCTGCTGCTGGGCGAGGTGCTGCAGCAGTACGCCGGGCAGCCGCTGCCCAGCCGTGCGGGGCGCTATGCCGACTACATCGCCTGGTTGCAGCAGCGCGACGCGCAGGCCGGCGAGCGCTTCTGGCGGCCGTTGCTGGCGAGCCTGGAAGAGCCGACCCGCCTGGCCAGGGCCAACCCCATGCCGCTGGCCGGCAGCGGCTTCGGGGACCACCGCGTGCAGTTCGACCGCGCAGCCAGCCAGCGCCTGCAGGACGCGGCCCGGCACGCCAAGGTGACCCTCAACACCCTGGTGCAGGCGGCCTGGCTGCTGCTGTTGCAGCGCTACACCGGGCAGGCGACGGTGGCCTTCGGCGCGACGGTGGCCGGGCGCCCGGCCGAACTGGAGGGCATCGAAGAGCAGGTCGGCCTGTTCATCAACACCCTGCCGGTGATCGCCGCCCCCGCGCCGCAGCAGCGCGTGGCGCAGTGGCTGGAGCAGGTGCAGTCGCTCAACCTGGCGCTGCGCGAACACGAGCACACGCCGCTCTACGACATCCAGCGCTGGGCCGGGCAGGGCGGTGAGAGCCTGTTCGACACCCTGGTGGTGTTCGAGAACTACCCCATGTCCGCCGCGCTGCAGCAGGGCGCCCCCCAGGGGCTGCGCTTCGGCGAGGTGGCCAATCACGAGCGGACCCATTACCCGCTGACCCTGAGCGTGAGCCTGGACGACGGCCTGGTGCTGGAGTTCAGCCATGACCGGGCGCACTTCACCGATGCGGTGGTGCAGCGCCTGGCGGGCCACCTGACCCGCCTGATCGGGCTGATGGCCGCGCAGCCCCACGCCGCCCTGGGCAGCCTGGACTACCTGGCGGCGGACGAGCGGCAGCAACTCGTGGAGGCCTGGAGCCGCGCGACGCTCGACTGCCCGAGCGAACGCTTCGTGCATGAGCTGTTCGCCACCCAGGCGGCCGTCACCCCGGACGCCGCGGCGCTGCTGTTCGAGGACCACGAGCTGTCCTATGCCGAGCTCAACCTGCGTGCCAACCGCCTGGCCCGGCACCTGATGGCGCTGGGCGTCGGGCCGGACGTGCGGGTCGGCCTGGCCGTGGAGCGCGGGCCTGAGCTCGTGATCGGCCTGCTGGCGGTGCTCAAGGCCGGCGGTGCCTATGTGCCGCTGGACCCGGGCTACCCGGCCGACCGCCTGCTGTGCATGATCGAGGACAGCGGCGCGGCACTGGTGCTGACCCAGCAGAGCGTGCTCGACAGCCTGCCGGTCCCCGCCGGCCTGCCACGCCTGTGCCTGGACCAGGGCGATGCCTGGCAAGGCCTCGAAGGCAGCGACCCGCAGGTGCGCCTGCACCCGCACAACCTGGCCTACGTCATGTTCACCTCGGGCTCGACGGGGCGCCCCAAGGGCGTAGGCATCAGCCACCAGGCGCTGGCCCGGCATGCCTGGGTGGCCCTGGACTTCTTCGACCTGCGGGCGCAGGACCGGGTGCTGCAGTTCTCCACCTTCAACTTCGACGGTTTCGTCGAGCAGCTCTACCCGGCACTGATCTGCGGCGCGGCGGTGGTGCTGCGCGGCAACGAGATCTGGGACAGCGAGACCTTCTACCGCGAGCTGATCGCCAAGCGCATCAGCGTCGTCGACCTCACCACCGCCTACTGGAGCATGATCGCCCGCGACTTCGCCGAGGTCGGCCCGCGCCCCTACGGCGCGCTGCGGCAGGTGCACAGCGGCGGCGAGGCGATGCCGCCGGAAGCGCTGTCGGCCTGGCGCCAGGCGGGGCTGGGCGGCATCCGCCTGCTCAACACCTACGGGCCCACCGAGGCCACCGTCACCGCCACCACCCTCGACTGCGCGCCCTATGTGAGCGAGGCGCGGCCCCTGCCGCTGACCCTGCCCATCGGCCGGGTACTGCCGGGGCGCAGCATCTACCTGCTGGACGAAGTGGGCCTGCCCGCGCCGGTGGGCATGATCGGCGAGCTGGTGATCGGCGGCGAGCTGCTGGCACGGGGTTATTTCAACCGCCCGGGCCTGACCGCCGAGCGCTTCATCCCCGACCCGTTCTCCGCCGAACCGGGCGCCCGCCTGTACCGCACCGGCGACCTGGCGCGCTACGGCGCCGAGGGCGAGATCGAGTACGTCGGCCGTGTCGACCACCAGGTGAAGATCCGGGGCTTCCGCATCGAGCTGGGCGAGATCGAGGCGCGCCTGCTGGAGCAGGACAGCGTGCGTGACGCCGTGGTCCTGGCCCTGCCGGGTGCCAGCGGCCTGCAGATCGTCGGCTATGTGGTGCCCCAGGAGCCGGCGCTGCTGGCTGCCGATGCCGAGCAGCAGGCGAGCTGGCGCTCAGCGGTGGGCGAGCGGCTCCAGGCGCAGTTGCCGGACTACATGGTGCCCGCGTGCCTGGTGCTGCTGGAGCGCTTCCCCCTCAGCCCCAACGGCAAGCTGGACCGCAAGGCCCTGCCGGCCCCTGATGCCGCCTCGCAACAGCAGCGCTTCGAGGCGCCGGCCGATGAGCTGGAATGCCGCCTGGCCGAGGTCTGGCAGGGCGTCCTCGGGCTGGAGCGGGTCGGCCGTGGCGACCACTTCTTCGAGCTGGGCGGGCATTCGCTGCTGGCCACCCAGGTGGTGGCGCGACTGCGCCGCTGCATCGAGCAACCGATCAGCCTGCGCGACCTCTTCGAGGCGCCGGTCCTCGGCGCGCTCGCCCAGCGCCTGCGCAGCCGTTCCTTGGCGCCTGTGCAGGTCGCCAGGCCGCCGGTGACACCGCGCCGCGGTGCGCCGACCTTGTCGCTGGCGCAGCGGCGGTTGTGGGTGATCGAGCAGTTCTCCGCCAGTGGCGCCTACGGCATGCCCATGGCCCTGCGCCTGACCGGCGAGTTGCAGGCCCCGTTGCTCGCCCGCGCGCTGAACGCGGTCATCCGCCGCCACGAAGTGCTGCGCACCGCCTATGTGGCCGATGACGAAGGCGACCCGCAGGCCGTCGTCACCGAGGACCTGGAGATCGAACTGCCGCTGCTCGACCTGTCCGCGCTGCCGCCCGATGCGCGCGACGCCTGCGTGGCCGATGCGGTGGAAGACAACGCGCGCAGCCCCATCAGCCTGCTGCAGGCGCCGCTGCTGCGGGCGCGTCTGCTGCGCCTGGGCGCCGAGGAGCATGTGCTGCTGTTCGCCATGCACCACATCGTCTCCGATGGCTGGTCCATGTCGGTCCTGGCCGGCGAGGTGATGGAAATCTACGGCCGCCTGCGCGACGGCGACGCCTCGCCATTGCCGCCACTGCCCCTGCAGTACGCCGACTTCGCCGAGTGGCAGCTGGGCCTGGAACGCACCGGCGTGCTGCAGGCACAGGCCGGGTTCTGGGCCGGGGCGCTGTCCGGCTACTCCGGGTTGCTCGCGCTGCCGACGGACCGCAGCCGCCCGGCCAACCCCACGCTGGCGGGCCGCGAACGCTCGTTCGTGATCGCGCCGGCACTGGGCCGCCGCCTGAACGCGCTGGCCCGCGCCCAGGGCACCACGCTGTACAACGTCCTGCTGGCGGCGTTCCAGCTGATGCTGCACCGCCTCGGCGGCAGTGACGACATCGTCGTCGGCGTGGACGTGGCCGGGCGCGAGCAACTCGAGCTGGAGGCGCTGATCGGCTTCTTCGTCAACGTGCTCCCGGTGCGCTCGCGGTACGAGCCCGGCAAGGCCTTCTCGGCCTTCCTCGACGAGACGCGGCAGGCCGCGCTGGACGCCTTCGAGCACCAGGACCTGCCCTTCGACATGATCGTCGAGGCCGCTGCCGCGCCGCGCCACAAGGGCGCCAACCCGCTGGTGCAGGTGCTCTTCGTGATGAGCAACCTGCCGCTGGCGAGCCGCTCCATCGCCGGGATGCGGATCGAGCCGATCGACTCGGCGACCGCCTATTCCAAGTTCGACATGGCGCTGTTCGTCGAGGCGGACGGCGATGCCCTGCAAGGCACCTGGCAGTTCGCCAGCGACCTGTTCGACGGCGAGCGCATCGGCGCGCTGCTGGAGGGCTGGATCGGAATTCTTGAACAGATCACAGGCGACCCGAATATCAGATCGGAGGATATCGACATGCCGACTCACACAGCGGCCAGCGCCGAGGCGCCGGTCCGCAACAAGGCGGACAAGCTGGGCAAGTTCCTCAAGAAGGCCCAGGGCGGGGCACCCGCGAAAGCCCAGGGACAGATCCGGGAGACCCTCGTGGTGCCCGGGCAGGACTTCCCGCTGATGATGGAGCCCAGCGATCCGGGGATCGACCTGGTGGGCTGGGCCAAGGCCAACCGGCCGCTGCTGGAGGAGAAGCTGGCCCGCCATGCCGCGATCCTCTTCCGTGGCTTCGCCCTGCGTGACATCCACGACTTCGAGGCCTTCGCCGAGGCGGTGCAGCCCGGGCTCTACGGCCAGTACGGCGACCTGCCGAAGAAGGAGGGCGGCAAGAACACCTACCGCTCCACGCCTTACCCCGAGCAGAAGATGATCCTGTTCCACAACGAGGGCTCGCACCAGGACCGCTGGCCGCGCAAGCAGCTGTTCTTCTGCGAGCTGCCATCGCCCATCGGCGGCGCCACGCCCATCGTCGACTGTCGGCAGATGTACCGGCGGATGCCCGAGGCCCTGCGCGACCTGTTCGAGAGCCGTGGGCTGCTCTACGTGCGCACCTTCAGCGGTGACCTGGACGTGCCCTGGCAGCACTTCTTCAAGACCGAGGTACGCGCCGAGGTGGAGGCGCGTTGCCAAGCCGCCGGCATCCAGTGGTCGTGGCTGGAGAACGACGGGCTGCAGATCCGCACGCCGTGCCCGGCGATCATCCGCCACCCGGTGACCTTTGAGAAAAGCTTCTTCAACCAGGTCCAGCTGCACCACATCCACTGCCTGGACGCCGACGTCCGCGACGACCTGCTGGCCCTCTATGGCCTGGAGCGCATGCCGCGGCACGTCTACTTCGGCGACGGCTCGCCGATCAGCGACGCGATCATGCAGCAGGTGGGCGAGCTCTACGAGGCCTGCGCCGTGCGCCCGGGCTGGCAGAAGGGCGATGTGCTGCTGCTCGACAACATGCTCGCGGCCCACGCCCGCGACCCCTTCGAGGGGCCCCGCAAGATCGTCGTCGCCATGAGCGAGATGTTCGATCGCCGCGAACTCGAACGCCCGTCCGCGGCGCAGGTGCAACAGCTGGATAACGAGGTGCAAGCATGAGCATGGACGCAGTGAACAGCGGGTTCCCCTTGCTGCCGGAGCAGCAGCGCCTGCTGGACAAGGCCGGGCCGCAAGGCACCTGGGCCGAGGTGGCGCACCTGGTGCAGGTCGAGATCGCGGGCGAGCTCGACCTGGCCCGCCTGCGGAGCGCGCTGGACGCTTTGGTGCAGCGTTTCCCGGTGCTGGCCACGCGCATCGGCCAGGTGCCGGGCTACAACGGCCTTCGGCAACTGGCGGGCGAGGGCGGCGGCTTTCCCTTGCAGGTGGTGGCCGAGCCCGGCCCGGCGGCATCGGTGGCGGCGCTCTTCGAGGCGTGGGCCGGTGCGCCCCACCCGATCCCCGGCGGGGTCCACCTGGGCGGCCTGCTGCAATGCCTGGAGTCGGGTCGCTGGCGCCTGAGCCTGGGCGTGGCGCGCTTCATCGTCGATGCCCGCAGCATGGGGCTGCTCTGCGAGGCGCTGTTCGATGCCTATGCGGGCCATGGACAGGGCGCAGGCGATGACGACGCGGCGGCCAGCTTCGAGCAGTACCTGGAATGGCACGCGGAGGTGGCGGTGGACGAAGACGCCGCCGAGGGCAAGCGCTACTGGGCGGAGCACCTGGGCGCGGGCGGTGCGTCCCCCGACCTGCCCTACCGCCGCAGCGGGCGCGTCGCGACCGGCCGTGGGGAGGTGCTTGAGCAGCGGCTGGACCCGGCGCTGGTGGCCGGCCTCGAACGTCTGGCGCGGGCCGATGGGCTGCCGCTCGAGCGGGCCCTGCAAGCCGGGTGGTGGGCACTGCTGGCCCGCATCAGTGGCCGCTCGACCCTGCTCGCGGCGTGGCGGCACGATGCCCGCAGCACCTATGAATTCTTCGCCGGGGCACCCGGCGTGCTGGAAAGGACCCTGCCGCTGTGCCAGGCGTTCGAGGGCGATGGGCGCCTGCGTGCGGCCTGCACCGCGCTGGCCTCGCGCCTGGAGCAACACGAAACCTGGCAGGAATACTGGATCGCCGGCAGCGGGCCTGCCGCCCCCACGCTGGCCTGCGGGTTCACCAGCCGACCGGCGCTGCCCGGGCGCGAGATCGCCGGCTGCACCTGGCAGGCGCGGGCGCTGCCCGAACAGGCGGGGGAGTTCGACCTGCTGCTGCAGGTGCTGAGCGAGGAGGGCGTGCCGGCGACGCTGGCGCTGGAGTACCGCGCGGACCTCTACGGCCAGGCCGCCATGCGGGGGTTGCTGGAGCAATACCTGGGCCTGCTGCAGGCGATGCTGGAGGGCGACCCCCAGCTGTGCGAACTGCCGCCGCCGGGTGAGTCGGAGCGCGCACGCCTGCTGGCGCTCAACCCGGCACCCCGCGATCTCGGGCAGGCCGAGGGGCTGCTGCCGCAACGCATCGCCCGCTGGGCCGAGCGGACGCCGGACGGCATCGCCATCGCCTGTGGCGAGGAGGCCCTGACCTGGCGCGAACTGGACGCCCAGGTGCGCCAGCTGAGCGCCAGGCTGCACCGCAGCGGTGTCGGCGCGGGCGATCTCGTCGGCCTGGCGCTGCCACGCTCGATCGCCTGGGTGGTCTCCCTGCTGGCCGCCTGGAGGCTCGGTGCCGCCTATGTGCCGCTGGACCCGCTGTGGCCCCCGGCGCGCCAGGCGCAGGTGCTGGAACAGGCCGGGGCGCGCCGTGTCCTGGTGGCGACCGAGGTGGCCGATGTCGCCGGCGTGAAGGCCTTGCAGGTCCCGGGCGGGCCCGACGAGGCCGCGGGGGATGCGCCCCCGGCGCATGCCACGACGGGGGCGGAGGTGGCCTATGTGCTCTTCACCTCCGGCAGCACCGGCCTGCCCAAGGGCGTGGTGATCGAGCACCGCCACCTCTTCAACTACACCGCCGCCGCCAGCGAGGCACTGGGGCTGGAAGACTGCCGCCAGGTGGCCTTTTCCTCCAGCGTCTCGGCCGACCTGGGCAATACCGCGCTGTTCGGGGCGCTTTACAACGGCGCGACCCTGCATGTGGCGGATGACCCGACCATGCAGAGCCCCGCGGCCTTCGCCCACTACCTGGAGGCGAACCGGATCGACTGCCTGAAGATGGTGCCCTCGCACCTGGCCGCCTTGCTGGAGGCCGAGCGGCCGACTCTCCCCCGCACCCTCGTCCTGGGCGGGGAAGCCTTGCCGCCTGCGCTGGCGGAGCGGGTGCTGCGCATCCGTCCCGACTGCCGGCTGTTCAACCACTACGGGCCGACCGAGACGACGGTGGGGGTGCTGGTCCATCCCGTGGTTGAGGCCGACCTGGGCGAGCTGGGCATCCCGCTGACCCGGGTGCTGGCGAACAACCGCGTGCATGTGCTGGACGAGCAGCGCCGGCCGGTGCCGGTGGGCGTGCTCGGCGAGCTGTACATCGGCGGGCAGCAGGTCAGCCGTGGCTACCTGGCTGCCAGCGCCGAGCAGCGCGAGGCCTTCGTCGCCGATCCCTTCGACCCGGGGCAGGTGCTCTACCGCAGCGGCGACCTGGCGCGCTACCGGCCCGAGGGCGGCATCCAGCTGTACGGGCGCAAGGACCAGCAGGTGAAGATCCGTGGCCATCGGGTGGAGCCGGCCGAGACCGAGCAGGCGTTGTTGCTGCTGCCCGCGGTCACCGAGGCGGCGGTGGTGGTCCGGCACCTGGGCGAGGGGGCTGAACTGGTGGCCTTCGTCGTCGTGCAGGGGACGTTGCCGGAGGACCCGGCCAGCGAGCTGCGTGGCGCCCTGCGCGCCTACCTGCCCGAATCGATGCTGCCGGCACAGGTGCAGGTACTGGCGGACATGCCGCGCCTGGCCAATGGCAAGATCGACCGCCAGGCCCTGCAGGGCCGCGAGCTGCAAGCGGTGCAGCGTGACTTCGTGGCCCCCCGGGACGCCCTGGAAGAACTGCTCTCCACGCGCATGGCGCAACTGCTCGGGCTGGAGCGCCTGAGCATGGACCAGGACTTCTTCGCCGCCGGCGGGCATTCCCTGCTGGTGATCAAGCTGGTGGCCGGCATCCGCAAGCTGCTGCAATGCGAGGCCAACCCGGGCATCGTCTTCGACCACCCGACGCCGGCTGCCCTGGCGCAGGCCCTGCGGGCACTGGAAACGGTGCCGGGGCAACTGCTCAAGCTGGCCCAGGCGCGCCTGCGGCTCGATGCCCTCAGCCCCGAGGAACGGGCGGTGCTGCTGGAAAAGGCGCGTCAGCTGCAAGCCACCTGAAGCGCCCACGACGACGCCCGGCCCCAGGGCCGGGCGTTGTGCATCCAGGCGCTTTCGCAGGATGTCGGGCGGCGTTGCGCGAGCGCAGCGAACCCCATCACGCGGCGCTGAGAGAAGGGCCTGGCCATCCAGGCATGGAACGCACTTCGGGCTGTCGAAAGGCGGCCTTTGACTGATTCGATGTACCCGGGTTCACCGTTCGATTAAATTTTTTTTATCGCTATCCGTCCTGTAAGTGCCCTCATCCATAACCGCATTCCCAAGGGCGCAGTCGGCAGGGCACATCCGAACATCGGCGCTTCACCCGCGAAGTGGCGCCGCACTCTCACGACAGGACGGTAAAGCATGCAGAAGTACGATGTTGAACGGCGTTCATGGAGATTGCCCTATGCCTCGCGGCGGCCATTGAGCGCGCTGTTCTCGGCGATGGTGCTGGGGGCGGTCCTGGGCGGGCCGGTGAGTGCAGCCCCGAAACAGCTGGATATCCCCGCGCAGGCCCTCGACCGGGCGCTGACCGCCCTGAGCGAGCAGACCGGCGTGCAGATCCTCTACAGCGCCGATCTGGTCAGGGGCAAGCTGTCGACCGCCGTGAGCGGCAACATGGAGGTGGAAGCCGCCCTGGAAACCCTGCTCAGGGGCGCCGGCGTCACCTACCGCATCGAGAACAACACGGTCCTCCTCACCGGCGGCGCGACGGAAAGCAGCGTCCTCGACCTGGGCACCACCTTCGTCTCCGGACAGGGCATGGGCGAGGCCACCGAGAATTCCGGCTCCTACACCACGGGGCTGACCAGCGTGGGCTCCAAGACGCCCACCAGCCTCAAGGAAACCCCGCAGTCGGTGTCGGTGATCAGCAGCCAGCTGATCGAGGACCGGCGCATGACCACGCTGTCCGACGCGATGAAGATGACGCCGGGCATCACCGTCAAGAACGGCACCTACCGCCTGCCCAAGCTGGCCTCCCGTGGCTTCGGCATCGACAACGTGCAGATCGATGGCGCGGCGCCGATGGACGTCGGCTCCGGCGTGGGCACCTTCTACGGCAACAAGCTGTACAACCTGGCCGAGTACGACCACATCGAGGTCCTGCGCGGCTCCTCCGGCCTGCTGGGCGGCACCGGTGACCCGGGCGGCATCATCAACCTGGTGCGCAAGCGCCCGCTGGACCAGTACCAGCTGAAGTTCAACGCCTCCGCCGGCAGCTGGGACAACTACCGCACCGAGGCCGACATCACCGGCCCGCTGGGCTTCGACGGCAAGCTGCGCGGCCGCGCCGTGGTGTCCTACGAGGACCGCCAGTACTTCATGGACAACCGCAGCACCGAAGAGCCCTTCTTTTACGGCGTGCTGGAGGCCGATCTCACCCCGGACACCATGGTGACCGTCGGCGCCAGCTACGCCCGCACCCACGAGAACGGCACCGGCGACGGCCTGCCGCGCTACTCCCGTGGCGGCGACCTGCACCTGCCGCGCCACACCTGGTACACCACCGGCCAGGCCTACATGGACGGCCACGACGAGGAAGTCTTCTTCAAGATCGACCACTACCTGTCGGAATTCTGGAAGCTCAACACCAGCTACACCTACACCTACAACAAGTCCGACACCGAAGGCATCATCCCCTACGGCTCGGTGGACGAGACCACCAATATCGGCCCCTACTGGTGGGGCAGCTACGTGTCGTCCTGGAGCAAGCAGTCGGTCTTCGACGTGAACCTCAGCGGCACGTTCGACGCCTTCGGTCGCCAGCACGAACTGCTGGTCGGTGCCGACTACCAGAAGGTCACCAGCCGCTGGCGCGCCGCCGACGGCATGCTCGGCAAGGGGGGCTACATCGACCTGTGGAACCCCGGCGCGTCGCCGCTGCCCACCAACGCCACCGACCACGACTACTGGCGCGACTACAGCCCCAACACCCGCGAGCAGTACGGCGTCTATTCGACCGTGCGCCTGCAGCTGACCGACCCGCTGAAGCTGGTGCTCGGTGCCCGCGCGCAGCGCTACAAGTACGAGCAGGACTACCGGATCAAGAGCGCTGGGGTCTGGGAGTACCAGCCTCCGACCCGCTACCGCGAGCCGACCAAGCTGGTGCCCTTCGGTGGCCTGATCTACGCGCTGGATGACGAGTGGTCCACCTACGTCAGCTATGCCGAGATCTTCAAGCCCCAGGCACAGAAGCGCATAGGACCGGTCGGCAATCCCGACGTCGTGGAGCCCATGACCGGCAAGACCTATGAAATGGGCCTGAAGGGCGAACTCTTCGACGGTCGCCTGAACCTCTCCGGCGCGCTGTTCTACACCAAGCGCCTGAACGAGGCGATGACCGACCCCGCCTATCGTCGTCCGCCGGACAGCTACAGCGGCAGCTGCTGCTTCATCGGCCAGGGCAAGATCATCAGCAAGGGCATCGACCTGGAAGCCGCCGGCGAGATCACCCCCGGCTGGGAAGTGATCGCGGGCTATACCCTCAACCTCACCGACAACCAGACCGAAAAAAGCGACTACACCAGCATCACCCCGCGCCACCTGGCCAAGCTCTGGACCGTCTACACCCTGCCGGGCCAGCTCGAGAAATGGCGCGTGGGCGGCGGCGTGGAAGTGCAGAGCGCCAACTACGTGTCCGGCATGGCCTATGACTTCGACTCCATCGGCAATCCAATCAACGAGACGCCCTACGACTTCACCCAGGGCGGCTACGCCGTGTACGGCGCGATGGTCGAGTACAAGGTGGACGACAACTGGACGGTGGCCGTCAACGGCAACAACCTGTTCGACCGTCGCTACTACGAGACCGTGGGAACCTCCGAATACGGCAACTACTACGGTGCTCCGCGCAACTTCATGCTGACCCTGCGCGGCGAGTTCTTCTGATCCAGGCCCCACAGGGCTACGCGACACCAGGCTCCAGCGATCCCGGACGATCATGAAACCAAGAGGCCCATGCACAAGCATGGGCCTTTTGCATTGCCGCGCCGTTTCAACGACGCGCGTGCTACGGACGTGCTTTCGTAGGATGGCGTAGAGCGAAGCGAAACCCATGCTGTGGACGTTCCAGGCGTCCACTGCCTTGCCTGAAGCACCGAGCGGCGGTGCGTGCGGCACACCCAGCAGGTGCCCAGCCTTCGGCACCGCAGCCCGGGCTACCGACGGGTCATTCCAGATGCTCGGGGTTCACCGGGTCGCCGGATTTCATGTTCAGTTGCGCGCGCACGTCCTCGAACATGGCGTCGTAGTGCTTGTGCATGGAGCCGATGCCGCTCAGGGCCTTGGGAATGCCGTACTTCTCGGCGATCTTGGTCACGTTGCTGGCGAAGTTGTAGGCCAGGTCCTTGGGCAGGAAGAAGGTCTCCTTCAGGTCCTTGCCCATGATGCTGCCGTGCAGGGTGAAGAGCATGCCCTTGCCTTCCTTCGGGTCCTGGGAGACTTCGTAGTCGATGCACAGGTTGTAGCTGACGTCGTGCTCGTTCAGCGCGTGACGCTCGATGTGCAGGTGGCCGGGTTCGAATGTCGCCATGACGTTTCTCCTTCCTCAATCGCATGGAATCGCTGAGCCAGCGCCAAGAATAGAACAGACTCGCCAGGGCCTGGAACCGGCTTCTGCCTGCCCTGGCCAGGGCCTTCTACGGGCACTGCCCCTGGTCGCTGCCGGCCGTCCGGACGATGGCCTCGGCCAGGCGCTCGATGTTCTTCTGGTGGGCCATGACGAGGGCGTCGATGCTGGGGCCGGCGGGTGTCTGCAGGGTGCTGCGGCAGCTCAACAGGGCCTTGTCGCCGGCGTCGGTGGGGCGTAGCCGCCAGCGCACGTCGAGCAGCGCGTAGCGGCCGGGCACGGAGTCGAAGCGCTGCACGTCCAGGCGCACCGAGGCCCGGCGCGGCAGGCTGCTTTTGGCGAGCTGGTTCTCCAGGGCGCTGCTCAGCTCGTCCACCAGGCTCGCCCCCCACCATTCGGTCTCCAGGATCACCAGGCCACTGTCGCCCTGGCGGATGACGATCTGCGGGCGGTCCACCTGCGGTGGCACGCTGATGCCTTCGATCTGGATGTCCGCCCCTGCCGGCCGGCCATCGCCGGCCTGGAGCGGTGTCAGGGTGTGGAAGTTGATCGGGTCGCTGCGGCAGGCGGCGAGCAGCAGCAGGGCGGCGCTGAGCACGAGCTTGATCGGGTCGGTCATGAAGGTCGCTCCTGTGTTCATTGGCCCGGCGGTGCCAACAGGCCACCGGGGGTGGCGTTCTCGGGCCGTCCGCGGATCAGCGATTCCGGGTGCCGTCCCAGGTAGTCGGAGAGTTCGCGCAGCGAGCGCGACATGCGCTCCAGCTCGTCGAGGGTCTGCGTCAGTTGCTCGCGCTGCGGCGAGTCCTCGGCGAGCGTGGAGCTGGCCGACTGCAGCGTCTTGCTGACGTCTTCGAGGGTGGTCTGCACGCCGGGCAGCGTCTTGCCGTTGAACTGCGAGAGCACCTTGCGCAGTTCCACCAGATTGTTGTCGAGGTTGTTGGCGATCCGGTCCACCGGCAGCTTGCTGAGTTTGTCGACCACGGCCTGCAACTGCTCCTGCACCTTCTCGAAGCTGCCGGGGATGGTGGGGATGCTCACGGGGCGGGCGCTGGGGTCGAAGGCCACCTTCGGGGCCTTGGGATAGAAGTCGAGGGAGATGTACAGCTGCCCGGTCAGCAGGTTGCCGGTGCGGGCCTGGGCGCGTAGCCCCTTGTCGATGAAGGTGCCCATGAGGCGGGCGCCGCCGGCCTCGTCGCTGGGGTCGTGCTGCATCGCCTGGAGCAGCTTGATGTGCGCCTGGCCGAGCAACTGCGGGTAGATGACGATGCCGACATCCACCGGGAAGCTGTGCTTCTGCGCGTCGTAGTCCAGGTTGACCGTGACCACCTTGCCGATCTCGACGCCGAGGAATTCCACCGGGGCGCCCACCTTCAGGCCACGCAGGGACTGGTCGAAGCGCAGGCGCAGGTACTGCGCCTTGCCGCTGGGCGGGGCGAGGGCGGTCTGCTGGTCGTCGAACAGTTCGTAGGCCCTGTTCTCGGCAGCGGGCTGGTCGTTGGGGCTGTATTCGGGGGCGCGGAAGGCGATGCCGCCGACCAGCAGCGACGACAGCGATTCGGTCTTCACCGCGACGCCGTTGGCGCCGAGGTTCACGTCGATGCCGCTGGCGTTCCAGAAGCGCGTGTTCTCGGTGACGAACCGGTCGTTGGGCGCATGCACGAACACTTCGATGCTCACTCCCTTGCCGTCTTCGTCGAGGTTGTACGCCACCACCTGGCCGACGGGGATCTTGCGGAAGTACAGGGGCGAGCCGATGTCCAGCGAGCCCAGGTCCGGGGCGTGCAGGGTGAAGCGCCGGCCGGGTTCGCCATAGGTGATCGGCGGCGGGTTCTCCAGGCCGATGAAGGATTTGGCGCGGCGGGTGGCCTGGCCGGTGTCGGCGCCGATGTAGTCGCCGGAGAGCAGGGTGTCGATGCCCGAAACGCCGCCCGCGCCGATGCGTGGCCGCACCACCCAGAACTGCGAGTCCTCGCGGGTGAAGCTTTCCGCTTCCTTGGCCAGTTCGAGGGTGGCGTCGACGCTTTTCTGGTCCTTGCTCAGTGCCACTTCGGAGACGTGGCCGATCACCACGTTGCGGTACTTGACCTCGGTCTTGTTGGCCGTGAGGCCGCTTCCGGTCTTGAAGGTGACGGTGATGGTCGGCCCGCGCTGCATCCAGCTGTGCACCACCAGCGACAGGCCCACCAGCACCGCGACCATGGGCACGATCCAGACCAGTGAAACACTGAAGCGGCGGGTCTTCACCAGGGGCCGGCCGGGGCCTGCATCACGGGTTTCCGCGCTCATCCCTGACCTCCTCGTCATCGGGCGTATCCCAGATCAGCCGGGGGTCGAAGCTCATCGCGGCGAGCATCGTGAACACCACCACCAGGCCGAAGAAAAGAATCCCCGCGCGCGGTTCGATCTCGCCCAGGGACTGGAACTTCACCAGCGCCGCCACCAGGGCGACCACGATCACGTCGAGCATCGACCAGTAGCCGATCAGCTCGACGAAGCGGTACAGGCCGGAGCGCTCGCGGCGCGCCCAGGTGGAGCGGCGCTGGACGGTGACCAGCAGCAGCGTGAGCACCACGAACTTGAGCCCCGGCACCGCGATGCTGGCGATGAAGATGATCAGGGCGATGTCCCAGGCGCCGTGCTGCCAGAACTCCAGCACCCCGCTCATGATGGTGCTGTCGGCGCCGTTGCCGAACAGGCTGGTGTTCATCACCGGCAGCAGGTTGGCGGGGACGTAGAACACCAGCGAGGCGAGCAGGAAGGCCCAGGTGCGGCTCAGGGAATGGGTCTTGCGCGCATGCAGTGGCGCACCGCAGCGCTCGCACCGGTGCGCGTGGTGGCTGATGTCGCAGGCCTTGCCGCAGCTGTGGCAGAGGCACAGGGCGAGCTCGCTGGCCAGCGGCGGCGTGCTCATGGCAGCACCCAGAGTTCGCGCACGTCGCGCCCGGCGATGCGGATCAGCAGCAGGGCGAGCACGGCCAGGGCGAACAGGCCGATGTGGGGGATGACCTCGAGCATGCCGGCCAGCTTGAACACCGCCACCAGCGCGCCCAGCAGGCAGACCTCGAGCATGCTCCAGGGGCGCAGGGACTCCAGCCAGCGCATGCACAGGCAAAAGCCCGGCGCGCGGCGCTGGCGCAGGCCGAAGGCGAGCACCCAGCACAGCAGCAGCAACTGGAAGAGCGGCGCGATGATGATGGAGATGGCCGCCACCAGGGCGATGAAGGTGATGGGCCCCAGGCTCAGTGCCAGCACCGAATCCCACAGCGTGGCGCTGCTCTTGAGGCCCTTCAGGCTGATGCTCATGACCGGGTAGAAGTTGGCGAATACCCAGAGCACCAGGGCGGTGAGGCTCAGCGCCAGGCGCTGCTCGATGCTCAAACCGTTGTAGCGCTGCAGCACGCCGCCGCACCGCGAGCAGTGCGCCGTCTGGTGCCGGGCCAGCGTGAGCTTCTCGAACACGCAGTCGCAGTGCTCGCAGATGACCAACTCGTCGCGATTCGCCATACGCCTCTCTATCGAGTACCGAAGCCTTGCCGCCTGCCTCCCCGGGGCGAAGGCGGGCGGCGTCAAAGCGGAACGACACCGACAGAAGTGTGGATCAAAGAATCCCGATTGCGAGTGCGAAGGTGCAGAAAACGCAGCGGGCCCGCGAGTCGGGGCCTCAGCGGATGCGCGCTTCGAAGTGGGCGTCGTAGTCGCCTGTGACGGGCATCTCCAGCGGCGCCTGCCCGTCGATGCCGGCCAGCCGTTGGCGCCAGTCGCCGAGGATGGCGCCACGCGCCGCATCGTCCAGGTAGGGCACGTGGTAGGCGAAGAAGGGCTCCAGCACATCGAAGCCGGTGTAGCCCAGGGTGCCCTTGAGCAGCGGGCGGAAAAGCTCGCGCAGATCGTCGTGGATGCCTTCGGCGGAGAACATCCGCTCGCGCCCGCCCAGGGTGGCGCAGACCAGCGCACGCTTGCCGCGCATGCCGCCCTGGTCGAAGATCCGCCGCCCGCCGTAGAACAGGCCGGAGACGAACACGCGGTCGATCCAGCCCTTGAGGAGCGCGGGCATGGAATACCAGTAGACCGGGAAGCTGAGGATCAGCAGGTCGCAGCGCCGGACCTTGTCGATCTCCGCCTGGATGTCCGGTTGCAGAAGGCCGTGCTTCACCGCGTTGCGCTGCTCCAGGGCGTAGACCAGGTAGTCGGCATCGGCCCGTTCGGTGAAGTCCCGCTCGCTCGCCACCGGGTCGAAGCCCATGGCGTGGAGGTCGGAGACTTCCACGCTGGCGCCGAGGCCACGGAAGTGCTCGGCCGCCGCCTGGCAGAGCGCCGAGCAGAAGGACGCGGGTTCGGGATGGGCGTGCACGATCAGGACGTTCATATAGGCACCTCGGTTGGACTGGGCGCCAGGGTAGGGGGCCGGGCGCCGCCGTCACAGAGGCAAAAATGACGCTGGATATGCGGATGCCGACAAGGGGTTCCGGTCAGTCGAAACGGAATTTGCGCCGATAGGCCGCCGGCGTCAGGCCGATGCGCTCGCGGAACAGGCGCACGAACGAGCTGCCGTCCTGGTAGCCCACGGCCTGGGCGATGTCCTCCACGCGCTGGTTGCCGGTTTCCAGCAGCGCCCTGGCGGCCTCGATGCGCAGGTTCTGCAGGTAGGCCAGGGGTGTCGTCTCCACGGCCTGCTGGAAGCGCCGAATCAACGTGCGCTCGCTCACCGCCAGGCGCCGCGCCAGGTCCGCCAGGCGGATGGGCTCGGCCAGGTGCCGCTCCAGGTGGTCCTGGGCCTGGCGCACCAGCGCGTCCTCGTGGGAGCGGTGCGCGAGAAGCGGCAGGAAGGGGGTCTGCAGCGTCTGGCTGACATCGATCAGCAGGCTCTTGGCGCAGCGCGCTGCCAGGGCCGCCCCGGAGTGGCGCTCGACGGTCTGGATCGATTGCAGGTGATAGGACGACAGCGCCCCGGCGCAGAACAGCCGGTCGGCCTGGGTGAGGATGGGCGCCATCTGCAGGTCCACCGCCGGGAACCAGGAGCGGAACTGCTCCTCCAGCCACCAGGTGGTGGTCGCGACCCGGCCGTCGAGCAAGCCCGTGTCGGCCAGCAGGAAGGTGCCGGTGCAGGTGGCGATCAGCTCGGCACCCATCTCCCACTGGCGCACCAGCCACTGCGGGCGTTGCCGGTCGAGGAGGGCGCGGAAGCCGTGGTAGCCCGGGTAGTGGCACGCGGGGATGTAGACGATGTCGAAACGCTCGTCCGCCTCGGCCCGGCGGGACTTCAGCGGCAACCCGTTGCTCGCCGTGACCTGCCGCGCAGCGGAGATGAACGACCAGCTGTACTGCTCCGCCGAGCCCTGTGCGGCGAGGTGCGCATTGGCCACCTGCATGACATCGGCGAAACCGCTGACGCTGGAGGCGTAGCACTGGTCGTAGAGGTAGATGGCCGCAACGGGCATGTTGGCGTTATCCGCATGGAAGGAGCGTCTTTTTACACCGATGCGCGTGGGCGTGGCCATGAGTCATCGGCCCTGCCTGTGACGATTTGAATGGAGAGTCCGGCAGGATGAACACCGTGCGCACCTCCGCGCGGTGCTTGCGGCGAATCCGAGGTGCGCGCAGCACACCCTACGTCCGGAGTGAGCGGCGGCTGCATGCTCCGAGGTCTGGTTATGCGCTCTTCCAGGTGGCCAGAAGCAAAGCCACGCCCTGGCTCAGCCTGTCCCACTGAACCCGCATCCGCAGCCGTACCGGGCAGCCAGGTTTCGCCCTCCCTGGAACGGGATATTTACTCGAGCGCCAGGCCCCGACATAGTTCGCCCTCGGTTCGAGGACGAACCGTCCTGCCCCCCCCGACGCCTGAAGGACTCGCGAATGAATACCCGTATCGACGTGACGGCGACCCCGAGCGAGGACGACCGCGCCGCCATCCTCAAGCCCTTGCGGGCGCACAACCGGGCCAAGGCCGGCGACCCGCAGCGCGAAACGCTGGCGCTGCTGGTGCGTGACGAGCGGACCGACGAGGTGATCGGCGGGCTCTACGGGGAAATCTTCTACCGCTGGCTGTACATCGAGCTGCTGGCCATCCCCGAGCAGGCGCGGGGGCAGGGCACGGGGTCGCAATTGATGGAAATGGCCGAACACGCGGCTCGCGAGAAGGGCTGCGTCGGTATCTGGCTGGACACCTTCGACTTCCAGGCGCCGGAGTTCTACAAGCGCCACGGCTATACCGCGTTCGGGCAGGTCGAGGACTTCCCGCCGGGGCACCGGCGTTTCTTTTTCCAGAAACGGCTGGACTGATGGGCAGGCGCCCTCGGTGTGATGACACGCAGCCACGGCGCCGTCCTGGCAGCCGCGAGTTCGTTACGCAGTATCGACAGTCGTGCATGGTGCAATCGCGGTAGCTTGCCGAACTGCCCCTCGCGCGATTTCGTGCTGGGCAACCGGTCGTCCGGCTGCCTGACGCGGCGGGCGGCTCAGCGCTTCACGCAGACGAACAGGGCGTTGCCGGAGGTGCCGTTCCAGGGGGTGATGCGTTCGTAGTCGTGCTCGAAGACGTGCACCTCGAACTGCGGCTGCAACAGCGCCTGCAACTCGGCGAAGGTCAGGGCGACCATGGGGTGTTCGTCCTGCCAGCTCTCGGTGACCCCCGCCGTTGTCTTCTCGATGCCGAGGCGCAGTGCCTGGCGGTCGCCTTCCCCCGGGTAATGCCAGCCGGAACCGAAGGTGAACAGGCTGCCCTCGTGCTCCACGGTGTGGCGCACGAAGGAGCGGTTGTCGATCTGCCCCTTGTCCACCGTGTTGAAGCAGAACACGCCGTCCTCCGCGAGCGCGTCATGGACGCTGGCCAGGCACGCGCGTAGCTGCTGCAGATCCGGGTTGTAGTGGATGGAGTAGAGGAAGCAGGTGATCAGGTCCTGGGGTTCGTCCACCCGGAAGCTGGCCATGTCCTGCCGGCTGAACGCGGCCTCGGGGCAGCGCGCCTGGGCGATATCCAGCATCGGCTGGTTGATGTCCAGGCCGGCGCTGCGGTAGCCGAAGTCGAGGAAGTGGCGCACATGCGGGCCGGTGCCGCAGGCGAGGTCCAGGTGCCTGCGACCCGGGTTGCCGAACAACTGCTGCAGCCGCCGCACGCTGTCGCTCTGTGCGCGGTAGTCGATGTCGGCGCACATCAGGTCGTAGTAGTGGGACAGGTCGGTGTACAGCGCGTTGGAGGACATAGGCGGCCAGAGGGGGTCGATGGAGTGTCGGCGCGGCATGGTACTTCAGCGGCGCGAATTCCTCTCCTGCAGGATGGCCGAGGCCTGGTTATAGGCGGTCTGGAAGGCGTCGCTGTCCATCCATTCCAGGGCCGTATCCGGGTCTTCACCGTGGAAGAGGTCCCGGTAGGTCGTCAGCAGCGCCATGAGGAAATTGATCGCCGAGTCCGGCGCCTGCTCCGCCAGCACCCGTTCCAGCACCGGGTACTGGAGGAATACCACGCACATCGCCAGCAGGCTGATGCGCTCGCCGTACCTCATCATCCGGAACAGGTCGTCGTAGTCCGCCGGGTTGAAACCATTCTCTTCGATGTCCTTGAAATCGAAGGTGTCCAGGTCGATCAGCACCCCGTGAACGGCTCGTTGATCAGCGGGTCGGCCAGCAGAGGATGCAGGGCGGTGGTCCTGGGTTTCCCCGAGCGGTTCTGTTTCGCCTTGGCTTTGGCTCGCTGGACCCGTTTTCACTGTTTGTCGGCGGATGCCATGAGTGGACTCCTCATTGGGTGTGACTGTGTTCGTTTGGCGCAATGCTCATCCGGCCCGGGTCGAGCGCCTGGGCTTCATGCCTGTTGGCTGGGGCCTTCAGTGAATCGTGGGGAAGCGCTCCTTCACCAGCATCTCGGCCTGGTAGGCCATCTGGTCGAGCAGGCGGTCGCGTTTGCTCTCGGCCTCGCTCAGGGCCTTCTTGCCGTGCTGCTGAACCAGGTAGGCGTGGATCTGCCGCACTTCTCTGGACTCGAATATCGGCGCGAGGTTCTGTACCGCCACCATGCCGTTGGAGCGATGGGCGCGTGTGTTCAGCAGGACATGCGGCCCCTGCGCGGCCAGCACGCGCAAGCCCATCGCCTCGAAGACCGGCGCCTTGCCGGCCGTGCAGGCCACCTCGACATGGGGGCGCTGCTCGATCACGCGCTGCAGCATGGCCCGGGCGATGCCGTTCCGACGGTGGCTGGCCTGGACGGCCAGATAGGCCAGCGTGGCGGCCTCGGCATCGTCCTGGCTCGGCAGGTACAAGGCGAAGCCGCGAACCTGGGACGGGTCTTCATCGTCCAGGGCCAGGACCAGGCGTGCGGTGCTGGCCAGGGTGGCGTCCATGGCCTGCAGGTACAGGTGCACCTCGTAGCCGATCACGTACTGGTACAGCTGATAGAGCGGGTTGCTGGGCGTCAGCGACACCGGGCTGATGTCGCTGAAGTAGTCCACCACCATCTGCAGCACCTGGTTCTTCAGGGATTCGGGCGGCGGTGTGTCCAGGTGTACGAGGGTGAACATGGTGAAGCGGGCTCCGGGCGTGCCCGATCCGGGGAATCGGCGCGGGCGACATTGTAGCGCCGGAGCGCGTGTTCGCCGCCCCTGCCCGAGCGTTTTTCAAGCACATGCATTCGAGCCGGGAGGGACGCAAATTGAAACGACGCCTTCTCATGCGTCGTCGAACTCACCCGCATCGGCCGCTACCTGATCTCGACGGACCGCAAGAATGTGGCAGCAGAACTGATAAGCCGACCGCGAACATCACTTCCGGCCGAGCGGAAATTGCAGCGCAACGACTAGACTCAGCACATCGTCATGACCCTACAGGAGGGGTTCGTATGTCCAGGCTCAATACATTGCTGTCGGCGCTTCTCGGAGGGGCCCTGATCATCGCGGCCCCCGCGATGGCCGACCCGGGAAACGGCAAGGGCAACAAGCACGACAAGGGCGGCCAGCATGGCAGCCAGGGGCACCAGGGACAGGGCGGGGGTAATGACTGGCAGGGTGGCCCGAGCGTCGATATCGGTGGCGTGAGGATCATCCTCGATGACAACCGTGGCTACTGGAGCCCCGGCCCCTCGCTGCCGCCGGGCATCCAGAAGAACCTGGCGCGCGGCAAGCCGCTTCCGCCCGGCATTGCCAAGAAGCTCGACAGCCGGCTGCTCGGCAGGCTTCCCCATTACGAGGGCTACGAGTGGCAGCAGGCCGGTACGGATCTGTTGCTGATCGCCATCGCCACGGGCGTGATCCAGGAAGTGCTGCACGGGGTACTGGACTGACCCCGCCCTCGCTCAACGCTCGGCAGGCGATTCGTAGCGGCGCCGGATGCGCCCCAGCTCGCCCGAGCGCCGCAGCTGCTCCAGCACGCGGGCCCAGGCGTCGATCAGCGCGTCGTCGCAATCGCGGCTGAAGGCGATGTACAGGGATGAGCGATAGACCTCGACGGGCACCCGGCGCAGGGTGCCCGGCGCGATGCCCAGCTGGCGGCTGTAGTAGCTAACGCCCGCGTCGGTGTCGCCGATGATCAACTCGGTTCGCCTGGCCAGCAGCATGCGGTAGAGCTGCTGGCTTTCGGCTGCGCTCTTGTCGAGGTTGGTGAAGCCGAGCGACTCCAGCACCCTCGGCACCAGGCCGTCGTGGCGGGTGGTGAGGCGCGGCGCATGCATCAGCTGCTCCAGGGAATTCACCGGGACGGGGGCATCGGCCAACTGGTAGGGATGGATGGACTCTTCGACGATAGGCCCGACCCACTTGTACAACGGCTCCCGGTCCGGCGTGCGGAACATCGAGTACATGATGGTCCCGGGGCGGGTCTGCAGCATGTGGGCGGCGCGCATGCTGGGCGCTACCGCGATCTCGAAGTCGTCCCCGGTGCGCGCCATGATGGCCCGCACGACCTCCGTGGCCATGCCGGTCAACTGGCCGTTTTCCAGGTAGTTGTAGGGCGCCCACTCTTCGGTGACGACCTGGTATCGCTCGGCCCTGGCCGTGGTGCCGAGCACGAGGCAGAGCAGCGCTGCAGTAAAGACCGACTTCACATGTTCTGCCTGGGGACTGGGGCTGTTCGGGGGTGGGAATCGGGGGCGAGCATAGCCGCAGTATCACGCCGGGTGCACCCGAAAAAACCGAACGCTGCACGAGCCGCCGGGGCGATACGGCGTTGCCTGGCTCGCAGCCGGCGGGTGGTTATTCCAGATGCTCCGGCTTCACCGGCTCGCCGTACTGGACGTTCAGTTGCTCCCGCACATCCGCGAACATCGCGTCGTAGTGCTTGTGCATCGAGCCGATGCTGCTCAGGGCCTTGGGAATGCCGTACTTCTCGGCGATCTTGGTCACGTTGCTGGCGAAGTTGTAGGCCAGGTCCTTGGGCAGGAAGAAGGTCTCCTTGAGGTCCTTGCCCATGATGCTGCCGTGCAGGGTGAAGAGCATGCCCTTGCCTTCCTTCGGGTCCTGGGAGACTTGGTATTCGATGCACAGGTCGTAGCTCACATCGTGCTCGTTCAGTGCATGGCGCTCGATGTGCAGGCGACCGGGTTCGAACGTGGCCATGGGGTTCTTCTCCTTAAGAGGCGGGTTGCCGGCTGCGGGCGGGGCGTCGGTCATTGAACGCTAGTTTGTCTTCGGGCTTTGTAAAGCGGGCTTCCCGGCGTGGCGCACGGGTGCGATTGCCGGCCCACTGGCATTCGTCGACAGGCGAAAACGGGCTTTTTGTGCTTGTTTGAATCACTGGGTGGCGGCCTCGTGGTGAGGCCCCTGGCAGGGGAGCCGAGGGAATGTCGCAACCGACGCAGAAGCTTCGCTTGAGTGCACTGATCGCCCTGGTGGTGGGTTCGATGATCGGCGGTGGGATATTTTCATTGCCGCAGAACATGGCCGAGCGGGCCGATGCCGGCGCGATACTGATCGGCTGGTCGATCACCGCGGTCGGCATGCTGATGCTGGCCTTCGTGTTCCAGACCCTGGCCAACCGCAAGCCGGAATTGAACTCCGGCGTCTACGCGTACGCCAAGGCCGGGTTCGGCGACTACATGGGGTTCTCCTCGGCCTGGGGCTACTGGATCAGCGCCTGGCTGGGCAACGTCGGCTACTTCGTCCTGCTGTTCAGCACGCTCGGCTATTTCTTCCCGGTGTTCGGCCAGGGCAACACGCCGATCGCCATCGGCTGCGCCTCGCTGCTGCTGTGGTCCGTGCACTTCCTGGTGATGCGCGGGATCAAGGAAGCGGCGTTCATCAACCAGCTGACCACCGTGGCCAAGGTGGTGCCGCTGGTGATGTTCATCGTCATCGCCGCCGTCGCCTTCAAGGCCGATGTCTTCACCCGCGACATCTGGGGCAGCAGCAACCCGAAGTTCGGCAGCGTGATGGAGCAGGTGCGCAACATGATGCTGGTGACGGTGTTCGTCTTCATCGGCATCGAGGGGGCCAGCGTGTATTCGGCGAGGGCGGAGAAGCGCGCCGACGTGGGGCGCGCCACCGTCATCGGTTTCCTCGGGGTGCTGGCGCTGCTGGTGCTGGTGAACCTGCTGTCGCTCGGCATCATGAGCCAGCCTGAACTCGCGCAGCTGCAGAACCCGTCGCTGGCGGCGGTGCTGGAGCACATAGTCGGCCCCTGGGGCGCGTTGCTGATCAGCGTCGGGCTGGCCATCTCCCTGCTCGGGGCCTTGCTGTCATGGGCGCTGCTCTGCGCGGAAATCCTCTACGCCACGGCCAGGGACCGGACCATGCCGGCATTCCTCAGCCGGGAGAACGCCCAGCACGTGCCGGTCAACGCCCTGTGGCTGACCAATGGGATGATCCAGCTGTTCCTGCTGATCACGCTGTTCTCCGCCGGGACCTACACCAGCCTGATCTACCTCGCGTCATCGATGATCCTGGTGCCGTACCTGTGGTCCGCCGCCTATGCGCTGCTGCTGAGCCAGCGCGGCGAGACCTACGAGGAGGCCGCCGGGGAGCGCACGCGCGACATGTTCGTCAGCGGCATCGCGCTGAGCTACGCGGTGTGGCTGCTGTACGCCGGCGGGGTGAAGTACCTGCTGCTTTCGGCCCTGCTCTACGCGCCCGGGGTGCTGCTGTTCGCCAAGGCCAAGCACGAGCAGGGCGAACCGCTGTTCACGGCGATCGAGAGGGGCATCTTCGCCTGCGTGATCCTGGGCGCCGGGGTGGCGGCCTATGGCCTGTACAGCGGGTTGCTGACGTTGTGAGGCGAGCGAAGAGAGCCGGGACAGGGTGGCGATGAGCGCCAGCCGCGAAAGCACGCGGAGTTCGGTGTGATTTGCGCGGCTGCCTCACGGAATTTTCCCGCGCTTTGCCGCACGCTCGCCGTCCAGCACCAGGCCGACACTTCACGGAAGAACCCCATGTCATCGCTCTCTCTGAACCTGTACATGAAAGCGGACGGCGCCGCCGCGCAGGAAGCCATCCGCACCTTCGTGCGCCACGTGAACGCGCAGGACTACGCGGCGGTGGAGGCGATGGACGTCGAGGAGACGCTCTACGACGTCGACGACATCTTCGCGGCGGCCATCACCCTGCGCGAGAGGGAGGGGCTCTTCCACCTGGAATTCGAGTCGGCCAGCTCCCTGGAGGTCGAGCTGCTGGTGGCGTTCTTCCATTTCCTGGGGGCGACCGAGATCGAGATCAGCGCCTTCGACTCAAGCACCGCGGAAACCTTCTACATGGATGATGCGTGCGAGTACTTCGACGACCATGCCGCGCGGCCCTGGCGCTGGCTGCCTTCGCCGGCCTCCGGCTTCGTCGGCCGGCACGTGGTGGTCACCGGTGCCTTCAGGGACTACACCCGGCCGCAACTGGAGGCGCTGATCGCCCAGAAGGGCGGCATCATCCAGAAGTCCGTCAACGGCAAGACCACGCTGCTGGTGATGGGCAGCAAGCCGGGTGCCGACAAGACCGGCAAGGCCGAAGCCCTTGGCGTCAGGACCATGGACGAGGACGAGCTGCTGGATGTGCTGGCAGGTGGCGAGACGCTTTCGGTCGATCCCGAGGCGCTTTCGCCGGAGCAGCAAGACGGCCCCGTCATCGCCTACCAGTACTGCTTCCCGGACAAGGACGCCCCGGTCGTCTCGCTGCCCGGCGAGGTACTCGAAGACCTGCTCGCCGTGCTGCGTGGGTGCGGCTACCTCAACGAGCACTACTATCAGGCGCAGCTCGAAAGCGCGCGGGAGTGGCACCCGGGTTTGGCTGCGAAGTTCAAGGCGTATCGGCATGCGCGGGACATCCCGGCCGAACTGCGTGGCCCGCTGGACCCGCAGACGGCATGGGACATCTCCCATCTCTTCCGCGAACACAACACCAAGATCACCAGCTACGCGCCCCACATCTACGGCGCCGACGAGAAGGGGGACGGCCATGCGCTGGCGCAGATCGCCGCCTACTCGGGGCTGCCGCTGGAGGACATCCAGTACCAGAGCAAGCCGGGCACCCAGGGCAGCTTCACGCTGAGCTGCCGGTTCGAAGGCAGGCCCTACAGCGTGTCGTTCAAGTTCTCCGAGAACACCTTTCCCAAGCCGTTCCTGCGGCTGCTGCACGACATGGCCTCGGAGAGCGAGGCGTGGGACTTCATCTTCCACACGCGCCCTGGCGAGCCCTCGTACGCGGTGATACCCCGTGCGCTGGCGCAAGGGATGGCGCGGCACGGTTTTCTCAAGCCCCTGCATACGCGGGCTATTTGAGCGCGGGTGGGCGAGTAGCTGGGTGAGGAAGTTGCACCTCACTTTACCTCTGCGGTTGCGGTGCTTGGTGATTGCAATTCGGGTATCAGTTTCTTCTCTGCCACCAGCGCTTTCAGCGTGGCTGTGCCAGTGGCGTTTGGTGGTGGAAAGAACGGCATGATCTTGCCGACGTCAGCGTTGATCATGGTGGCGATGATCACGCCACCGATAAGGCCTCCTGCCGCTCCTGCACCCGCTGCCTGTCCATAACTCACGGAGTTGGAATTAGCGATGCTTCTGCTCACTGAGGCCACAGCCGCACCACTGATAGCACCGCCTACGGCTAGCGCGACGACACTGATCTTCTCGCTATGGGGTTCCCTGATGGCAGCGACTTTAGTGCAGTCGGTATCGAGCCACTCCGGCACGCTTGGCGCATCACTGGTGGAGAAGTAGTAGTAGAGAGTTATCGGGGCCGTAGGGTCGTTGGGCACATAGAAGCCGCCGTCTCTTGTCCGCGGCGCATTGAGCATCGGCCGCCCCTCATCGTCCTGAAGGGAAAGGGCGCCTGGTGGTGCCCGGTAGTAAGTCCCTTTAGCGTCGACCTTCTCCGACCAGTACGGGCCTTTTTCCAGGCGGGTGGTCCAGGGTATGTCGAACATGCCGAGGGTCTCTGTATATGAGAGGGGTTTGTCCAGGTACACACAGGAAATTTGCGTGGGGGCCGCCAGGTCGTCGGGTTTGATAGCCGTGGCGCAGCCCTGCAGAAAAACGGCTACGAGCAGAGTCAGATAGGCAAAGCAGTCAGTCAGATTCTTTTGCATCACCCTTCCTTGTGAGCGGTTGCTTCTCATGTTCCCTCGTTGCGAGAGAGGGGCAAAATTACTAGGCCGATATCGGCTCTGTCTACCTAAGCGATGATCTGTGACTATTCGTGGAATCCCATCAAAAAGGCGCTCTGGCAGGTCGTTAAGATCGGCCACCCGTTGCATCTCCACGCCGCTCCAGCGGACCCTTGCCCATGGCTCGAATACTCTTCAGAACTCCGCGTCTCCACTGCCGTCATTGGCGCATCGAGGACCTCGATGCGCTCCACACCGTCTACTCCGACCCTGAGGCCATGCGTTGGGTCGGCGATGGGCAGCCAATTGATCGAGCCGCGTGCGAGGCGTGGTTCGACATGACCCAGGCGAACTACCGCACCCGGGGTTACGGGATGTTTGCCCTTGAGAGCCTTGACTCAGGGGCGCTCGTCGGCTTCTGTGGCCTGGTCCACCCTGGTGGGCAGGCCGAGCCGGAGGTGAAATACGCCTTCCTGCGTTCGAGCTGGGGGCTAGGCCTGGCGAGTGAAGCGGTCCCGGCGTTGCTGGCCTACGGTCACGAGAAACATGGGCTTGCGAGAATCATCGCCACGGTCGCACCGGAGAACCTGGCCTCCCAGCGTGTCCTCATCAAGGCCGGCATGTGGCTGGTCGGGCAGCGCCAAGGTGAAGACGGCTCGCTGGACACTCTCTACGAGTGGCGTGCGCCGGACAGCGCTTCGCCCCGGCATTACGGCTGAGCGCGTGTGGTCCTGCTCGCGCTCGCACCCACCTATCTCTCGATCGTAGTCGCCATCGCCACCATCGCGGGAATCCTGCTGCGCCGGTTCGCCTCGTTCGCCAGCTGGCGTTCTTCCTCGCTGGCGAAGTCACGGTCCCAGGCCAGCACCTTGGGCGTCATCAGGTGGTGCCACAGCGGCGGGATCATCGCCACCAGGATGGTGGTCAGGTAGCCGCCGATCATCATCGGTGCGTCCGGGAAGGGGCGTAGGTCCTGGTAGGGCACTTCGCCCTGGGCATGGTGATGGGAGTGGCGGGTCAGGTTGAACATGGCCCAGGAGCTGATGCGCCGGTTGGTGTTCCAGGAGTGGCGAGGCTGCACCGGGGTGGCCGGGTTGCGGACCATGCCGTAGTGCTCCATGTAGTTGACGATCTCCAGCAATGCCTTCCCCCACAGCGCGCAGGCCACGAAGAACAGCGCCGCCGGCCAGCCGCCGATGCCGAAGGCGACCGCCACCAGCAGCAGGCTCATGCCATGGCCGCGCAGCACGGCGTTGTGCCAGCCGAACAGGCTCTGCCCCTTGCGGGCGAGCCGGCGCCTTTCGATGCGCCAGGCGCTCAGGTTGCCCTTGAGCGTCGAGGCGAGCACATGGACATAGACGTTGCGCCCACGGGGTGCCGTGGCCGGGTCTTCGGTGGTGGAGACGTAGCGGTGGTGGCCATAGACGTGCTCGATGGAGAACACCGTGTCGAAGCTGAAGGCCAGCAGCCAGCGCCCGATCAGCAGGGAGACCCGGTCCCAGGTGCGATGGGTGAGTTCGTGGGCGGTGATGGTGCCGATCATGCCGATCATCAGCCCGGTGAGCAGCCAGGCGGAGAGGTGGTGGCCGAAGGTGGTGGCGTCGCGGGCGGCGAGCAGGTCATGACCGCTCAGGCGGCCCAGGGCGGCGCCGAAGCCCAGCGGGTCGCCCTCGCTGGCGCTCCAGAGCGCCGTGAAGACGATCAGGCCCAGCAGTGGCAGGGCCAGCCAGAGCTGGGCGGTGAGGATGGCCGGGTACTTGAAGCGTGGGGTGCTGGTGTCGTCCCCCGCGAACGCATCGCCGATCAGGTAGAAGGCCAGGACGGCCAGCAGCCCACCGGTCGTCCAGGGGCCGCCGGCGAGCAGCGACAGCACGGCGAGCAGCCCGACGAAGTGGAACAGGAAGAATTTGAGGTAGTGCAACGGATTCATGGCGGTTTCTCTTGTTGTAGGTTCAGGCGCCAACGGTCGCCGGGTGCGGGGCCGTGGTGAAGCGGTCGGCGTGGAGGGCGCCGGGTGGCAGCCCCAGCTCGCGGAGCAGGGCGGTGGCGCTGTCGATCATCCCGGGCGGGCCGCACAGGTAGGCGTGCGCACCCGTCTCCAGCAGCGCCGGGATGTGCTCGGTGACCAGGCCGCGTGCGCCGCTCCAGCGCGTATCCGGTGTGCTCTCCGACAGCACCGGGACGAAGCGGAAGGGGGCGGGCCACTGCGCGGCGAGGCTGGCGATTTCCTCCAGGGCGTAGAGGTCGTGCTCCTGGCGCGCGCCGAACAGCAGCGTGGCGGGGCGCCCGGGGTTGCCGGCCAGGGCGCCCTGCAGGATCGCCAGCAAGGGGGCGAGGCCGCTGCCACCGCCCACCATCAGCAGCGGTGCTGCCGAAGGACGCAGGTGGAACTCGCCCTGCGGCCCCTCCAGGCTCAGGCCCTGGCCGAGCAGCGAGCGCTCGTCGACCAGGCCGGTGAACGATCCGCCGGGCACCTTGCGGATGAAGAAGGCCACCTGGCCATCCGGGCGCGGGGGCGTGGCGAAGGAGAACAGCCGTGGCTGGCCGGGCAAGGCATCGAGCGTCAGCGCCGCGTACTGGCCCGCCTTGTAGGGCAACGCTTCCTGCAACTGCACGACCAGCCTGGTGATGTCGTGGGTGAGTCTCGCCTGGCCGATGACCTTGCCACGCACCCGGCGCATGGCCGTGTGGCGTGTGAGGTCGACCTCGATGCGCAGGTCCCCCAGCGGCACGCTCTGGCAGGCGAGGATGTAGCCCTGGTCGAGCGCCTCGTCGTCGAGGATGTAGCTGGCCTCGGTCAGCTCGCGCACGCGGCCCGCTACCAGCCGGCACTTGCAGGTGGCGCAACCGCCGACACGGCAGCTGTGGGGGAAGTCGATACCGTGGCGCAATGCGGCGTGCAGCAGGGTCTCCCTGGGGTTCGCCCTGATCTCGACATCGTTGACCCGCACGGTGCTCGGGCGACGCCTGGAAAGGAATGCAAACATGCGTCCTCCTGTTGTGATTGTTAGGTCGGGACGGCTGAATCCTAGGGGCGTTGCGTGCTACCCGGAGAGGGCCTCAATTGACATTGTGGGGGTCATTAATTGACACTTTTTTCCCTGCCCAACCCCCGCGAAATACAGACGCCGATGCCTGACTTCCTGCTCCCCGTGCAGTACCTGCGACAGATCGCCGAGCAACTGCGGGTGATGGGCGTGGCGCCCGCCGAGTGGCTCGGCCATTGCGGCGTTGGGCTCGAACAGCTGGATGACCCGCACTACCAGCCCCGGGTCGAGCTGTTCGGCGAACTCATCCAGCAGGCGTTGCGCTTGAGCGAGCAGCCGGCGCTGGGGCTGCTGATCGGCGAGCGGCTGGGTGTCGGCACCCATGGCGCACTCGGTTTCGCCGCGCTTCAGGGCGGCTCGCTGCGCCAGGTCGTCGAGCTGCTGGAGCGCTACCTCGCCGTGCGCATCACCCTGGTGCGGGTGCAGCTCGAACAGGATGAGGCGACGCAGCAGGAGCACCTGCGCTTCGTGGCCACCCATCCGCTCGGGGCGATCGAGCAGACGGTGATCGAGGCGGTGATGCTGGCGGTGAAGAACATCTTCGACGCCATCACCCCGGGCGGCGGGGCGATCAGTCGGATCAGCCTCCCGTTCCCCGAGCCGGCCTACGCCGAGCTGGCCAGCCAGATGTACGGCTGTACCGTGTGCTACGCGCAACCCCGGGCCGCCTTCACCCTCACCACGGCGCTGCTGGATACGCCGCTGCGCATGGCCGACCCGGCCGCCTTCCGGGAGGCGGAGCTGATCTGCCAGCGCGAGCTGAGGAAACTGGGGGAAACGAGCTCCCTGGGGGCCCGGGTCCGCCGGCTCATCCTGGAGCGGCAGAACGCCTTCCCGAGCCTGGTCGTCACTGCGCGTCTTCTGTGCATGACATCGCGCACGCTGCACCGCCGCCTGCTGGCCGAGGGCACCAGCTTCAAGCAGGTGCTCAAGGAAGTCCGCCATGCGCTCGCCCTGGAGCACATCAGGGCCGGGCGGCTCTCGGTGGAGGAAATCGCCCAGGTGCTCGGCTATAGCGACGTGGCCAACTTCCGGCGGGCGTTCAGGCAATGGGAAGGCGTGGCACCCTCGGAGTACCTGCGGGTGAAGGCGACGTAGCCGCTGCGTAGGGGGCGCTCCGAGAGCGCGAGGATGGCCTCTGTCCAGCGAGGCCGGCGCGCCCGCCCTGTGCAAAGACAGTGGGGCGTGCAGGGGCGGGCGGGGTGTTTTCGGCGGCGGCCTATTTAGTGGTGTGGTCGCGGCCCCACAGGCGCACCGACTTCGGCCCTTCCACCGGGCCCTGGAACAGGAACTTCTGGCGTACGCCGGTCTTCGGCGGCACGGTGACTTCATCGACGTTTTCCATCGGCACCAGGTTGGTGGAGTAGTCGTCCTGGTCAATGGCCAGCAGGGCGCCGTTCTGGGTGAGGTTGATCAGGCGCACCGGCTTGTCGGTGAGGTTCTTGAAGCCGAACAGGACGCTGAGATTGTCGTCGACGGCTTCGACCTTCAGCAGCTTGACCTCGACCTTGCCCTCCAGCTGGTCGAGCTGGGAGATGACGAGGGCGCCGTCCGCGCCCTGGGCGGACTCACGGCCTTCCGTGACGCCTTCCGAAGCGCCGCCCAGCAGGTTCTTGCCGGCGGAGATAGCGGTCGAGACCGCGGCCTTGGCCGACTCCTTGAGGGTGCTGGTGCTCTCTGCCGGCTCTTCGGCGAATGCGGTGCCCGCAGCCAGCAGCAGCGCCAACGCGATTCCGCTCCGTGAGTAGTTGCCCATGCTTGTCGCTCCTTTGTCAGCGTTGATCGGCCAGATGGTCCGGGCGGCTTTTTTAGCACAGGCACGGCCGGAAAACAGCCGAGCGCATCCAACTCGGCGGCTTTGTTTTCGTGCAGTGGTGTTCCGTTCGTTGCGTGCCACTTGACTCCGCAGCGACCTATCCCCCGATCTGGAACAGGTGCTCGAAACCCTTGAGAGTGCTGTCGACGAAGCGGGCGTCGCTGGTGGAGTCGGGCAGTTGCAGCACGCCGTGGATGACCAGCGAGGCCAGGCCGTGGGTATAGGACCAGCCGGCCAGGGCGGCGCGGCGGACTTCGGCGCTGTCGATGGCCTGCCCGAGGATCTCGGCAATGATGCGCTTGAGTTCGCCGAAGGCGTCGTCGCGGGCTTCGCGGTAGTCCACGGACAGGTCGTCACCGCCCAGCTCCGGGCCGAACATCAGCTGGTACAGCGCGGGGTTGGCGCGGGCGAAGCTGAAGTAGGCCAGGCTGGCGTCGCGCAGCTTCTGCAGGCCGGCATTGCCCTTGTCTTCCCGGCGCAGCGCGATGCCCAGCTCGCGAAAGCCCTGGGCGGCCAGCTGGCCCACCAGTTCGGCGCGATTGGCGTAGTGGTGGTAGGCGGCCGTGGAGCTGACGCCGACCCGCTCCGAGACTGCGCGCAGCGACAGCTTGGTCGGCCCCACTTCCTCGAGCATCTCCCGCGCGGCCTGCAGCAGCTGCGGGGCGAGGTTGCCGACGTGGTAGGTGTCGCGGGCGCGCTGGGGTGTCTTGCTCATGCGGGGCGGGGCCTTTGTTCCGGGGGCTTCGGGGCGGGGCGATCTTAGCATCGGGAAATATCTTGACGGTGCTAAGATTTAAATCTTAGCATCGCTAACATTCAGCCCAGAGGTGCAATCCATGGATTCAAGCTACGAGTGTTTCGCGCTCAGCGTCGACAGCGGCGTCGCCCACCTGCAACTCAACCGCCCCGACAAGGCCAACAGCCTGACGCGGGCCTTCTGGAGCGAGCTGCCGGAAGCGGTAGGGCGCCTGAGCCGTTCCGGCCAGGTGCGGGCGCTGGTCATTTCGGCGCAGGGCAAGACGTTCTGCGGCGGCCTGGATATGCAGATGTTTTCCACGGCCAAGGAATTCCATGCCAGCAGCCCGCAGGAGCGGGAGCTGCTGCAGGTCAACCTGGAGCGCATGCAGGGGGCGCTGAATGCCCTGGAGCAGGCGCGCTTCCCGGTGATCGCGGCGGTGCAGGGCGCCTGCATCGGCGGTGGCTTCGACCTGATCGCCGCCTGTGACCTGTGCTTCGCCAGCGAGGCGGCCACCTTCCGCATCGAGGAAACCAACGTCGGCATGATGGCCGACCTGGGCGTGCTGCAGCGCCTGCCACGGCTGATCCCGGCCGGCGTGGCGCGCTACCTGGCGTTGACCGGGGACACCCTGGGCGCCGCCGAAGCCTACCGCCTGGGCCTGCTGGCCAAGCTCTTCGCCACGCCCGAGGCGCTGCTGGAGGGGGCCTTCGCCGCCGCCCGCAGGATCGCCGAGCGCCCGCCGGTGGCGATCAACGGGATCAAGCGCGCGATGCTCTACAGCCGTGACCACGGCGTCTACGAATCCCTGCAGCACACCGTCCTGCTGCAGAGCGCCATCCTCAGCGGGCAGGACATCCTGCGCTCGGTGGGGGCGCGGGCGACGGGTACGCCGGCGCAGTTCCCCGACCTGCTCGAATTGCAGGAAACCTTCTGAGGCCTTTTTTCCAACCCAATCTTATCGTTGATAAGTTCGAGGTGATCGATGACGCATTACGACGCCGTGGTGATCGGCGCCGGCAACGCCGGGCTGACCGCCGCCACTGCGCTGCAGCGGGGCGGCAGCCGCACCCTGCTGGTGGAGCGCCACAACATTCCCGGGGGCTGCGCGACCTCCTTCGTGCGCGGCAACTTCGAGTTCGAGGTGGCGCTGCACCAGCTCAGCGGCCTGGGCACCGAGGACAAGCCGTTCGTGATGCGGAAATTCTTCGACAAGCTCGGGGTGCTGGACAAGGTCGAGTTCATCCAGGAGCACGCGCTGTACCGCCTGGTGGTGCCCGGTGAGCTGGACGTCACCCTGCCGGCCAGCTGGTCGGGCATCCGCCGCCTGCTGCAGGGCATGTACCCCGCCGAAAGCGAGGCCATCGAGCGCTTCATGCTGGTGTGCGAGAAGGTCACCCTGGAAAGCTTCATGACCCTGCCGCAGGCCAGCCGCGGCAACAGCGAGGCGATGCTCAGGTCGCTGTGCCCGTACTACGTGCAGTACGGCTTCCGCCCGGCGCGGGAGGTGCTGGACGAGTTCTTCGCAGACCCCAAGCTGAAGAACATCCTCGCCACCTACTGGCTCTACCTCGGCGTGCCGCCGAGCATGCTGCCCTTCGCCGATCTGGCGACCATGCTCTACGCCTATGCGGTGTTCAAACCCTGGCACATCAAGGGCGGCTCCCAGGCCATGTCCAACGCGCTGGTGGGGTCTTTCCTCGAAGCGGGCGGCGAGGTGCGCTTCAACTGCGCCGTGGAGAAGATCCACACCGAGGACGGGCGCATCTGCGGCGTCACCCTGGAAGGCGGCGAGCGGGTCGGTTGCGACGCGGTGGTGTCCAACGCCAGCCCGCTGATCACCTTCAACGAGCTGCTCGACCTGCCGCAACCGCCGTCGAAGGTCCGGCAGGACTTCAAGTCGCGGCGCATGGGCACCTCGGCCTTCGTGATCTACCTCGGCCTGGACTGCACGCCGCAGGAGCTGGGGGTGACCACCGCCTCCAGCTTCATCTACGAGACCCTCGACGAGGAGCAGATCCACGCGCGCATGGGCAGCCTGGAGCCGCCGCTGGGCGGCATGCTCACCTGCTACAACCTGGAGGACCCGAGCGCCGCCCCCGAGGGCAAGAGCCAGGTGGTGCTGGTCTGCCTGCAATACGGCGATGTGTGGAAGTCGGTGAAGCCGGAAGACTACGCGCAGACCAAGTACGCCTTCGCCGAGAAGCTCATCGCGGTGATCGAGAAGGTCTACCCGAAGGTGCGCCAGTACATCGAAGAGGTCGAAGTGGCCACGCCGCTGACCATGATGCGCTACCTCAACACGCCCGGCGGCGCCATCTATGGCTTCCAGCAGAGCGCGCAGGACTCGGCGCTGCTGCGCGAGCGCCTGGACGCGGTGCCGGGCCTGTACATGGCCGGCGCCTGGACCTCCATGGGCGGTTTCCAGCCCACCTACATGGCCGGCGAATCCACCGCCCGCGCCGTACTCAAGCACCTGAAGGCGAAGAAAGAGGTGGCCCATGCCTGAGCACAACCCGTTGAACGCGATCGCCGGCTACGCCGAGGCCTTCGCCGCCAAGCTGGCGCTGGAGGAGGGTGGCAGCGACTTCCAGGAAGTGCGCGGCGAGGTGGGCAGTACCGTGGTGCAGCTGCACCCCAAGCGCCTGGCGCTGGAGGTGGCCGAGATCATCGACGAGACCCCGAGCACCCGCACCCTGCGCCTGGTGGCGGCCGACGGCCAGCCGCTGCCGCCGTTCCAGGCGGGGCAGTACGTCAACCTGTTCGTCGAGATCGACGGCGTGCACACGGCCCGGCCCTACGCCATGTCCTCCTCGCCGCTGCAGCGCATGCACTACGACCTGACGGTGAAGCGGGCCCAGGGCGGCTTCGTCTCCCACTACCTGCTCGATGGCGTGAGCGTGGGGCAGCGCCTGACCAGCTCCGGGCCGATGGGCACCTTCCACCACAACCCGCTGTTCCATGGCGACGACCTAGTGTTCCTCGCCGGCGGTTCGGGCGCGGCGCCGGCCCGCAGCATCCTGCTGAACATCCTCGACCGCCAGCTGCCGCAGCGCCTGCACATGGTCTACGTGAACAGCCATGTGGACGACGTGATCTTCGCCGAGGAGCTGCGTGAACTGGCCGCGCGCCATGCCAACTTCACCCTCAGCGAAGTCATCTCGCGCCCGCCGGCAGGCTATGCCGGGCACAGCGGCCGCCTGACCCTGGAGACGCTCCGGGCGCTGTTGGGCGAGGTCGGCGAGCGGATGTTCTACATCTGCGGGCCGACGCCGTTCAACGACAGCTGCGTGGCACTGCTCGGCGAGCTGGGCGTGGCCCGGCGGCGCATCCGTGTCGAGGCCAACGGCGCGCCGAAGACGCCCCACGAGCAGGCCGGCTGGCCGGCGGGCGTGGCGCTGGAGGATGAGGTGCAGGTCACCGTGCGCGGCCGTGGCAGCTTCCGCAGCCAGGTCGGCGAGCCCCTGCTCAATGCCCTGGAGCGCAACGGCTACTTCGTGGAGAACGCCTGCCGCTCGGGCGAGTGCAGCCTGTGCCGGGTCAAGCTGGTGGCAGGCAACGTGTTCAACCCGCAGGAGGCGCACCTGCGCCAGTCCGACCGTGACTTCGGCTGGATCTATGCCTGCGTGGCGTTCCCCACCGGGGACATCGAGATCCTGCTGTAACGCGGCGCGGGCGGCTCGTCATCGCGGGCCGCTCGCCGGCAACCCACCCCGACAAGAACAACAAAAGGAGCATGAGGATGACCACCCGCCGTTGGGAAAAACACTATCCACCGCAGCTGCAGGGCTACCGGATCGACGCCGAGTCGCTGGCAGGCAATCTCGCGGATTGCGCCCGTGACGCCGCGCAGCGCTTCGCCGATGCACCGGCATTCACCCAGGTGCTGCCCAACGGGTTGCACGCCGATCTCTCCTTCAGCGAGATCGAGCGGCTGTCCAGCGTCTTCGCTGCCTACCTGGTGCGCGAGCAAGGCCTGCAGGTTGGCGATGTGGTAGCGCTGCAGCTGCCCAACAGCCTGCACTATCCCATCGCGGTGCTGGGCGCCTGGAAGGCCGGGCTGATCGTCACCAACGTCAACCCGCTGTACACCGAGCGCGAGCTGGACGCGCAACTGGCCGACAGCGGCGCCAAGCTGCTGGTGGCCTGCGACCTGTTCGCCCAGCGCGCGCAGCCGGTACTCGAGCAACGCGGCATCGCCCTGGTGCTGACCCGCCTCAGCGACTTCTTCCCCGAGCCCCAGGCCCGGGCCATCCAGCACGCGCTCGAAGCGCAGGCCGGCGGCGACCTGACGCCAAAGGTGGCGTTCCAGTATTTCAGCCAGGCGCTGGAGCTCGGGCAATCCGCGGACGTGGCGCCGCGGCAGCACCCCGTCGCCCTGTACCAGTACACCGGCGGCACCACGGGCAGGAGCAAGGGCGCGGTGCTGACCCACGCCAACCTGCAGGCGGTACTGCGCATGGCCGAGGACTATCTCGCCGGCTTCGGCGCGCGGGTCGAGCCGGGCGAGGCCATCGTCACGCTGCCGCCGCTCTACCACATCTTCGCCTTCAACTTTAATTTCCTGCTGTTCTTCCGCCGTGGCGCGCGCAACCTGCTGGTGCCCAACCCGCGCCCGCTGGCCAATGCGCAGCCGGCCTTCGAACGCTTCCCGGTGCGCTGGATGACCGGGGTGGACACCCTCTACGCCGGGTTGCTGGCCGAGCCCTGGTTCCAGGCCAACCCGCCGGATCTGAAGCTCGCGGTCTCCGGCGGCACCTCGCTGCGCCCGGTCACCGGCGAGCGCTGGCGGGCGACGGTGGGGCAGATCCTCGAAGGCTACGGCCTGACCGAAAGCTGCTGCTTCGTCGCCTTCAACCCGCCGGGGCCCAAGGAGCGCCCGGGCACCGTCGGCCTGCCGCTGCCCGGCTGCGACGTGCGCATCGCCGATGCCGAAGGGGGCGAACTGGCGCCCGGCACGCCCGGCGAGCTGCTGGTGCGCGGCCCGCACATCATCGAACGCTACCTCGACCGCCCGGAGGAAACCCGCGAGGCCTTCGTCGACGGCTGGTTCCGCACCGGCGACATCGCGGTGATGGACGAGGACGGCTACATCCGCATCGTCGACCGCAAGAAGGACATGGTCCTGGTCTCCGGCTTCAACGTGTACCCCAACGAGGTGGAGGCGGTGATCGCCGAGCACCCGGACGTCAGCGAGGTGGCGGTGATCGGCGTGCCGGACGAGGCCACGGGGGAGGCGCTCTGTGCCTTCGTCGCGCTGCACCGGCCGGGGCTGGACGCGGGCGCCGTGATCAGCCATTGCCGCGAGCGGCTGACCGCCTACAAGGTGCCCAAGCGCATCGAGTTCCGCGCGCAATTGCCCAAGTCGCCCATCGGCAAGATACTCCGGGCCCAGCTGCGCGCCTGAGCGGGCATGGGCCCCTGCCGGGGCAGGTTTCTGTCTGATTGAGGAGTTCCGATGTCGATCTGGATCACCGCCTTGCCCGTGCTGGCGGTCGGGCTCGGCGCCCACTACCTGCGCACGGCGGCGCGCAAGCCGGAGCTGGTCTACCAGGCCAACCCGGAGAACCAGGCGCTGATCGCCCAGGTGCCGCGCCTCACCCGGCGCTTCTGGGCGACGCCCTGGCTGTTCAACGGCCACCTGCAACTGCTCGGCCTGGGCCTGAAGAAGGCCTTCGCCCCGCGCCTGGCCTACGACCGGGTCGACACCCTGCGCATGGCCGATGGCGGCACCACGGCGCTGCACTGGCTCGGCGCCGAGCTGCCGGCGGAGGTGCCGACCCTGGTGGTGCTGCACACCATCACCGGCTCGCCCCACAGCATGCGCGGCTTCGTGCGGGACCTGCAGCGGCTCACCGGCTGGCGCGTGGTGTTCTGCGAGCGCCGTGGCCACGGCCGGCTGCCGCTGACCAGCCCGCGCTTCAACACCATGGGTGACACGGCGGACCTGCGCGAGCAGCTGCGCGTGATCGGCGAGCGCTACCCCCGCTCGCCGCTCTACGCCGCGGGCATTTCCGCCGGCACGGGGCTGCTGATCCGCTACCTGGGCGAGGAGGGCGAGGCGACGCCGTTGCGCGGCGCCTTCGCCTACTGCCCGGGCTACGACATCCGCGTGGCCTTCGCCCGTTCGCGCGCGCCCTACACCCGCCTGATGGCGCGCAAGCTGGTGCGCCAGTTCGTCACCCCCAACCGCGAGGCGCTGGCGCACCTGCCCAGCCTGGCCGCCCTCGAAGGCGCGCAGAGCCTGGATGAATTCCACCGCCACCTGTACGAGTGCGCGGGCTACCCCAGCCAGCAGGCCTACCTGGAGAGCTGCAACCCGATCACCGTGATGGAGACGGTGAGCATCCCGCTGCTGGTGCTCAACGCCGAGGATGATCCGGTGTGCGTGGTGGGCAACGTGCGCGACCACCAGCACGCCATGGCACGCATGCCCAGGACCGTGCTGGCGGTCACCCGGCGCGGCAGCCACTGCGCCTACCTCGCCGGGTTCACCGCGCGCTCATGGGCGCATCACCTGGCGGCCGAGTTTCTCCGGGCGGTGGACAGGCAGGCCCGGCGCTAGTCACCGCGCGGACGCCTGAAGGCATGTTCAGACAGCCAGCGGTTACGTAATCTCGGCGTTGGCTCAGGGCGATATCCAAGGACCTGAGCCGCATCTGGCCGGCGCCGGGACCGGCCCTATCAAACTCGAATACGGTGACTCGATTGACTGACTATGCCTGCCTGCTGAAAACCCCATCGGTCCAGGTCTACCAGGCCCTGCGCCTGGGCGCCGGCCTTAGCGGCAAGACCGATGAGGCCGCGGCTCGAGGGCTGCCCAATACGCTCTTCGCCGTCCAGGTCCTGCAGGGGGAACAGCCCGTGGGGATGGGGCGGGTCATCGGTGATGGCGGCTGTTTCTTCCAGGTCGTGGACATCGCCGTCCTCAGGGAGCACCAGGGCAAGGGCCTGGGGAAGCGGATCATGGGCGAGATCCTCAAGTACATCCAAGCCCATGTTCCGGCGAGCGGTTATGTCAGCCTCATTGCAGACGGCCAGGCGCAGGACCTGTATGCGCAGTTCGGGTTCGTCCATACCGCGCCGCGTTCGGTGGGCATGGCGTACAGGCCGTCAGAGGCGATGGGCAAGAGCCGGTTGACCGATAACGGCTCCTGACCCGAACGGCCCCCTTGGAGGTCATGGGGCAGGGCCCTCCACCCGGGGACGGCTCCGCACGGCCCAGGGCTAGTGCGAGTGTGCTAATTGACCCCCGCCCATGGCGCCTCTAGATTCCAGCGCTCACCAGCGGGGTGCCTGTGGCGCCCGGCTGCCACCTCGGCAAAGGATGGGCCCGCCATGCGTTCTTCCCTCGTGCATCCGTTGTTCGCCCTGCTGCTGGTCACCACCCAGGGGATGGCGGCCGACGTCGAGGCGATCTTCCGCTCGCAGGACACCGACGGTGATGGCGCGATCTCCGTGGCGGAGGCGCGGGCCTCGGCGCCAGAGGCCTTCGCGGCCATCGATCGCAACGGCGACGGGGTGGTGGGCGTGGACGAAATCGCCGCGCACATGGTCGCCGAGAGCGGCCCGGACATGGCCTGGCCGGCACCGGTGCTGAATTCGGTGGCGCAGAAGACGCTGGAGTACTGGGATGCCGACCACGACGGCAAGGTGACCGGGCCGGAGTACGAGGACGCCTCGGTTGCCCTGATGCTGCTGGCGGACTCGGACGGTGACCGCAAGGTGACCCGCGAGGAGCTGCGGCGCTTCCGGGGCGAGGCACCCGCGCCCTGAATGAGCGGCGCCGGGATCCGAGGCGACCCGCTTCGAGCGCCTCGGCCATTGCCGGCTCCTGGCGCCTCACCCCCGCGAACGCGGGGGGCCACTGAACCCACCTCTCGCAAGTCGAGGCTCGCGGATGGCGGCCGCCCGGTCAGTTGGCAGCCGCTGCCCTGGCCCGCGCCGCATGCAGCTTCTTGTAGCTGTCGACCAGGCGCTGGTGGCGGTCCAGCCCTTCCAGCTTCAGGCTGGTGGGCGTCAGGCCGTGGAAGCGCACGCTGCCCTCCAGCGAGCCCAGCACCGCGTCCATGCGCTCGTTGCCGAACATGCGGCGGAAGTTGGCCTCGTAGTCGGCCATGTCCAGGTCGCCGTCCAGGGTCACTTCCAGCGCCGCGTTCAGGGCCTGGTAGAAGAGGCCGCGCTCGACGGTGTTGTCGTTGTACTGGAGGAAGGCTTCCACCAGTTCCTTGGCGTCTTCGAATTTCTTCAGCGCCAGGTGGATCAGCAGCTTCAGCTCCAGGATGGTCAGCTGGCCCCAGACGGTGTTGTCGTCGAACTCGATGCCGATCAGCGTGGTGATGTCGGTGTAGTCGTCGACCTCGGTGTTGTTCAGGTTGCGCAGCAGCGATTTCAGCTCGCGGTCGCTCAGGCGGTGCAGGTTGAGGATGTCGGCGCGGAACAGCAGGGCCTTGTTGGTGTTGTCCCAGATCAGGTCCTCCACCGGGTAGATCTCCGAGTAGCCGGGCACGAGGATGCGGCAGGCGTTGGCGCCGAGGTCGTCGTAGACCGCCATGTAGACCTCCTTGCCCATGTCTTCGAGGATGCCGAACAGGGTGGCGGCCTCCTCGGCGTTGCCGTCCTCGCCCTGGCTGGAGAAGTCCCACTCGACGAATTCGAAGTCGGCCCTGGCGCTGAAGAAGCGCCAGGACACCACGCCGCTGGAGTCGATGAAGTGCTCGACGAAGTTGTTCGGCTCGGTCAGCGCGTGGCTTTCGAAGGTCGGCTGCGGCAGGTCGTTGAGGCCCTCGAAGCTGCGCCCCTGGAGCAGCTCGGTGAGGCTGCGCTCCAGCGCCACTTCGAAGCTCGGGTGGGCGCCGAAGGAGGCGAACACGCCGCCGGTGCGCGGGTTCATCAGGGTCACGCACATCACCGGGAATTCACCGCCCAGGGAGGCGTCCTTCACCAGCACGGGGAAGCCCTGCTCCTCCAGGCCCTGGATGCCGGCGAGGATGCCGGGGTACTTGGCCAGCACGGCCTGGGGCACGTCCGGCAGGGCCAGCTCGCCTTCGAGGATCTCGCGCTTGACCGCCCGCTCGAAGATCTCCGACAGGCACTGCACCTGGGCTTCGGCCAGGGTGTTGCCGGCGCTCATGCCGTTGCTGAGGTAGAGGTTCTCGATCAGGTTGGACGGGAAGTACACCGTCTCGCCGTCGGACTGGCGCACGAAGGGCAGGGAGCAGATGCCGCGCGCGGTGTTGCCGGAGTTGGTGTCGTACAGGTGCGAGCCGCGCAGCTCGCCGTCCGGGTTGTAGATCGCCAGGCAGTGCTCGTCGAGGATCTCGGCCGGCAGGGCGTCCTTCGGGCCGGGCTTGAACCAGCGCTCGTTCGGGTAGTGGACGAAGTCGGCGTTGGCGATGTCCTCGCCCCAGAACTGGTCGTTGTAGAAGAAGTTGCAGTTCAGCCGCTCGATGAACTCGCCCAGGGCCGAGGCCAGGGCGCTTTCCTTGGTCGAGCCCTTGCCGTTGGTGAAGCACATCGGCGAGCTGGCGTCGCGTATGTGCAGCGACCAGACGTTGGGCACGATGTTGCGCCAGGAGGCGATCTCGATCTTCATGCCCAGCCCGGCGAGCAGGCCGGAGAGGTTGGCGATGGTCTCTTCCAGCGGCAGGTCCTTGCCGTGGATGCAGGTGCGCTGGCCGCTACTGGTGGGGATCAGCAGCGCCTGGGCGTCGGCGTCGAGGTTCTCCACCTCTTCGATGATGAACTCGGGGCCCTGCTGCACCACCTTCTTCACCGTGCAGCGGTCGATGGAGCGGAGGATGCCCAGGCGGTCCTTCTCGGAAATGTCGGCCGGCAGTTCCACCTGGATCTTGAAGATCTGCGCGTAGCGGTTCTCCGGGTCGACGATGTTGTTCTGCGACAGGCGGATGTTGTCGGTGGGGATGTCGCGGGTCTGGCAGTACAGCTTGACGAAGTACGCCGCGCACAGGGCCGAGGAGGCCAGGAAGTAGTCGAACGGCCCCGGCGCCGAGCCGTCGCCCTTGTAGCGGATCGGCTGGTCGGCGATCACCGTGAAGTCGTCGAACTTGGCTTCGAGGCGGAGGTTGTCGAGAAAATTGACCTTGATTTCCATGCGGGATACCGGCGTAAGGAGTCGAGCGGTGAAGGAGGGCGGTGTGGCCAGGCGGGCAGTTTACGCCGGGCGGCGCGTGATGCCTTCCTTTCAGGGGGACGGCATGGAAGCCGTCCGCCCGACGGAAGTCAACCCCCGGAACGCCGGGGCGCGGTCATGAGGCCCGCGAAAAGCGCTTGCGGAAGGCTGCCGGGGAAATGCCGACACGCTGGCCGAACAGGCGACGGAAGGAGTTGCTGTCCTCGTAGCCCACACGGCTGGTGATCTCGTCGAAGCCCAGGCGCGTGGTCTCCAGCAACTGCTTGGCCTTCTCCAGGCGCAAGGCCTGGAGGTAGGCCAGCGGCGTGGAGCCGGTGGCGTCCTTGAAGCGCCGCTTGAAGTTGCGCACGCCGAAACCGAAGCGCGCGGCGAGTTCGTCGATGCCCAGCGGGGCGGTGAAGTGGGCCTCCATCCAGTCCTGTACGCGCAGCACCGCCTCGTCGCCATGGCCACGCGGCATCGACCAGCTGACATAGACGGATTGCTCGCTGCGCGTGCCGTCGATCAGCAGGTAGCGGCTGCACTGCTGGGCCAGCTCGCGCGAGGCGAAGCGGCGGATCAGGTGCAGCAGCAGGTCCATGGCCGCGCTCGCGCCGGCGCTGCTGATGAGGCGGCCGTCCTCGCAGATGATGCGCCGCTCGTCCAGCCGGACCTCCGGGTAGCGACGGCGCAACAGGCCGGCGAAGGCCCAGTGGGTGGTGGCCTCGATGCCGTCGAGCAGCCCGGTGTCGGCGAGCATGAAGCTTGCCGTGCACATCGATGCGATGACCGCCCCCTGTCCGTGCTGGCGGCGCAGCCAGGCGCGATACCGTTCGAAAGCCGGCAGGGCCTCGCGCAGGCTGAAGAGGAAGCCGGGAATCAGCACCAGGTCGGTTCGCGCCACGTCATCGAGTGCGGCGTCCACCGCCATGGTCCGTCCCGAGGCGTTGGCCACCGGCTGCCCGTCCAGCGAAGCCACGCTCAGGGTGAATGGCGCGGGGGCGGGGGCGGCGAAGCGATTGGCCGCATCCAGTATCTCCAGCGCCAGGGCGGCGCTGGCGTGCGAGCTGTACTGGGCGAGCAGGAGCGTGACGTGCATGGGGATTCTCTTGCGCAAGTCGCATGGTATTAGTCATTTGTGCACCTACCTTATCGCAACCGCGCGCTCTAGAGTGCGGCACTCGTCGTTCAAACAGGTGTTCGCTAGATGAACCTATGGTTTCGCCTTCTGTTGATGCTGCTGCGCCGCCCCTGGCGCAAACCCGTACACGGGCTCGCCACCACCGTGGTGCGGCTGCGCGTATGGCCGCTGGACCTGGACCTCAACCGGCATGTCACCAATGGCCGCTATTTCACCCTGGCCGACATCGGGCGGATGGATTACGTACTGCGCAGCGGCGCCTATCGCGTGGCGTTGCGGCATCGCGCGCTGCCCATCGTGGGGGATGTGTGGGGCAAGTTCCGCCGCGAGCTGAAGCTGTTCGAGCGCTTCGAGGTCCACTCGCGGATGCTGGGCTGGGACGAGAAGTGGAGCTTCATGGAGCACCGCTTCGTCAAGGACCAGCGGGTGATTGCGGTGGTGGTGATGCGGGGGCTGTTCCGCGGCCCCAAGGGCACCGTGGCGCCCGCTGAGTTCGCGCGTGAACTGGGTGTGGACGAATCGCCGGCGTTGCCAGGGTGGCTGCAGGACTGGTCGGCCAGTTGCGACGGCCTGAGCGAGCACCTGCGCGAGGCGGAGGCGCCGCTGCGATAGCGGCGGCATGGGGTCACCGGATTCTGGCCGCAGCCCCCAAGGCTGCGTCAGCGGCCCGTACAGGGCAGGCTCATGGTCACGTAAGAGAAGTCGCGCCCATCGATCCTGAACATGTGCGGGATTTCCCCCACCTGGACGAACCCCGCCCGTCGATACAGGGCGATGGCTGCCTGATTGGTACCGAGCACCTGCAGATCGATCCATTCCAGGAGGTCCGTGCTGGCGGCCCAGTGTCTGGCGTGATGGATCAGCGCCGCCCCCAGCCCTTGTCGCCTCCAGGTTCGATGGACCCCCATGCCCAGCAGGCAGCGGTGTGCCGTATAGCGCTCGCTATGCCCTCGCAGATCGATATGCCCGAGAATCTCGCCGGCGGGGCCGCGCGCGACCCACGCACGGCGCCAGCCTGGCGTACCGACGGGCATCTCCAGGCCGGCGCGGAACGCCTGCTCCCGCTCCTGCGGATAAGACGAATGGCTGCGTGAGAGCGGTTGAAAGTAACCCACCTCTGGCGTTCCGTTCTCTTGCAGATGCTCGTTCAGGTAGTCGATGAATGCCCCGAAGTCCGAGGGGGGAAGGGCTTCTATGGGAGGTGTCTGCATGGCATCCGCTGCTCGTTGTGCTGATCGCCTCAAGATTCACCCAGCCGGCTGTCAGGATCAATGCCTCGGCAGCGCGCGAGGGCGAGCACTGGTCGGCGGTAATTTCCTCGCCGGACGCTAACATCCGCGCCAGAACGCCCCCTCCAGCCATTGCGGACTTCACCTGATGAAATTGCGCCTGCTGCCCCTCAGCCTGCTTCTCGCCTCTTCCCTGACCCTCGCCGCCGACCCGGAACCGGTGCCCAAGGCGCTGGAGGAGCAGGTCGGGCGCCTGGTGGAGCTGCTCAGGGACAGCTACGCCACCGGCTACCCGGAGGCGACCATGACCCAGACCCTGGATACCGGCGAGGAAAGCCAGGTCACCCTGGCGGTGTTCACCGTCGAAGGCTTCGGCATGGGCAACAACTACGCCCAGTTCCTGGCGGCCTTCACCCCGGAGGCGAACGAAGAGGGCGTGCCGCACTACAGCCTGATCGACGTGGTGCGCATCGGTGGCGACAGCTGGCGCTCGATCGAGAAGCTCAACGCCCGGCTGGTCAGTGACCCCGCAGGCGACAAGACCCTGATCGACATCCCGGTGATGGAGAACACCGATGACGATTCGCCGAACTTCCCGACCCGTGCCGGCGTGATCCACCTGTCCCTGGACGACTCCTCCCAGGCCACCCGCCTGCTGGAACTGAAGTGACCCCGGCCGTGTGCATCCCCGGCCGCGGTGGCCGGCCATGAAGGTCTGTGACCACTGCGGGTTCCTCGTCTTCGAGGTGCACCGCCCGTGCGTGCGATGCGCCGAGGACGCGCGGCTGGCGCTGGAGGCCCAGGTGCAGAGGCCCAGGCCGTCCGTGCTGACGAAGGTCCTGAAATGGCTGTTCATCGGCATCGCGGTGCTGGGCCTCGCCGCTGCGGGCGGGATCGCCTGGATCCTGCATTCGCTCGGACCGATGCCCTCGTTCGGTTGATGGCGGCCAGCGGGCACCGCCGACACGGCAGGCGCTAGGCCCGCACCCAGCGCTGGCGGGTCCAGCCACTCAGGGCGTCGACCGCGAGCACCAGCACCAGCATGGCCAGGATCACGGTGCTGGCGCGGGCTTCCTGGAACAGGCTGAGGCTGACATAGAGCATCTGCCCCAGGCCGCCGGCGCCGACGAAGCCAAGCACGCTGGCCATGCGGATGTTGTTTTCCCAGCGGTACAGCGAGTAGGCCAGCAACTGCGGCCACAGATTGGGCAGGGTGCCGTAGCAGAACGCCGCGACCTGGCCGCCGCCTTGCAGGCGAATGGCTTCGGCCGGGGCGCTCGGCGTGTTCTCCAGCGCCTCGGCGAACAGGCGGCCGAGCACGCCCGCCGTGTGCAGGGCCAGGGCCAGAGTGCCGGCGTTGGGCCCGAGGCCGGCGGCGAGCACCATCAGCGCCGCCCATACCAGCTCGGGTATCGCCCTCAGGCCATTGAGCAGCAGGCGGGTCAGGCCCTGCGCCAGCGTGCCGAAGCGCCCGGCGGCGGGCAGCGCCAGCAGCAGGCCCAGCAGTGCGGCGAGCAGCGTGCCCAGGGCCGACATGGCCAGGGTCTCCAGCGCGCCCCGGGCGATGGCCAGCAGGTGGGAGTCGCTGAGGTCGGGCTGCAGGAAGCGCATCACGTACGCCCCCATCTGCTTGAGGTTCCCCGCCTCACCCAGGGCCGGCAGGTCCAGGCCCAGGTAGAGGAAGGAGGCGATGACGGCGGCGAGGATCGCCAGCAGCAGGGTGGTGTCGACCAGGCGCTTCATGCCAGCCTCCCACGCAGCACGCGGCTGAGCAGGTCCGCCAGCAGCACCAGCAGGAGGAAGGTCAGCAGCATGCTCGCCACCTCGCCGCCAGCGAACATGCGCAGCGACAGGTCGATCTGCTGACCCAGCCCGCCCGCGCCGACGAACCCCATCACCACCGAGGCGCGGATGGCGCACTCCCAGCGGTACACGGTGTAGGAGGTCAGCTCGGCAGCGGCGTTCGGCAGCAGCCCGTAGAGGAAGGCGCCCAGGCGCCCGGCGCCGCCCTGCAGCAGGGCGTGCATGGGGCGCTGGTCGACCGATTCGAGGATTTCCGCATAGACCTTGCCGAGCATGCCGGCATAGGTGATGGCGATGGCCAGCACGCCTGCGGTCGGGCCGAGGCCCACGGCCCGCACGAACAGCAGTGCCCAGACGATTTCCGGCACGCTGCGCAGGACGATGAGCAGCCCCCGGACCGGCCAGCGCAACGCCCGGCCGAGCACGCCGGGATGGCCGCCCCGGGAGGCCGCCGACAGCGACAGGGCACGGCTGGCGAGCAGCCCGGCGGGCACCGCGACCAGCAGCGCCAGGACCATGCCGGCGGTGGCGATGGCCAGGGTCTGCAGGGTGGCGTCCAGCAGCAGCTTCAGGAAGGCCGGGTCGTGTGCAGGTGGCCAGAAGCCGGCGAGAAAGCGGCCCATCTCGCTCTGGCTGTCCGCGGCCAGGAGCACGCCGGGGTCCAGTTCGGCCAGGCGGATGCCGGGCCACAGCAGGGCCACCGCCAGCAGCGCCAGCAGCAGGCGGGGCAGGGTGGCGGGGTCGCGGTGATCGGCTCTCAGCATCGGGGAATCTGCAACTGCAGGGTCACGGCCTGGGGCTGCGGAGACTGCAACTGCTCATTGGCGTAGAGGGCGTCGAGCAGCGCCTGGTCGACCTCGCCGGCCGGCCGATCGAAGGCGATGCGCCCCTCGCGCACGCCGACGATGCGCGGGAAGTGCGACAGGGCGAGTTCGACGGCATGCAGGCTGGCCACCAGCGTCATGCCATGGGCCTCGGCGTGCTGGCAGAGCACGCGCATCGTGTGGTCCGCGAGCACCGGGTCCATCGCGGAAACCGGCTCGTCCGCGAGCAGGAGCTCCGGCGCCTGGTACAGCGCCCGGGCGATGCCGACGCGTTGCAGCTGCCCACCCGACAACTGCTGGCACTGGGCGAACAGCTTGTCGGCCAGGTCCAGGCGCGCCAGCGCGGCGCGCGCACCGGGGATGTCCAGCGGATGCAGCAGGTTGAGCAGGCTGCGGCCCAGCCCCCATTGGCCGAGCTTGCCGGCGAGCACGGCGGTGACCACCCGCTGCCGGGGCGGCAGCGGTGGCGACTGGTGGATCAGGGCGATGCGTGAGCGCAGATGCTGCCGGGCACGGGAGGACAGCTGCCAGGGGTTCTGCCCGAGCGCCTCCACCTGGCCCGCGCTCGGCTGCAGGGCGCTGGCGAGCAGGTTCAGCAGGCTGGATTTGCCTGCGCCGGAGGGGCCGATGATGGCGACCCGTTCTCCGCTGGCGATGCGCAGGTCGATGCCGCGCAGGGCGTGGACCCCATTGCCGTGCTGCAGGCAGGCGCCTTCCAGGCGCAGGCTCATTTCAGCAGGTCGGCGGCGCGGGCGGCTTCCTCGATGCCCTTGTAGTTGTCCGGGGTGGTCTCGATGAAGCGGCTGGCGGCCTGCAGGTCGAGGATCGCCTTGTGCTCGGGGTTGGCCGGGTCGAGGGCGAGGAAGGCCTTCCTGATCTTCTCGGCGAGGGCCGGGTCGAGGGTGCCGCGCACGGTCCAGTTGTAGTCGTAGTAGGCCGGTGTGGTGGCGAACACCCTGACCTTGGCGGTGTCGACCTTGCCGGCGGCGACCAGCTTGTCCCACACGCTGGCGTTCAGCACGCCGCCGTCCACCTTGCCGGCCTGGACCCAGGCGGCGGTGGCGTCATGGGCGCCGGAATAGCCGATGCGGCTGAAGTACTGCTCGGGCTTGATGCCGTCCTTGAGCATGAAGTAGCGCGGCATCAGGCTGCCCGAGGTCGAGGAGATGGAGCCGAAGGCGAAGGTCTTGCCCTTGAGGTCGGCCAGCGACTTCACCTCCGGGTTGGCGGTGATGAACTTGCTGGTGAACTGCGCATCCTGCTCGCGCTGCACCAGCGGGATGGCGTTGCCGGTCTTCAGGCGCACCTGGACGAACGTGAAGCCGCCCAGCCAGGCCAGGTCCAGGCGGTCGGTGGCCAGGGCCTCGACCACCGCCGGGTAGTCGGCGACCGGGACGAACTGGACCTTCATGCCCAGCGTCTTCTCCAGGTAGGCGCCCAGCGGCTCGAACTTGCGCAGCAGCTCGGTGGGGGCTTCGTCGGGGATGGCGCTGACGCGCAGCACGTCGGCGGCCTGGGTGGCCAGCGTGGACAGGGACAGGGCGAGGCCGGCAGTGGCGGCCAGGATGCGCTTGAGCATGAAGATTCTCCGGTTCAATGGCGGAAAAGGTTCGCAGTCACGCGCCGTGCGCGCTTGCAGAGGGTAGACGAATCGGCGGCGATTATAGGGATGGAGGTGTGAAAGGCCAGCTTTGCTAAAATCCGCCGCCATCAGAATCAAGAGGTGTGCAATGAGCGAGCCGATCCGTTTGACCCAGTACAGCCATGGCGCCGGTTGCGGCTGCAAGATCTCCCCCAAGGTGCTGGACGTGATCCTGGCCGGCAGCGGCGCACAGAACCTCGACCCGCGCCTGTGGGTCGGCAACGCCTCGCGTGACGACGCCGCGGTGTACGCCCTGGACGAGGAGCGCGGGGTGGTCTCCACCACCGACTTCTTCATGCCCATCGTCGACGACCCCTTCGACTTCGGCCGCATCGCCGCGACCAACGCGATCAGCGACATCTACGCCATGGGCGGCGACCCGCTGATGGCCATCGCCATCCTCGGCTGGCCGGTGAACCTGCTGCCGCCGGAGTTGGCCCGCGAGGTGATCCGGGGAGGCCGCGCGGTGTGCGATGCGGCGGGCATCCCGCTGGCCGGCGGCCACTCGATCGACGCGCCGGAGCCGATCTTCGGCCTGGCCGTGACCGGCGTGGTGAACAAGGCGCACATGAAGCGCAACGACACCGCAACCGTCGGTTGCCGGCTCTACCTGACCAAGCCGCTGGGCATCGGCATCCTCACCACCGCCGAGAAGAAGGCCAGGCTGCGCGAGCAGGACGTCGGCCTGGCGCGGGACTGGATGTGCACCCTGAACACCCCCGGCTCGCGCTTCGGCCGCCTGGCAGGCGTCCGCGCCATGACCGACGTCACCGGCTTCGGCCTGCTCGGCCACCTGGTGGAGATGGCCGACGGCGCCGGGCTCACGGCTCGGCTGGATTACGCCAGCGTGCCGCGCCTGCCGGGCGTCGAGCATTACCTGGCGGAGGGTTGCGTGCCCGGCGGGACGCTGCGCAACTTCGACAGCTATGGCGACCGGATCGCGCCGATCTCCGAGGCGCAGCGGGACCTGCTGTGCGACCCGCAGACCAGCGGTGGCCTGCTGGTGGGGGTGGCGCCCGAAGGCGAGACCGAGTTCCTCGCCGTGGCCGCCGAGCTGCGGCTGGACCTCTCGCCGATCGGCCAGCTGGTCGAGCGACAGAGACACGCGGTCGAGGTGCTCTGATGCGCGACAACACCACCGACTACCGCGAGCTGTTCCTCAACGATGTCCCGATGATGGACATGCGTGCCCCGGTGGAATACTCCAAGGGCGCGTTCCCCGGCACCGTGAGCCTGCCGCTGATGACCGACCTGGAGCGGCAGAAGGTCGGCACCTGCTACAAGCAGAAGGGCCAGCAGGCCGCCATCGAGCTCGGGCACCAGCTGGTGTCCGGCAAGGTCAAGGCGCAACGGGTGGAGGCCTGGGCGGCCTTCGCCAAGGCCCACCCCGAGGGCTACCTGTACTGCTTCCGGGGCGGCTTGCGTTCGCAGATCGTGCAGCAGTGGCTGAAGGAAGCCGGCATCGAGTACCCCCGCGTGATCGGCGGCTACAAGGCGATGCGGACCTTCCTGATCGAAACCCTGGACCGGGCCGTGGCCGAGTGCGAGTTCGTCGTGGTGGGCGGCATGACCGGCACCGGCAAGACCGAGGTGGTCAAGGCCCTGGCCGACAGCGTCGACCTGGAGGGCCACGCCAACCACCGTGGCTCCAGCTTCGGCAAGCGTGCGACCGGGCAACCCTCGCAGATCGACTTCGAGAACCGCCTGGCCATCGACCTGCTCAAGCGCCGGGCCCGTGGCCAGCAGCTGTTCGTGCTGGAGGACGAAAGCCGCATGATCGGCATGTGCTCGCTGCCGCTGTCGTTGCACCAGGGCATGCAGCATTTCCCGCTGGTATGGCTGGAGGACAGCCTCGAAGGGCGCATCGAGCGCATTCTCAAGGACTACGTGATCGACCTGGCCGCCGAGTTCCGCGCCGTGCACGGCGATGAGCCGGGCTTCGAGCGCTTCGCCGAGCGCCTGTTGCAGAGCCTGGACAACATCCAGAAGCGCCTCGGCGGCGAACGTTACCAGCGCCTGCGGCTGATCATGCAGGCGGCCCTGGACGAGCAGCGCCGCAGGGGTGCGGTGGAACTCCACCGTGGCTGGATCGAGGGGCTGCTGCGCGAGTACTACGACCCGATGTACGCCTACCAGCGCGAGAACAAGGGCACGCGCATCGAGTTCGCCGGTGACGCACCGGCCATCCTCGACTACCTGGCGCAGCGCCGGGCGCGGCGCTAGGGGCTGTCGACCAGGGGGCGGGCTCGCGGTCGTACGTCGCGCTGACTCATGGGCGCCGGACCGCTTCCGGGTGCTGGGTGCCGAGGACCACGGCGAGGGAGTCCGGGCGCCAGAACTCCTGGTCGAACTCCACGCTCTGGCCGTGCTCGCCGTAGCTCAGGCGCTCCAGGTAGAAGCTGCCGGACCCCGGCGAGACCTGCAGCAGCTCGGCCTGGACGTCGTTCATCGTTTCCGGATGCATGAGCAGTTCGCTACGTGACTGCACGCGGCCGAAGCGCTCGCGCAGCAGGCGGGTGAGCGAGGTGTTGAGGTCGGTGGTGAGCAGCTCCGGGCACCAGTCCACCAGCAGCACGTTGCATTCCAGCAGCACCGGGCGCTGGTCGACCCAGCGGCGCCGTTGCAGGTAGAACACCGGCTCCTCGGGGTGCTCCAGGCCCATGCGCTTGGCCAGCCAGGCGCCGGCGGGGCGGCGTTCGGCGTGCAGGCATTCGGTGCGCGGCACGCGTCCCTGGGCCGCCACGTATTCCATGAAGCCGATGATGCCGGTGGGGTCGTAGCGGATGCGTGGCGGGCTGACGTACCAGCCCCGGCGGTTCTGGCGGTAGATCAGGCCGTCGGTTTCCAGCAGCTGCAAGGCCTGGCGCAGGGTCACCCGGGTGCAGCCGAAGCGCTCGGCCAGCTCACGCTCCGCCGGCAGCTTGCTGTCACTGGGGAGGACGCCTTCGGCCAGGTCCGTCACCAACTGGTCGCGGATGCGCAGGTAGTGGGGCACGGAGGCTCGCCAACCGCCCTGGGGCAGGGACTCGGCCACGAACGAGGGGCGCGACGGGTTGAGCAGCGCGCCGTTCACGCCGTTGCCTCGGCTGCCGCTGCCAGGGGCCGCTCCTGGTGCCGCAGGTCCTTGCGCCAGGCGTGCAGGCCATAGCCGGCGAGCACCACGAAGCCGGCGTAGAGCGCGGCGGTGAGCTGCAGGTCCTTGTAGAGGAAGAGGCCGACGTAGGCGACGTCGAGGATGATCCACAGCCCCCAACTGGCCAGGTACTTGCGCGCCGCCCAGAAGCTGGCCACCAGGCTGAAGGCGGTGAGCAGGGCGTCGACCCAGGGCACGGCGGCATCGGTGAAAAGGTGCATCAGGCTGCCCAGCAGCACGGCTCCGAGCAGGCCGGCGAGGAGGCTGAGGACGGCTTCGCGCAGGGGCAGGCGCTCGACGCGGACCTTGCCGCCGACGCTCTGGCCGCTGCTCCAGCGCCACCAGCCGTAGCCTTGCAGCACGGCGAAGACCAGTTGCAGGAGCATGTCGGAGTAGAGCTTCACGCCGAAGAAGATCCAGGCGTAGAGCAGCACCGCGACCACGCTGACCGGCCAGCACCAGCGGATGCGCTGGGCGGTGAGCCAGACGCCGAGGATGTTGACGATGACGGCGACGATTTCCAGTGATGACATCGATGAGGCCCTCAGTAGGTGGGGTACTGCGGTTGCAGCGCCCGCTGCTTGAGCGCGCGCTTCTCGCTGGCCGGCAGGTCCTCGCGGCCCTGGTAGGGGGCGCTGTACCAGTGGCCGTAGGTGGGGTTGGGCAACAGGAACAAGCGCTCGCCCAGCCAGCCGAGGTAGGGCGCGGCCACCCGTTGCTGATCGGCCAGGCTGCCCTTGCCGGCGATGAAGTCGCCGAAGCTGTCGCCCACCAGCATCAGCACGCGGGCACGGCTGCCGACCCAGTGGCGTCGGCAGGTCTTGTCCGAGCCCGCGTCCGCACAGCCGCCGATGGCCGTGCCCGCCGTGAGGATCTGCGCGGTGTCGTCGATGGGGAAGCCGGCGCGGCGCAGGTTGACCAGGGTCGCCTGCTCCTGGCCGGGCTCGCGGTTGGTCAGGTAGTAGGGGGTGATGCCGCGCTGCGCCGCCGCCTGCAGGAAGGCCACCGAGCCCGGTAGCGCCCTGGCCTCGGCGCGCTCCACCCATTGGTTCCACTCCTGATAGTCGTAGGGGCGGTCTTCGAGGATGGTGCGGGCGTTCAGCGGCACGTTGTCGAGCAGGGTCTCGTCGATGTCGACGATCACCGCCGGCGGCAGCCCGGCCAGCTCGCGAGGCGCTTCGGCCAGGGCGTCCCAGCCGGGGTCGGCCAGGGCCTTGTCCAGCTGGCGGGTGGCGTTGGCGTAGACCTGGCGGAACAGCAGGTCGTGCTCGATGGAGGTCTGGGTCCAGAGCACCGCGTCCAGCTGGTCGTTGGCGGGTGGGTGCTGCTGGCAGCCGGCCAGGAGTGCGACGAGCAGGGCGGTGGCGAGCGGGGTGGCGATGCGCACGGCAGGTTCCTCAGAAGTTCACGGTGGCGGAGAGGCGCGCGGTACGCGGGGCGCCCTGGAACAGGTAGCCGTCGCCCATGTACTCGCCGGCGTCGCGCCAGTAGCGGGCGTCGAAGAGGTTGTCGACGGTCAGGCGCAGCACCGTCTCGTAGCCGTCGATATCCAGGCTGTAGCGGCCGCCGAGGTCGAATACCGCGTAGTCGTCCACCTTCACGTTGCCGGCCTGGCTGGCGTACTTGCTGCCGCTGTACTGCACGCCGCCGAGCAGGGCCAGGCCCTGGATGCCGGGGATGGCGTAGTCGGCATGCAGGCTGGCGCGCAGCTCGGGCACGTTGATCGCCTGGTGGCCTTCGTAGGCGGCGGTGCCGCTGCCGGTGACCCGCGCGCGGATGGCTGCGGCGCTGGCCGAAACCTGCAGGCGGTCGGTGACCCGGCCGGTGGCGGAAAGCTCCAGGCCGATGTTCTTCTGCTCGCCCTGCTGCACATAGGTGAAGGTGGTGTCGCCGTTGGGCCGCGCGTACTGGTAGGCCTTGGTGATCTGGAACAGCGCGGCGCTCAGGCTCAGGCGCTGCCAGTCACGCTTGATGCCCAGCTCCAGCTGGCGCGAGACCGTCGGCGCCAGGATCTCGTCGGCGTTGGTGGTGAACCAGGCCGCTTCGCCGCCCAGGGACAGGCCCTTGCTGTAGCTGCCATAGAGGGAGATGTCCGCGCGCGGCTTGTAGATCAGCGCGACGCTGGGCAGGAACTCCGAGCGCCGGGTGTGGCGGGTGGTGTTGCCGTCCTTGTCGAAGGCCTCTTCGTCCAGGCGCACCTGGCGCCCGCCGATCACCGCCTGCCAGTGTTCGCCGTAGCTCACGCGGTCGCTGGCGAACAGGCCGTACTGGCGGCTGTCCAGGCGGCGATAGGTGTGGCCGAGGGGCACGTCGGTGGGCGGGAAGTCGGGCGTGGGCTGGTGGATGTTGGCGGTGCCCACCCATTCGTTGGTGGATTTGCGCCGGTCCAGCAGGCGACGGAAGGCGCTGCTGCCGATGGTCAGCTCGTGGCTGAGCGGGCCGCTGTCGAAGCGGCCGGCGAGGGCGGCTTGCAGCTCGTCGTTGCGGCGCGTGTCGCCCGGGTTGCGGAAGTCGTAGATGTCGTAGTCGCCTTCCGGGCTGAAGAAGTTCGGCACGGCGGAGCCGGCGCAGCTGGCCGAGCCGTAGCAGCCCCAGGCGAAGGCGCTGTAGTCGTCGATCACCACGCGGCTGCGGGCGGCGCTGAGGCTGCCGGTCCAGTCGTCGTCGAAGCGGTATTCGAAGCGGCCGTTGAGGTTGAGCGAGTCGATCTTCACGGGCTTGGACCAGCTCTGGTCGCCGAGACGGTCGCTCGGGTCGATGCCGCTGGGCACCACGCTGCCGCCCAGCAGCTGGTAGCCGGGCACCGAGCGCTGCTCGCGGGTCTGGTACTCGGCGTCCAGCTGCAGCAGCGCGGCGTCGCTGATGTTCCAGTCGCTGGCCAGGGAGAGGAAGTCGCGCGTGCCGTCGGAGTTGTCGACGTAGGAGCGGATGTCCTCGTGGGCGACGTTGGCGCGCAGGCCGAAGCGCTGCTCGTCGTCGAGCCAGGCGCCGATGTCGGTGGCAATGTAGCGCTCGCCTTCCTCGTTGGTGGCCAGGGTCACCGAACGCACGGCCTCCGGGCGCTTGGTGACGTAATTGACCAGCCCGCCGGGTTCGGAGACGCCGCTCTGCAGGCCGGAGAGGCCCTTGAGCACTTCGACCCGCTGCTTGTTCTCCAGGGCGACGTTCTGCTCGCCGGTGATGGTGCGGCCGTTGATCTTGTAGCTGCTGGCGGCGTTGAGGGAGAAGCCGCGGATCACGAAGTTCTCGTAGTAGCCGATGGGCGCGTAGCTGTCGCCGACCGAGGCGTCGTTGCGCAGCACCTCGCTGAGCAGCTTGGCCTGGCGATCCTTGATCAGCTCCTCGGTGAACACCGAAACGGAGGCGGGGGTATCCAGCAGCGGGGCCTCGTCGAAGCCGCCCACCGAGGCGCTTCGGGCCTGGTAGCCGTCGTCCTCGTCGCCGTGCACGGTGACGGTGTCCAGGGTGACGGCGCCTTGCGCCCAGGCCAGTGACGGGCTCAGTGACAGGGCCAGGAGCGCCAGCGCGAAACCGTGGCGGTGCTGCAGGAACAGGGATGGGACCATGGACGAACTCCTCGATGGACGCCGGCAGGCAGCGGGGGCGGGCAAGGTGTCGCCCGGCTCGCGGCGCTGGCGTGCCTACTGCTGAAAGACGGAAGAAGGGGTAAGGACCTCAGGCCGGAGCTGCTCCGGTGGACATTGGCAAGGCTGGATCGGCCGCCCATTCCTGCAGCGAGCCGTCGTAGATCGAGACCCGCCGCCGGCCCAGGAGGGTCAGGGCGAGGGCCGTGGCGGCGGCGGATATGCCGCCCCCGCAATAGAGGATCAGGGGCTGCTCACCCTCCAGCAGCGCGCCCAGGGCCCGGGCCAGCTGCGGGGCGGGGAGGTAGCGGCCGCCTTCGTCGAACAGGCCGCGGGCCGGGTGGCTGAGGCTGCCGGGGATATGGCCGCGCCGGGCGTAGCGGGTCACGGCGCTGCCGTCGAAGAGCGCGGCGGACAGCGCGCAGACCAGCGTGCCGGGCGCATTGCCCTCGACCACGGCGAGCACGTCCTGGCGATCGGCCCAGAAACCCGCCTGGGGGGCCAGTTGCGGCAACGGCCCGCCGCCACCGGGCTCCTCGCCCTGTGCCAGGGGCAGGCCGGCCTGGCGCCAGGCCTTGAGGCCGCCATCGAGCACGGCAGCGGCGATGCCGAGGCTGCGCAGCATCCACCACAGGCGCGCGGCCCAGAAACCGTCGTGGCGGTCGTAGATGACGATGCGCCGTGCGCCGCCGACGCCCAGGCGCGCCAGGGGTTGTTGCAGCGCGGCCGGGCTCGGCAGGGCGAAGCTGAAGCCCGCAGCACCATCGGCCAGCGCGTGCAGCAGGTCCGCGTGGCGGGCACCGGGGATGTGCTCCTGGCGCCAGGCCGCCTCGCCGCTGGCCACCCGGTAGTCGCCGTCGAATGCGGCGGCGGCCAGTTCGACGCTGGCATCGAGCAGCAGCAGGCCGGGTTCGGCCAGGGCCTGGTGCAGGGCCTGCGGGGCGATGAGGATGGCGGCGTGGTGCGTGGGCATGGCGGTTTCCTAGTTGCGTGTGCGGGCGAGCCGGTCGAGGTGGGCGAGCAGGCGGGCGCCCTCGTTGTCGCCGAACCAGCGGGCATGGCCGACCAGGAAGGCGTGGTAGGCGATATCCGCGCTGGCCCGGGAGCCGACGATGCCTTCGAAGTAATCCACCTCGGCGAGGGCGAAGTCGGCGTGCACCAGCGGCAGCAGTGCCTTGAGGGTGAACAGGTCGTTGCGGTCGAGCGGCCGCTGGCTCGTATAGCCGGCCAGCAGCGCATCGACGGCGTCGAGGTCGGCCGGGGCGCGGCCGCCATCATCCAGTTCCAGCCAGGGAACGCAATTGCGTTCCAGCGCGGTGGCGAGGTCGAACAGGGCGAAGGTGAGGTCGCTGAGGCCGAAGTCGAGGACGCTCTCGACCTCGGCCGAGCCACCTTCCGCGCGCCACAGCAGGTTGGAGGCATGCCAGTCGTTGTGGGTCCAGAGCGCTGGTTGGCCGGCAAGCAGCGGCAGCAGCTCGCGGTGCCACGGCAGGTGCAGTTCCGCCAGGGTCCGGCGCCAGTCCTGCCCGGCCAGGTAGCGGGCCAGGGCGGGCTGCCGGGGCAGGGCCCGCTCGATGGCCTGCAGCGGGTCGTGCTGTCTGAAGATGCGCAGGTTGGACACCAGCACCGGAGCCTGGCGGGCGCTCGCGGTGAAGCCTTCGGCGGCGCGGTGCAGGCGGGCGAGGGTGGCGCCGGCCGAGTAGGCGTGGTGCAGGTCGAGGAAGGGCGTCCAGGACAGCGCGTCGCGGTAGAGATCGTCCCCGGCGGCGCGGGGCAGTACCTCGTAGGTCCAGTCGCCGAGGGCCAGCGCGCTGTTGCCGTGCGCGTCGGTCAGCGGGTTGACAACCGGGGCGCCCCGGCTCGCCAGGTGGCGGATGAAGCGGTGTTCCTCTTCCAGCCAGGCCGGCTGGCGCACGCTGTGGTGATGACGCTTGACGAACAGCTCGCCCCGCTCCGTCTGCACCTGGGCGGCGGCGGAGAAGGGGCGCGGGCTGTGCCAGCCGAGCTGCACCAAGGCGCCCAGCTGCGGGAAGCGCTGCAGCACCTGCTCGACGTCCCCTTGTCGCAGGGCGGGCCAGTCGGCTTCCACCGGCTGCGAGCCCATGCCGTGGGCGATGCGTGCGGGCTCGCTCATGGCTGCGGCTCCGCCAGGTAGTGGTTGCAGGTGGCGTGGCGCCAGGCGTCCGCGTCGGCGAGCACGCCGTGCGCGTGCAGCCAGTGCGCATAGGGTGCGAGCAGTTCTTCACGCTGCTGGCCCCAGCGCTGCTCGTGCAACCAGGTGGTGGCGATGCGCTGCAGCGACTGGCTGAGCAGCTCGGTGGGGAAGTAGGGGATGGCCGCCTCGTAGGCGGGCAGGGCGCTTTGCGGGTCGGCCGCCACGGCGCGGAAGCCGCGCTCGGTGGCGGCGAGGAAGGCGCGTGCGGCTTCGGCGTGGTTGTCGAGCCAGTCCTCGCGACCGCCCAGCAGGTAGCTGTGGTAGCGCGGCGCGCCGATCTCGTCCACCGGCCAGACCACGCGGCGTTCGGCCGGGATGGGGCTGTCCATCAGCGCTTCCCAGGCCCAGTAGCCACCGAAGCTGGCGTCGGCGACACCGGCGGCCAGTTGTTCCGGGCGCAGCTCGCGCACCTTGCTGTCGACGATGATCACGGCATCCGGATCGCCACCGTCGGCGGCCACCAGGTGGCGCACCATGGCCAGGCCGCGCGGGGTGGGGTTGAGCGCCAGGCGCTTGCCGGCCAGGTCGCGGGGCCGCTGGATGCCGAGGCCGGTCAGGGTCTGGATGGACTCCAGCCCGCAATGGTTGATGGCGGCCACGCCCAACAGGGGCTGGCCGAGGCTGCGCCGGACCAGCAGGCGGTTGCTGGGGAATACGCCAAGGTCGGCCGCACCCTGCAGCACGTGTTCGAGCGTGTCGCCCCGGAAGGGGTCCGGCACCTGCAGCTGCACATCCAGCCCGGCGTCGCGGTACCAGCCGCGTTCCCGCGCCACGTAGAAGCCGGCCGAATTCGGCCAGGGATGAAAATATTCCAGCATTACCCGTACAGCGATCATCCATCTTGCTCCGCATTGCCCAGTGGGCTCATGGGGGCGGATTTAAAGGGAGGGGCTCTGGTATATACCAATATCGTTCAGCGCTATTGATATCCCCTGATGGAATAAATGCCGTTCTGCTAATTCGATTGAGGATTAAGTGGCGCCATGCCGGCGCAACTGCCGATGGTGTGGGCGGCTCAGGCTCCACACCCTTGCGTATCTGTCGGCGCCAGGGGGATGTCTTGTAGACTTCGGCACCGTCAGGGCGCGTCGGTCGGGTTCGATCCGGATGCCTCCCTGGCTCCCCTGGGCCCTGCTGGTACCCCGCCGCATGCACGCCACCCATCGACGTCGACAGCCGTTTTTCGCGCTCCTGCTGGCCCTGCTCCTGTTGTCGTTCCCGGCCGGGGCGGCCGGGCGGGTGGTCGATGCCGCCGCCGTGGACCAGGCGGCCCTGTCGCTGACGCCCTTCGTCTCGCTGCTGGAGGACCCGGACCGTTCCCTGACCCTGGCGGACGTGCAGGCGCCCGAACGGGCGGCGCGCTTCCAGGGCGACCTGCCGCCCGGCAACGCCCTGGCGCTGGGTTTCACCCGCTCCGCCTACTGGCTGCGCCTGGTGTTGCGCAACCCGGGCGACACCCCGCTGCGGCGCATGCTGGTGGTGGAGAACCCGCGCATCTCCCATGTCGAGGCGCATATCCCGGATGCGCAGGGCATCTACCAGGTGACCGCCACCGGCTGCGACGTCGCGCCCTCGAGCAAGGCCTACCCCAACCGCAATTTCGTCTTCCCCCTGCACCTGGGCGCGCATTCGGAGCAGGTGCTGTACCTGCGCGTGGAGTCGAGCGTGGGGCTGCTGGTGCCGCTGCAGCTGTGGCCGGTGGAGGCGTTCCACGCCTACGAGCGCGACGACTATGTGAGCAAGGTCTGGTACTTCGGCATCGCCACCGCGATGGTGCTGTTCAACCTGATGTTGTTCGTCGCCCTGCGTGATCGTGTCTACCTGCTGTACGTGGCCTTCGTGGCCTCCACCGCCTTCACCCTGGCGATCAAGAACGGCCTGGCGCCGGATTGGTCCATCGCCGGCCTGCCGCTGAATTCCAACGTCGCCTATTACTCCGGCGTCTCCCTGGCCCTCGGCGCGATGCTGCTGTTCACCCGGCGCATGCTGCGCACCGACCAGGTGATGCCGAGGGTCGACCGCCTGCTGCTGGCGATGGTTGCCCTGTACCTGGTCACGCCGCTGTTCTATGCCTTCGCGCTGCCGCTGTTCTCGCGCCTGGCGGTCTACTTCAACCTGACCACCGCGGTGGTGGTGCTGGGCGTGGCGCTGGCGGGGGCGGTCAGGCGTCAGCGCAGCGCCTGGTTCTTCCTCGCGGCCTTCGCATTGCTGATGCTCGGTGGCGCCATGACCACGCTGCGCGCCATGGGCGTGGTGCCCACCACGATGTTCACGGTGGATGGCATCCAGCTGGGCTCGGCGATGGAGATGATCGTGCTGGCCTTCGCCCTGGCCGACCGCTTCGCCGTCATGCGTCGCGAGAAGGTGCGGGCGCAGGAAGCGCTGTTGCAGGCCCAGCGCAAGCTGGTGGAGACGCTGCAGGCCTCCGAGCACGAGCTGGAGCTGCGCGTTGCCCAGCGCACCGACGAGTTGCAGGAGCTCAACAGCCGGCTGGAAACCCTGAGCCTGACCGACGCGCTGACCGGCATCGCCAACCGCCGCCACTTCGACGAGGTGCTGCAGCAGGAATGGCAGCGAGCCCGGCGCACGGGCGAGCCGCTGGCGCTGGCGATCCTCGATGTCGACTGGTTCAAGCGCTACAACGACCACTACGGCCACCCGGCCGGTGACGCCTGCCTGCAGCGCATCGCCCAGGTGCTGGCGAGCACCGTCGGCCGCTCCAGCGACCTGGTGGCCCGCTACGGCGGCGAGGAGTTCGTCTTCCTGGTGCCGCTGACCGATGCGAGCGGAGCCCAGGGCATCGCCCAGCGGCTGGTGCAGGCCATCGAGACGCTGGACCTGCCGCACGAGCTCTCGACCTTCGGCCGCGTCACCGTGAGCATCGGCGTCGCCGCCATGACTCCCGGGCAGGACGATGCGCCGGAGACCCTGCTGCAGCGTGCCGACGAGGCGCTGTACGAGGCGAAGAAAGCCGGGCGCAACCGCGTCGGGCGCTTCCTGTAGGTCGCCTGCTGCGCGAGCCCGCTGTCAGGGGGCGGACAGGTGGGTCAGCAACTGCCGCGCATGGGAGGACAGCGCATCCCACCCCTTGATGCACAGCCGCAGTTCCCGCGTCGCCCAGGTGTTCTCCAGGCCGACGATGGCCACCGGCATCTCCTGCGCCAGGCGCGTGGCCGCCGCTTCCGGAAGCATGGCGATGCCGGCGTGCTGGGCCACCAGCTGGGCGATGGCGTCGAAGCTCGGCGCGCGCACCCGTACCTTCAGCGGCAAGGCGTAGTTCACCGCCATCTCCTCGATGAAGCGCTGCATGGCGCGCTCCGGCGGCAGGCAGACGAAGGGAAAGCCCAGTGCCTCGCGCATGTGCGCCTGGCGGCGCTCGGCCAGGGGGTGGTCCCGGGGCACCAGCAGCACCAGCCGGTCATCGCGAAAGGGCATCGAGACCAGCCCGCCGGTGGGCAGGTTGCCGTCGTAGACGCCGAGATCGAACTCGCCCGCCTGCACACCGCGCAGCACGTCGCGGCTGTTCAGCTCGGTGAGCTGCAGGTCCACTTCCGGGTAGTCGGCGAGGAAGGGCCCGAGCGTGGCGGGGAGGAAGGTGCTGTTGGCCACGGTGCTCGCCGCCAGGCGCAGGGTGATGCGGCGCTGCCCGGCCAGCTCCTGCAGGGTGTCCCTGAGTTTCTGCGCCTCGTGCAGCACCCCGTGGCAGGACTCCAGTACCAGGCGTCCCGCCGGTGTCGGCACCATGCCGTCGGCCTTGCGCACGAACAGGGCCAGAGCGCAGCGCTCCTCGAACTGGCGCAGCCGCGTGCTCGCCGCCGAGACCGCGACCGGGAAGGTGGCGGCGGCCTTGCTCAGGCTGCCGGTGGCGGCGATGGCGGTGAGCAGGCGCAGGTCGGTGAGGTCGAAGTGCAAGGGTGTTCTCCTTTGGAGAAGGGTCTGTTCAGGAAAAAGCGATTCTAGCGCTGCTGCCTTCGCTTCAGAATAAGGATCGCCAACCCCTGGACCGGATGCCTGATGAACGCCTTGCTCTCCCTCTACCAACGTGGCGCCCGCAACGGCAGCCTGTTCGCGGTGCTTTCGGCCGCCGGTTTCAGCCTCAAGGCGATCTTCGTCAAGCTCGCCTATGCAGCCGCTCCGGTCGACGCGCTCACCGTCCTGGCGATGCGCATGGGGCTGGCGCTGCCGCTGTTCGCCTGGTTGCTGTGGCTGAGCCGCAGCCCGGGGAGCGTGGCGCTGTCGATGCAGGACTGGGCGCGCGTGGTGCTGCTGGGGATGTTCGGCTACTACCTCTCCAGCCTCTTCGACTTCTATGGGCTGGAGTCCATCAGCGCCGGGCTGGAGCGGCTGATCCTGTTCACCTACCCGACCCTGGTGCTGGTCTTCCAGGCGCTGGCCTTCCGCGAGCGGCCGAGCCGCCGCACCCTGCTGGCCATGGGGCTGTGCTACCTGGGGCTGGGGGTGGCGCTGATGCACGACATCGGCAGCACCGACATGGGCGCGCAGGTGATGGTCGGCGCGGCCTGGGTCTTCGCCAGCGCCGTGACCTACGCGCTCTACTACCTGGGCACCGGGGTGATGGTGAAGCGCCTGGGCTCCATGCGCCTGGCCGGGCTCGCCGGCAGCGCGTCGGCGCTGATGGTGCTGGCGCACTACGGCGCCACGGCCGATATCGGCCAACTGGGCATGCTGCCGGTCGCGGTGTGGGGGTATGCGGCGCTGATGGCGCTGCTCTCCACCGTGCTGCCGGTCTACTGGATGGCGCTGGCGATCCAGCGCATGGGCACGACGAACACCGCAGCCGTCGGCAACCTGGGCCCGGTACTGACCATCCTGGCGTCCTGGGTGCTGCTGGACGAGGCCATCTCGGCCTACCAGCTGGCCGGGCTGGCCCTGGTGCTGTTCGGGGTGTCGCGGCTCAAGCCGGCGGCGCCCAAGGCCGTCGCGACCGAGGACGCGGCGCCGTCGGCCGCCCACAGCCCCAGGGGTTCCGGGCAGGCCTGAGGCCGCTTCCGATCAGCTCGGCAACCGGGCGATCACCTTGATCTCGAAGTCGAAGCCGTAGAGCCAGGTGACGCCGACGGCGGTCAGCGTCGGGTGGGGCGCCGCGCCCCAGAACTCCGGCACCACCTGCCAGATGGCTTCGAATTTCGCCTGCGGGTCGACCATGAACACGGTGACGTCGACCACGTCGTCGAAGCTGCAGCCGGCCTCGCCGAGAATCGCATTGAGGTTGGTGAAGGCCTGGCGCACCTGGGCCTTGAGGTCCGGCTCCGGCGAGCCGTCGGGGTGGCTGCCCACTTGCCCTGAGACGAACAGGAAGCCATTGGAGCGGATCGCCGGCGAGTAGCGGTTGCGCTCGTAGAGCGCCTGGCGGCCGGGCGGGAAAACGACGTCGCGTTGGGTCATGGGGGTACTCCGGTGGTGGGTCGATGCGACCCGGGATCAACGATGGAGGCGACTCTAGGCCCTTGCGCAGGGGCGATAAACGCGCAAGCTTGTCCATCACTGTTTGCAGATCCCAAACAATCCGCCGGAAATCTGGAGCGTCCATGGACCGTTTCGATGCGATGCAGGCCTTCGCCCGGGTGGTGGAGGCGGGCAGCTTCACCCGTGCCGCCGACACCCTGCACATGAGCAAGACCAGCGTCACCCAGCTGGTGCAGCAGCTGGAAGCGCGCCTGCGCGTGAAGCTGCTCAACCGCACCACGCGACGCGTCGCCCTCACCGCCGACGGCGCCGCCTACTACGAGCGGGTGGTGCGCCTGCTGGCCGACCTGGACGACGCCGAGACCAGCCTCTCCAGCGCCTCCGCCTCGCCCCGTGGTCGCCTGCGGGTGGATGTGCCGAGCCCGCTGGCGAGCATGATCCTGGTGCCGGCGCTGCCCGAGTTCCATGCACGCCACCCGGACATCCAGATCGACATGGGCGTCAGCGACCGCATCGTCGATGTGATCGGCGAGAACGTCGATTGTGTGGTGCGCGGCGGCGAGCTGAGCGACCAGTCGCTGGTGGCGCGGCGGGTCGGTGACCTGCGCCTGGGCGTCTACGCGGCGCCGGAGTACCTGCAGCGCCTGGGTACGCCGACCCACCCGCGCGAGCTGGAGGATTCGCCCCACCGCATCGTCGGCTTCCTCTGGGCACGCACAGGCAAGCCGGTGCCCTACGCCATGCGCAAGGGGGACGAGGAGATCCGCGTGAACGGGCGCTACGTGCTGGCGGTGGACGACGGCAATGCCTACCTCGCCGCCGGCCTGGCCGGGCTGGGCGTGCTCTGGCTGCCGGAGTACATGGCCCGGCCCAGTCGGGCGAGTGGTGCGCTGGTGCCGCTGATGGAGGACTGGACGCTGGACCCGATGCCGATCTACCTGGCGTTCCCGCCGAACCGGCACATCAGCGCCAAGCTGCGGGTGTTCATCGACTGGGTCGCCGAGCTGATGGCGCGCCACGCGCCGGTGATGACCCACCCGGGCGCGTGACGCAGTGAAGGGATGACGGAGCCGCAACAGCCCCGTCGCCCTCGGGTCAGAACGCGACCCGGACCCCGGCCTCGACGCTGCGGCCGGCCGCCGGCACCTGGTCCCGCAGGATCGAGCTGGCGTAGCGCACGGTCTGGTCGTTGAGGTTGTCGCCCTTGAGGAACACCAGCCACTCGCTTTGCGCTAGGTCGAAGCGGTAGCCGAGGCTGGCATTGAGGGTGGTGTAGCCGTCGGTGCCGCGCTCCTCGGCGGGGACCCGGCGCTGGGCGCTGGCGTGCTCGACGCCGACGCTGGCCTGCCAGCTCTGGTAGTTCCACAGCAGGGCGCTGTTCAGGCGCAGGGGCGAGATGCGCGGCAGCGGCTCGCCGGTCTCCTTGTTCTTCGCCCGGGTGTAGTCGGCGGAGCTCTGCAGGGCGAAGTCGCCGTAGGCGGTCTGCGCCAGGCGCCAGTGGTCCTGCGCCTCGACGCCCCAGAAGTCGGCCTTCACGCCGCTGTAGAGGTACTCCGGCAGCGCATCGGGATCGCTCGGGGCGACTTCCTGGCCGTCTTCGTCCAGGTAGCGGCCGCTGCCCAGCAGGCCGATGTAGTTGGAGAAGCGGCTGTAGAACACGCCGACGCTGCCCTTGTGGGTGCCGTCGTCGAAGCGCAGGGCCAGGTCGGTGGACCAGGACTTCTCCTTCTCGGCATCCGCGTCACCCACCTCATAGGTGCCGGTGGCGGCGTGGGGGCCGTTGGCGTAGAGCTCGTAGAAGGTCGGCGCGCGCTCGGTGTAGCCCAGGGTGCCGGCCAGGGACCAGATGTCGGTGAGGCGGTAGATGGAGCCGAGCGACAGGCTGCCGGCGGTGAAACTGTGGCTGTCGTCGGCGCCTTCGAAGCGCTCGTTGCCGCCGGCGTCCGGGCGCAGGCGGGTGTGTTCGAGGCGGCCGCCGAGGCTGAGTTCGAGGCGCTCGGTGGCCTGCCAGCTTTCCAGGGCGAAGAGGGCGCCGCTGTCGGTGTCGGTCTGCGGCACGAAGGCTTCCTCGCCCAGGGCCTGGAAGCGGCTCTTGGCCACCTGCACGCCGACCACGCCCTGCAGCGGGCCGATTGGGGCGTGGCGGGCTTCGAGGCGGGCTTCGTAGCCTTCGTTCTTGAAGGTGGTGCCGACCTCGCCGTCCTCGATCTCGCGGTGCTCGTAGGTGGTATGGCCGACGTCCAGCTTCAGCGAGCTGAAGGGGCCTTCCAGGTCGCGGATTTCCGAGGCCAGGGCGGAATGGCGCTGTTCCATGTCGATGCGCACGTCGTCTTCGGCGGGCGAGCCGTAGTTGCTGTCGTACTCGCCGTAGGAGAGGCCGACGTAGCCATGGTCCCAGTGGTAGGCACCCCCCACGGCGCCGCCGTCCTGGCGGCCGTCGCTGTTGTTGACCCGGTGCCTGGCGTCGCCGCCGTCCACGGCGCGCTGGTCGCGGGAGCGGGCATGGCCGGGGATGCGCGTGTCGTTGAACTGCCGCGAGCTGGCGTCCAGGTGCAGGGCGAAGTTGCCGTCGCCGGCCTCCAGCTTGCCGGCGGCGCTGCGAGTGGTGTCGGCGCCGCCGTAGCGCAGCTCGCCACCGCCGTGCAGGCCGTCCACCGGCTCGGTGGGGATGCGGTTGTCGAAGGTGTTGACCACGCCGCCCACCGCGCTGCCGCCATACAGCAGCGCCGCCGGGCCGCGCACCACCTCGATGCGCTCGGCGTTGGCCGCGTCATAGGGCACGGCGTGGTCGTAGGAGAGCGAGGACGCATCCAGCGCGCCGACGCCATTGCGCAGGATGCGGATGCGGTCGCCATCGAAGCCACGGATCACCGGGCGGCTGGCGGCCGGGCCGAAGTAGGTGGAGGAGACGCCGGGCAGGCCGTTGAGGGTTTCCCCCAGCTGCGCCGCGCTGCGCAGGCTCAGCTCGTCGCCTTCCACCACGCTGGTGGGCGAGGCGAGGGTTTCGCTTTTCAGCGGATTGGCGGTGATCACCTGCTGGTCGAGGACGATGGGCTGCGCGGCGAAGGCGTGCTGCGCCATCAGCAATGCGGTGGCGATGGGCGTGTGGAGGCGGAGGAATCGAGCGGACATCGGAGCCTTTCCTGTGGATTGGAATTGCAATGTTACAACATAACAATTTCAGCGCCAGCAGTTTGCGTGCCCGTCGTAGAGCGCTCCCCAGCGGCTGGGGGGGGTAATCAGCCGGTGCGCTTGCGCGTGATGCGCTCTCGCGCAAGCCAGCTGCACGACCTGGTCTCTGCGCCGCCCGGGCTGGATGCCCGCGCTGCGCCGGCGGATCTTCATCGGCGGCTGGCTGGCCAGTGCAAAATGCCGCGTGGCGCGTGGGCGATCTTGCAGTTTGCAATTCGCCCTGCCTCCGCGATGGGGTTCAACCCCTTGTTCTACAAGGACTTATCCGGTTGTGCGGAGCTGGCATGTTGCGTGCTCCTCCCTCCACCACAAGACCTACGAGCAGGAGGATGCCCATGAATGTCTGTGTTAGAGAGATCATCGAAGCCTTTCCCGACCGGGAAGTGACCCTCACCACCCGCCCGGACGGTCGCCTGTCGCTGACCATCGTCGGCGCGGCCCAGCCTGACTTTCACCGGGTCATCGATTGCGATGCCGTGTTGTCGCGGGCCCAGGTCGGCAGCCTGATCGACCAGCTGGTGCAGGACGTGCGTGCCGGTGCCGACAGCCGCCAGCCGGGGCAGGGCGCCCGCTGGTTAGCCCGGGGGCTGCCGACCACCGCTGTCGTTCCTCCCTTCATCGCTGCCCGGGCGTCCAGTGCCCCGGCAGGCGAACCGCGCCTTGGGCGCGCGACCTGCTGAGGGCATCGCCATGGAGCACTTTCTCATCGTCAAGGACCACCAGGAGTGGGCGTGCCGCCGGTTCGGCAGCCTGGAGAACCTGTTCAGCTCGGCCAGCAAGGCGGACGTCATCTGCATGGCCGCCGCCCAGGTCGGGCACCTGCAATCGTCGGTGAAGATCCACGGCGAGGATGGCGCGCTGGAAGAAGAGCGGATCTACCCGCTGCTCAGCGGCGACCCGCTCCGGTATCTCTGAGTCAGCTGGCCGCGAGGCCCACACCGGGCATCGTTGGGCTTCGCAGGCTCAGCGCCAACCTACGGTGCGGTTTGGGTGAGCCGCTCGCGCAGCAGGTAGCGCAGGGATGCGCCCAGCGCCTCGCCGTGGCCCAGGCCTGCGAAGGACTGGAAGCGGGCGTCGAGGCCGGGGACCTGGGCGAGGTCCTCGACCAGCTTCGTGGCGGCACGTTCCGGGTAGGGCTCGGCGGTGCCGCGCGGGTTGGCCGGCTCCTCGCTGCCGCGCATCAGCAGCAGGCGCGTGGGGTGGCCGGCGATGCGCTGCTCCAGCCCCGGGCGTTCGGTGAGGATGACGCCATCGCCCCACCAGAGCGACGGGCTGGCGGCGGCGAACTGGCTGAACTGCTGCGGCCGGGTGAACAGCGCATGGAGCACCAGCAGGCCGCCGTAGGAATGGCCCCACAGCGTCTGCCGGCTGGCGTCGAAGGGCGCTTGCGCCGCCACGGCCGGGCGCATCTTCTGCTGCAGCAGGTCGAGGAAGGCGTCGGCACCGCCGCTGGGCTGGCCGGTGAGCGGGTCGCGCTGGCCGGGCTTGCCGGGCTGTCGGGGCGTGTAGTCCAGGGTGCGGGCGTTGCGCTCGATGCGTTGCGGGGTCTGGTAGCCGATGGCGACCAGTAGCGGTGCGTCGCCCTTGGCGAGGTCGTTCAGCAGGGATTCGTCGAGCACGCCGAGGGCGGCGTTGCCGTCGAGCATCCACACCACCGGGTAGCCGCCGGCCGGGGCCGGGCTCCTGGGCCTGGCGATCCACAGCTGGTAGTGGCGCTGGCCGTCGGCGGAATCGAGCTTCAGGCTGCTGAAGGCGTAGGGCAGGTCCTGGCGCTGCAGCAGGCGCGTGTCCATCAGGGCGTTGGGGTCGGGTCGCGCCTGGGGCGCGACGCCGGGGAGTGCCGCAGCCAGGGCGAGGGCCAGGGCGGCGGTGAAGCGGGGCAGTCTCATCAGGTGGTCTCGACGGTCAGAACGAGGCGGTCATGCTGGTGTAGAGGGTGCGGCCGGGCTCGTTGTAGGTCGCCGCGCCGGCACCATCGATGTTGTTCACGCCCTGGGCGTTGCCCTCGCGGTACAGGCGCTTGTCCAGCAGGTTGTCGACGCCGACGGTGAAGCTGAGGTTTTCGCTCAGGTCATAGGTGCCGCTCAAACCCAGCAACGCGTAGGGCGAGAGCTGGTTGTTGGCGTTGCCGGTGACGCGGTTGCCCTGGTAGCCGTATTTCTTCGGCTTCTGCTTGCCGTACCAGGCGACGCTGGCCTGGAAGGACAGGTCGTCGCGGGCCTGCCAGTCGAGCATGGAGTTGAGGGTGTAGGCCGGGGTCACCGAGAGGACGTCGCCGGTTTCCTTGTTCTTCGATCGCAGCATCCAGGTCAGGTTGTTGGTCCAGGTCAGCTGCTCGGTGAGCGGCAGGGTGAGGTTGCCCTCGAGGCCTTCCACCAGGGCCTTGGGCACGTTCTCCCACTGGAAGATGCGGGCGTTGGCGTAGTTCACGCCGCCGACCACCTGGCCGCCGGTGGCGTTGCCGATGGCGGCCATGCCGGACTCGATCTTGTTCCGGTAGTCGTTGCGGAACCAGGTCAGGCCGGCGACCAGGCCGTCTTTCTTGTACTCGATGCCCAGTTCCTTGTTGACGCTGGTCTCGGCGTCGAGGTTCTCGTTGCCGCGCAGGTAGCAGCTGGTGCTCTGCCCGGAGCAGCCCTGGCCACGGCTGTAGAGCAGGTAGTCGGGGTTGAGCTGGTACAGGTTCGGTGCCTTGTAGGCGCGGGCGATGCCGGCCTTCAGGGTCAGGGTGTCGGTCAGCGCGTGGGACAGGTTGAGCGACGGGCTCCAGTTGTTGCCGACGATGTCGTGGTGGTCGAAGCGCAGGCCCGGGGTGAGCATGGTGCCGGGCGCCAGCTCGATGTTGTCTTCGGCGAACAGCGAGAAGATCCGTGCCTCGGAGGTGGTGTCGCGGCCGCTGCTGGTGAGGCCGCCGATGGCGCCGCCTTCGGTGGTGGTCTGGGTGTTGGAGCTCGGGTCGTCCAGCTGCTGGCGGGTCCATTCGCTGCCCAGGGTGAGGGTTTGCGGCAGGCCGGCATCCAGCGGCAGGTTGAGCTCGCCGTGGGCGGTGAGGTCGCGCAGTACGGCGGTGTAGTAGCCGCTGTTGGCGAAGATGCCTTCGGTGCCGCCGGCCAGGCCTTCGTTGATGCGGTTGTTGCGGGTCTTCTCGTACTGCAGGTAGGCGAGCGAACTGCCGAAGTCCCAGTCGCCACGGTGGGTCAGGGCGTAGGTCTCGCGGAAGGTGCGGTTGGTCTCGTGGCCGAGCATCTTCTTCACGGTGGCGTTGCTGTTGGTGTTCTGGGTGTCGCCGGTGTAGAGGTTGCCCTGGCGGCTGAAGCCGGTTTCCAGTTCCAGGGTCTGCTCCGGGGTGAAGCGCCAGCTGAGCAGGCCGTTGACGTCCTTGTTGCGCACGCCTTCGCGGCCGGCGGGCAGGGTGCCGGCCTGGTTGCCGGTGCGGGTGGATTCGTGGCCGGCGTTGATGTCCCAGTCGTCCGACTCGGTCTTGGCGACGTTGCCGTAGACGCGGTAGCTGAGGCTGTCGGTCAGCGGGCCGTTGAGGCCGAAGCTCAGGCGCTGGCTGGCGCCTTCGTCCTTGTGGGTGGGGAAGGAGGTGTAGACGGTGGCGTTGCCGTGGGTCGTGGCGCCGGCCTGGCGGGTGATGATGTTGACCACGCCACCCGCCGCGCCATTGCCGTAGCGCGCGGCCGCCGGGCCACGGATGACCTCGATGCGCTCGACCTGGTCGGCCGGCACCCAGTTGGTGTCGCCCCGGCTGTCACGCTCGCCGCGCCAGCCGTAGCGCACGGCGTTGCGGCTGCTCACCGGCCGCCCATCCACCAGGATCAGGGTGTTCTCCGGGCCCATGCCGCGGATGTCGATCTGGCGGTTGTTGCCGCGCTGGCCGCTGGTGGAGTTACCGGTGAGGTTCACGCCTGGCATGGTGCGGATGATCTGCGACAGGTCGTTGGCCGGCGGGCGCTTCCTGATGTCCTCGGCGGTGATCACCGACACGCCCGGTGCCTGCTTGGTCTCTTCCTCGGCGGTGGCGATGACGTTCTGGGCGTCCAGCACGAGGCCGGAGCTTCCGGTTTCGGCGCTGGCCGCGTGCACGGCGAACGACAGCAGGCAGCTGGACAACAGCAGGAAGGGGATGGCGGTGGAAGACGGGCGAGGCGACATGGACGATCTCCGGTAATGCCGAGTGAGCGCGAAGATCACGAATGATATTAATTGTTATTTGAGAGTAAAGCGCATTAACTTTCTAAACACTTCGTGATGGCCTTTGCGGGCCCTTTCGCGAGCAGAGCTCGCTCCTACGGTGCGTTGTTGGGCGGAAGAAACTGGCCGGCTGGGAGCTGCTTGTGGGAGCGGTTTCAACCGCGAAACGGCATCGCAAATGAATTCGCTCCCACAGGTGGGGCGCGGTGTGGGGCGCGGGGTTTGTCGGGTTTCACCCGACCTACAGCGGGCTGCATGTGCGGGCTGCGGAAGTAGGGCGGGTGAAACCCGCGAGTGGGGCCGTGCCGGGGTGCCGGATGTGGGAGCGGTTTCAACCGCGAAAGAGAATCGCGAATGAATTCGCTCCCACAAATGGGGCTCGGTGTTGGGTGCGGGGGGGGGTGTCGGGTTTCACCCGACCTACAGTTGGTTGCATGAGGGGACATCAGGCCGCCGGCAGGCGCAGGTGCAGGCACAGGCCCGGGTGGGCGTTGCTGGCCCAGAGCCGGCCGCCTTGCAGTTCGATGGCGCGGCGGGCGATGGCCAGGCCCAGGCCGAAGCCCTCGCCGGTGCCGCCGTCCAGGCGCTGGTAGGGCAGGAAGATGCGTTCCAGGTCCGCCTCGGCGACGCCTGGGCCCTGGTCGCGCAGGCGCAGGTGCCAGGCCTCGCCGTCGCGCTCGCCGTCGAGGCGCACCGTGCCCCCTTCCTGGGAGTGGCGGATGGCGTTGCGCAGGAGGTTTTCCAGGGCCTGGGCCAGGCTGTCGAGGTGGACCTGCACGCGGCAGTCGGCGTCCAGGCTGCAGGGCAGCCGCGCGGCGTCCCAGCCGCTTTCGAAGCAGGCGTCCTCGCGCAGGGCTTCCCATACCGACAGCACCTGCACCGGCTCGGTGGGCAATTGCGGGCGTTCGGTGTCCATCCAGGCGAGGTCGAGGGTGTCTTCCAGCAGGCGCTGCATGTCGGTGATCTCGCGATCCAGCCGCTGGCGCAGTTGCTCCGGCGGCAGCTCGCTGTCGTGGGCGATACGCAGCCGGGCCAGCGGGGTACGCATCTCGTGGGACAGGGTGCGCAGCAGCAGGCGCTGCTGGCCCAGGCTCAGGCGCAGGCGGTCGGCCATGTGCTCCAGGGCTTCGGCCAGCTCGCCCAGTTCGTCGCGGCGGTCGGCCAGCGGCGTGCCCAGGGGCGCGCTGTCGAGTTCGTCGGCGCGCAGGGCATCGGCACGGGCACGCAGGCGGTTCAGCGGCACGACGAGATGGCGGTAGATCAGCAGGCCGAGCAGGGCCGCCAGCAGCGTCGGCACCACGCCGTGGGTGACGAGGTGGGTCCAGGGCGTGAGGCCGCCGGGCAGCAGGCGTTCGGGCAGTTGCAGCACCAGGCGGCCGTTCTCCGGGTGCTTGGGGAACTCGATGCTGACGAAGGGCAGCTCGGCCTGCAGGCGCCGGCTCATGGGCCAGTCGAGCTTGCGCATGAAGGTCAGGTGGGCGGATTCCTCTGCGCTCAGCGGCGTGCCATCGAGGCTTTCCAGGCGCGGGCCGAGCACGGCCACCCAGGTGTCTTCGCGGCGGCTCAGTGCCTGGCGCAAGCGTGCCACGCCCGCGGCGCCTCCGCTCTCCCAGGCCTGTTCGGCCTGTTGCGCGTATTGCGCCAGGTAGTCGCGGTCGGCCGGGGCGAGGAAGTAGGTGCTGCGCTCCACCGACAGGCCCCAGGTGTAGATGAGCCAGGTGAGCAGCAGGCAGAAGCCGACCTGCAGAAGCGCCAGCTTCCACAGCAGGGGATGGCGGCGCATCAGGCGCGTTCCGTTTCGACCAGCAGGTAGCCCTGGCCGCGCACGGCCTGGATCTGCAGATGGTGGATGCCGATGTCGGCCAGTTTGCGGCGCAGGTTGCAGACGTGCACGTCGAGCCCGCGGTCCAGCCGCGTGTAGGCGCGGTGCAGCACGCATCGGTAGAGGAAGGGCTTGCTCAGCGCCTCGCCGGGGTGCGCCTGCAGGGTGGCCAGCAGGCGGTATTCCGACGGCGTGAGCCCGGCCGAGCGGCCTGAGTGGGTCACGTCCTGGGCCTGCTCGTCGAGGTACAGCGATGGACCGGGGTGTTGCGCCGCCTGGCGTCGATCGAGGCGCACGCGGCGCAGCAGGGCATCGGTCCGGGCGTCCAGCTCGGCGAGGCTGAAGGGCTTGGGCAGGTAGTCGTCGGCTCCCCGGGTAAACCCGGTGATGCGGTCCTGCTCGGCCCCCAGCGCGGACATCAGCATCACCGGGGTGTCCTGCCGCTGGCGCAGGGCCTCGAGCAGCTGCAGGCCGTCGAGGCCGGGCAGCATGATGTCCAGCAGCACCAGGTCGAAGGGCGCGCGTTCGGCAGCGGCCAGGCCCAGGGTGCCGGTGGCGCAGGCGGTGACGGCGAAGCCGCGCTGGCGGAAGTGCAGGTCCAGGTCTTCGCGCAGCCGGGGATCGTCTTCGACCAGCAGCAGGCGCGGGGAGGGGGCGGGGTGTTCGATATGAGAATGTTTCACATTTGAAAATATCTCATTGCCAGGGGGTTCCTGGCAATCGCGCGATGGTCGCAGGGGTCAGTGCGTGGCGGGCTCCACCACCACCTGGTTGCGGCCCTGGCGCTTGGCCCGGTACATCATTTCGTCGGCCTGCTTGAAGGTGGCTTCCAGGCTCCGCCCGCCGGGCGTCCACTCGGCTACGCCGAGGGAAATGGTCACCTGGCCGACGCCTTCGGTACGCGCCTCCTCCACCGAGTGGCGCAGGCGTTCGGCGACCTCCGAGGCTTCCGCCAGCGTGGTGCCGGGCAGCAACAGGAGGAACTCCTCGCCGCCCACGCGGCAGGCCAGGTCGCGGTCCCGCGAGCAGGCCTGCATCACCGTGGCGACCACCTTGAGCGTGCGGTCGCCGGCATCGTGGCCGAAGCGGTCGTTGACCTTCTTGAAGTGATCGATGTCCAGCGCCACCACCGCGAGGTCGCGCTCGCCGCCCCGGATGGCCACCAGGGCTTCGTCCATCGCGCGGCGGTTCAAAAGGCCCGTCAGCGGGTCGGTCTGCGCCTCGTGGTTGAGGCGGCCGAGCTTCTCCTGCATCAGGGCGATGCCGGTGATCAGTGCCTGCTTGATGTGCGCGGCCTCGAAGTACCAGGCGCGCACCGTGGCCAGGCGTTCCGAGCTGCCCGGCTCGCCCATCTGACGGGCGCCGGCGGCCAGCTGGCGCAGCGGGTCGGCGATCAGCCGTGTCGTCCACCAGAGCACCGCGAAGCCCAATAGCGCCAGGGGCATTGCGGCGACCAGCACGTGATGCACCAACCCCTCCAGCGCCACCAGGGTGGCCTCGCGCGGCTGCTGCGAAACCACGCCCCAGCCGGTTCCCGGGATGCCGGCATAGCCGGCGAGCATCTCCACGCCCTTGGAATTCACATAGGCCAGGGCGCCGCTGCGCCCGGCCAGCACGGCGTCGTCGACGGCGCTGGCACCGACCTGCTGGCCGATGCGCGCGGGGTCCGGGTGATAGAGCAGCCGGCGGTTGGCGTCGATCAGGTAGACGTAGGCGTCCTGGTGGAAGTGCAGGCCGATCAGGCCGTGCAGCAGGTTGTCCTTGCGCATGTAGATCGAGCCGCCGACCAGGCCCAGGTACTGGCCGTCGGCATCGCGCACCGGCTGCGAGACGAATACCACCAGCCGCCCGCTGGCGGCGTTGAAGGGGGCGCTGATCAGCGCGCGGCGTGCGCTCAGCGCCTCCTCGAGGCCGGGGGAACGGCCGCTTCCATCGGGCTGCGGCGCCTCGGGCACGGCGGCCAGCACGCGGCCATCGGCGGCGACCACGGCGATGGCGTTGAAGCCGGCATCCTGCAGGTCGAGCCGGCGCGCTTCCTCGGCGAGCAGCTGCGGGTCATCGAAGTGCTTGCCCAGCAGTGCCGCGCTGTACGCCAGCTGTTGCTGGGCCGCCTGCAACTGGGCGCCGATGCTGCTGGCCAGCTTCTGGGCGTAGGCGTGGTTGTTCTTCAGCGCGCCGTCCAACAGCGAGGTCTTCTGCACCCGGTAGGCCGCGTACAGGCCGTTGGCCAGCGTGGCGATGCAGGCCAGCAGGACCAGCAGCAGGATCAGGTGGCGGAGCCGCGTCGCGGGGAAGGGGGTGGGGTTCATCGACGACGACTCTCCTGCGACGCTTGGGGGGCCCGGCCGCGCCCAACGGCGGCATGCAGCTGGGGCGGCGTCAGCAGTGTAGCCAAGGCGCGGCGGCTCGCCCCGGGGCGCTGGCCCTCAGTCGAAACCCTTGAACACGGCGAATTCCTCCACCGGGGCGCGTTCGGAGCGCAACTGGTTGATCGGTGCGGTGCGGTCGGCGTGGCCGAGCGCCATGGCGCAGTAGAGCAGCTCGTGCCCGGGCAGCCCGAAGTGGGCGTGCAGGCTCTGGCGCACCATGCCCCAGGCTTCCTGCATGCAGGTGGCCAGGCCGCGCTCCTCGGCCACCAGCGCCAACGACTGCATGAACATGCCCAGGTGCGCCCATTGGCCATGGCCCATGGAACGGTCGATGACGAAGAACAGCCCGACCGGCGCACCGAAGAACTGGAAGTTGCGCGACATGGCGCGCAGGCGGGCGGCCTTGTCCTCACGGGGGATGCCGAGCCTGGCATAGAGCGCTTCGCCGATGGCATGGCGGCGGGTGCGGTAGGGCTCGGCCAGCCCCTCGGGGTAGATGGGATGGTCGCCGGCCTCGCCGGCGGGGTTCTTCATCAGGGTTTCCAGGGCGATGCGCTCGACCTCGGCCTTGGCGGCGCCACTCACGGCGATCACCTTCCAGGGTTGCAGGTTGCCCCCCGAGGGTGACCAGCGCGCGGTGTCGAGCAGTGCGCGCACGGTGGCGGCGTCGACGGGCTCATCGGTGTAGGCGCGGACGGAGATGCGTTGCTGCAGCATTTCGGCTACGGACATGGCGACGTTCCTCGGCAGGTGATGGCGCGGCCTGGGCCGCGCGCGGGCCCGGCCGAACTTAGCGAAAAGCCCGTGCTTGACGCCACAGGCAGAACTGCCAAGAACCATCACCCGCGTGCTCCTCGCCGGTCGCGCGGGCGATGGGCGGGTTCATTGCGCGGGGGTGCCGGGCTGTTCCCAGAAACGCGGGAAGGTTTCGTGCGGGTACTGCTTGCCGTCGTACTTGAGGGTCTTGCGCACGGTGCGCAGGTATTTCTCCCCGGCGGCCGAGTCGCCGGTCACCTTGGCGGCCAGGACCAGGTCGGCGAAGCCGTTGCTGCTCGTCCTGGCGAGGTCGAGGGTGACCTTGGCGCTCTCGGTCATGAAGTCCGGGTCGTTGACGCAGAGGGTGCCCTTGATCGTGGTCCATTCGCTGAGGTAGGCCTTGAGCACCGGCCGCAGGGCCTTGCCATCCGGGGCGAACAGGGTCAGCTCCTCGTCCGAGCCGCCATCCGGGCAACTGGCGCCGCGGGCGGTGCTGTCGAACACCAGGCCGAAGGCGCGCACGCCCGGCGCCAGGTGGTAGCGGGCGGTGTCCAGCCACAGGCTGCCGCCGCTCACTTCGGTGGCCGCGTCCTCGTCCAGGGTCGAGTCGTAGCGCTCCAGCAGCGCGCCGCTCCTGCCGTCCACCTTGGCCACCAGCAGGGCCAGGCTGCGTTCACCCTGGGCGACGCCTTCATCGCCCGGCCGCACATAGGCGAGGGCGACCACCGACTGGGCCTTGTCGTCCGGCCAGGGCTTGCAGGCGGCGGCCACCAGCGGGCCTTCGCCGTCGCTGTCGGGCGTCGTCCAGCCGCTTTGCCCCAGTTGCTTGGCCAGGGCCTTGACCAAGGGGGCGGAGCAGGGTTGCGGGTCACGGGCCTGGGCCGGGTTGGCGAGGCCGGCACAGGCGAGCAGCACGAGGTGGGGTGCGAAGGAGGCGAGGCGGCGGTAACGCTCCATGTCGACGGTTCCTTGAGGGGGAGAGGGCGACATTCTAGCGGCCGCCGCCGGGGTCGGTGCGGCTGACCGGTTCGCATTTCCGCCGATTGGTCGGCTAGCCGGCGCTGGTGGCCAGTGGCGCCCCGACCTGCCCGCGGGCGGGCTCGAACTCCAGCGCAGGGTCGGCGATGGGCTGGCGCAGGAGCATCTCGCGGTCGCGCTCGTAGTGGTTGAGCACGCGCCAGGGCAGGTGGCGGCCCTGGCGCGGCAGCAGGTCGGAACCGCGCTGCACGTAGCCCGACTGCAGGGCGCCCATGACGCTGCCTTCCTCCATCTCGCCCTCCGGTGCGCGCGGCGTGCACACCTCCAGGTCGTGCTTGCGCATGTGGTTGAACAGCCGGCACAGGTAGCTGGAGGCGATATCGGCCTTCAGCGTCCAGGGCGCGTTGGTGTACCCGAACACCGAGCCCATGTTGGGGATGCCCTGGGCCAGCACGCCCTTGTAGGTGAGGCGGTCGGCCAGGCTTCGGCGCTGGCCGTCCACCAGCAGGTCGATGCCGCCGAGCGCGCGCAGCTGCAGGCCGGTGGCGCTGACGATGATGTCCGCCGGCAGCTCGGCGCCGGATTCGAGGGCGATGCCCCGTTCGGTGAAGGTGGCGATGCGGTCGGTGACCACCGAGGCGCGGCCCTCGCGCAGGGCGGCGAACAGATCGCCGTCGGGCACCGCGCAGAGGCGTTCGTCCCAGGGCATGTAGCTGGGCGTGAAGTGGCGCATGTCGACCTTGCCGCCGAGCTGCTTCCTGACGCTGCCCAGCAACCAGGCGCGGACCTTCTCCGGCCAGCGCCGCGCGGCCTTGTAGATGACCCGCTGCAACCAGATGTTGCGCTTGCGGGCCATGGCGTAGACCCAGCGCTCGGGCAGCACGCGGCGCAACGCGGCCGAGACCATGTCCTTGCCGGGCACGCTGATGATGTAGCTGGGCGAGCGCTGCAGCATGGTGACGTGCCCGGCGCGCCCGGCCATGGCCGGCACCAGGGTCACGGCGGTGGCGCCGCTGCCGATGACCACCACGCGCTTGCCGTCGTAGTCGAGGTCTTCGGGCCAGTGCTGCGGGTGGATCAGGCGGCCCTGGAAGCGCTGCATGCCGGGGAAGTCCGGCTGGTAGCCGCGGTCATAGTCGTAGTAGCCGACGCAGGAGACCAGGAAACGACCGGTGAACACCCGCTGCACGCCGCTGGCCTCGTCACGGGCCTTCACGGTCCACACCCTCTCGTGGCTGGACCAGGAGGCCTCGGTGCAGGCCAGGCCGAAACGGATCTTGCGGTCGACGCCATGCTCGCGGGCGGTGTCTTCGATGTACTGGCGGATGGTGTCGCCGTCGGCCAGGGTCTTGAGTCGGTCCCAGGGGCGGAAGGCGAAGCCGAAGCTGAACATGTCGGCATCCGAGCGGATGCCGGGGTAGCGGAACAGGTCCCAGGTACCGCCCACGGCCTGGCGCCGCTCGATGATGGCGAAGTCCATCTGCGGCGCTTCGCGCACCAGGTGGCAGCCCATGCCGATGCCCGAGAGTCCGGCGCCGATGATCAGCACGTCGTGATGGTCGTTCAAGGTCTGCCTTCCTTTTGTTGTTCTTGTGTGGAACCAGTCATAGCAGGCTTTCTCCAGCCTGCCCGCCGGCCCTTTGGCGGGTTTTCCGCGAGCCCGTCCCGGCTCGGCGTGTCGTGGGGAATGTGGGAGCGGTCTCAACCGTGAAGAGCATCGCGAATGAATTCGCTCCCACGGGTTCGTAGCCCGGGGGGCAGGACGCGCACGCGGTCAGTGCTCGCGTCGGTAGCTGAAGCGGCACCCGCTGGGGTCGGTGAAGGTGAGACCGTCGGCGTCCAGGCTGTAGCCATAGCTCACCAGTGCGTCGTTGGCGGTGGAGAGGGTGACGCGGCCCGGCCCTTCGATGTGCCAGGTGCCGCTGTCCCACCAGGTGAAGCCGCCGGGCACCTCGGGGGTGCCGCTGTACAGGCCGTTGGCGTCGAAGCGCAGGCTGCTGGCGTACTTCGCCGCGCAGGCCGGGGACGAGCTCTTGTGCCACTGTCCCAGCAGTTGGTTCGCCAGGTCGGTCATCTCGGGCTCCGGTCATCACCAGCAGCGGGGCGCCGCATGACGGCGCCCCGTGCCAGCCGTTTCCGTCCTACTTGGCACCGGCCGCCAGTCCCGTGGTCCTGGCCCGTGTCTTCGGCGCCTTGCCAAGCTCCTTGAGCACGCCACCGGCATCGCCGAGCAGCGTCGCCAGCTTGCTGCGCTCGGTGTTGCTCATCACCGTATCGTAGTCGAGCAGCGCGCTCGCGCCCTTCGGATCGGCCTTGCGTTTATGGAAGCGCTTGGCCAGCCGCTTGGCTGCGATGGCGGCGAAGTGCGGTTTGAGCACCGCCGAGTCCAACGCCGCCTGGATAGCGTCCAGGCCCTCGGTGAGGTGGTCGCCGCCGATGGCCAGCACCAGGTGCGCGTCGGGGGTGGAGAGCACGCGGTGCGCGGCCTCGGCATGCCGCGCCTCGACCGCTGCGGTGACCATCACCGTGGCACTGCCGGCTGCATGGGCGAGCAGGCCATCGATTTCCCAGTGCACCTCCACCTTCACCTCGTGCACGCCGGGTACGCCGAACAGCGCCCCTTCGGCACCGCGCATCAGGGTCATGGATTCGCTGATCCGCTCGCCCGGTTGCAGCAGCTTGAAGGGCTGGTCCTCGACGCAATGCACCAGGGTGCGGAAGCTGCGCACCGTGCCGGATGGATCACCGACGCTGCCGCTGACGAAGTCGCTCTTCAGGCTGAGGTTGGCCGGCACCTGCACCGGCTGGTCGCCACGGTTGACCAGGGCGATATCGACCCGCACCGGTGCGCCCAGGGGCACCTCGCCGAGCAGCGGGGTGACGTCCACGTCGAGCCCCAGGACTTCGGCCTCCAGGTCCGTCGGGGTGATGTTCGGGGCAGCCGTTGAGGCACCGCCGAATGCCACCGAGCCGGGCCTTACGAAGGGGTCGGGGTAGTGGCGAAGCTGCTTGAGGTTGTCCGGGTGGAAGGACCACTGGATGTTGCTGGGGAAGGGCGTGGCCGGGGTGCCGGCGGCGGCGATCACGTCGCTGGTGCACATGAAGCCGAAGTCCGCCGAGTTGTGATAGAGCCCCATGGCGTGGCCGATCTCGTGCACGGCGGTGCGGAAGTAGGGCGCCGCCGCGGTGCCGAAGCGCTGGCCGCTGACCGTCCCCCAGCCGGCCGCGATGGTCCAGTGCGAGGCGATGCCGATGCCCTCGCGGGGCACGTTGTTGGAGTCGGTACCGCCGTTGTCGTACATGATCCCGCGCGGTGTGGAGTCGATGTTCTTCACCGCCAGCACGTGGTAGCGCCACTCGGTATCCAGGTTGACCACCGCGCGCCGGGCCAGCATCGCCGCGTGCATCTCGGCATCGGACCAGGACGCGCCGCTGGCCTCGGCGACATTGGTGTCGCTGAGGTGCACGGCGACCTGCCAGCCCACCGCATCCATCACCGTCTGCCAGGTATGGCCGAGGCCGCTGTTGGTCGGTTGCTCCGAGCCGGAGACGGTGTCGATCTCCACGGTGCAGCGGCGGTAGTAGCTCGACAGCCAGCCCATGGTCAGGCGCCCGATCACGGCGTTGGCCGCGTTCTTCACATCGCCCTCGGCATAGTCGCCGGAGGAGGGATAGCCCGCCGGCGCGGCCATGCGCACCATCTGGGTGGTGAGGGTGGAGTCCAGCGCCCAGCTGTTGGGCGCGGTGAAGCGCCACAGCTCGAAGCCGAGGTTGAAGCTGTTGCCCAGGTAGAAGTGCTCCGGCAGCGCGGTGACGCGGATGTAGTAGCGATAGCGTGAGCGCGAGAGGATCGGGATGCCCGACGCCGGGTTGGGCCCGGCCAGGAGGATCGGCTTCAGGCTGGTTTCCGGGCGCCCGCCCAGCAGGGGGATCGGCGAGGCGATGGGCAGCGGCAGGAAAATGGTCGGGCGCTGGTAGAGGTCGCCGCTGGCGGTTCGCCCGGCAGCGTGGGATTCCACGCGCAGGGTGCCGTCGTAGGACACCAGCGGCGCCCCGGTGGGCTTGTAGTTGAGCAGCCAGCAACCGGGGCGGATGCTGCGCAGTGGCGGCACGATGATCGGGCCGGGGATGGGCTTGGGCAGTTCGGTTATGGGAAGGGCGGCGGCCGCTTGGGCGTCTTCCTGCTCGGGCGGCAGTACATCGGGCATGGGGGGGATTCTGTCGAGGCTGGACATCGTTGAACACTCCTATTCAACAAGGGGCGCACCCTGCCCGTACTCCCAACCACGCGAGCCATTGCATGACGCCGGTACGACACCCCTGGAAGGTTCCTTTTTTAGGGTCGTGTCATGCGTACCGCGTGCGCATGGCCCAGTGAGTATGCGACTGCCCGGGGCCCTGCATAGCGCCGCCCATCGCCCGCAGGACGGGCGGCGTGACCGATTGTCGGAGCGCCCGCAAGCCCTGTAAGGGCGCCGCTACACAGCCCCGTGCAACCGAACTTTTCGTGCTTGTCGATATGCCGTAAAGGCGTTTGCGTGGGGAGGGGGCGAGGGGGGCGGCCGTGGGAATCGGTGGGCTGAAGCCCACCCTACGCCCACCCAAGCCCACCCGCCCGCGCCGAGCCCACCTTTGCAGGCGAATTCATTGGAGCGTGGTCATGAGTCATCGGCTCTGCCTGTGACGATTTGAATGGAGAGCCCTGCAGGATGAACGCGTGCCGTAGGGTGTGCCGTGCGCACCGCCGCTCGGTGCTGCCGGCGAGCTCCAGGTGCGCGCAGCACACCTACGTCTTGAGTGAGCGGTTGCTGCATGTCTCGAGGTCTGGTTGCACCAGGGCGTGGATGTTTACCCGCTTAACGGCGCGCGCTCCGGACCGCTGTCAACGGGTACGGATCTCCCCCCGCGCCAGGCTTTCGGCATCGTTGCCCAGCGCGTCCTTCAACGCCATGTCGGCGCCTTTTTCGCGCAGCTGGTCCAGCAACCGGGTGCGCTGGAACAGCGCGGCGTACATGGCGGCGGTCTGCCCGGCGGCGTTGCGCTGGTCGGTGGGGCAGGGGGTGTTCATCAGGCGGTGGGCGATGCCCAGCTCCGCCTTGAAGATGGCCCCCATCAGGGCGGTGTTGCCGCGGCCGTCCTGCAGGCAGGGATCGGCGCCGGCGGCGAGCAGTGCGTCGACCGCTTCGGCGTGGCCGTGGTAGGCGGCGAGGATCAGCGCGCTGTAGCCCCTGGCATCCTGGGTGTCGAGGTCGTAGCCGGCCTCGATGAAGGCCTGGAGCACCTCCAGCCGGCCTTCGCGGGCGGCGTCGAGATAGCGCTGGGCCAGCTCGGCCCTGATGGCGGCCGGGTCGGGCGCCGGTTCGGCCTGGGCCAGGCCGGCGCAGAGCAGCAGGGCGAGGAGTGCATGTTTCATCTCGGGCTCCTGGGGCCGGCCCGCGCGTGCGGGCCGGCGCTTGGCGGGTCAGTCGGCGAGCGTGGCGGCCAGGGCCTTCACCCGGGCCAGGTCGCCCCCGGCCATCTTGGCGACGCGGGTGCCGTAGTCGCTGTCGGCCTTGTACAGGTAGGCGAGCATCAGGTGCTTGCTCTCGCTGTCGGTGCCGGCGAGGGATTGGCCGAAGCTGTCGACCAGGTCCTGCTGGTCCTTCTTGCCGTAGGAGCGGTACAGGTCACCGGCCTGCTTGAAGTTCTGCTCGCGCTGGATGCGGCGCTGCTGGGTGGTGCCTTGCAGTGGGGTTTCCACGTAGCGGGCGGCGGTCGTCTCTTCACGCGGCTCCAGGCGGCTCGGCTGGTAGTTCACGCCGCTCAGGCTGTGGCCGGCGTTCATCGCGCCGTCCTGGTTGCCGTTGTTGACCGGGACCTTCGGGCGGTTGACCGGCAGCGACAGGCCGTTGGTGCCGACGCGGTAGAGCTGGGTGTCGGCGTAGGCGAACACGCGGCCCTGCAGCAGGCGGTCTTCGGAGGGCTCGATGCCGGGCACCAGGTTGGACGGCGCCATGGCCACCTGCTCGGTCTCCTGGAAGAAGTTGTCGACGTTACGGTTCAGCACCATCTGGCCGATCTTGCGCTCGGGCACGTCAGGCCAGACCTTGGTGGCGTCCAGCGGGTCGAACTCGAAGCGCGCCAGGTCCTCGGGCTTGAGCACCTGGATGTACAGGTCCCATTTCGGGAAGTCGCCCTTGGCGATGGCGTTCACCAGGTCATGGGTCATGTGGCTGTAGTCCTTGCCCTGGACCGCTTCCACCTGCTTCGGGTCGAGGTTGCGGATGCCCTGCAGGCTCTTCCAGTGGAACTTCACGTAGTGCGTCTCGCCCTTGGCGTTGACCAGCTTGTAGGCGTGCACGCCGTTGCCGTCCATGAAGCGGTAGCCGGCCGGGGTGCCCTCGTTGGAGTAGAGCAGGGTCAGGGTGCGGATGGCCTCGGGGTGGTGGGAGAAGAAGTCGAAGCGGCGCGAGTCATCGTCCAGGTTGGTGCGCGGGTCCGGCTTGAAGGCGTGGACCATGTCCGGGAACTTGATGGCGTCACGGATGAAGAAGGTGGGGAAGTTGTTGCCCACCAGGTCCCAGTTGCCGTCGGCGGTGTAGAACTTGGTGGCGAAGCCGCGCGGGTCACGCAGGGTTTCCGGCGAGTGGTTGCCGTGGACCACCGAGGAGAAGCGCACGAAGACCGGCGTGCGTTCGCCGTTGCGGAACACCTTGGCGATGGTCAGGTCGGCGATGTCCGCCGAGGCGGTGAACTCGCCGTGGGCCCCGGTGCCACGGGCGTGCACCACGCGCTCGGGGATGCGCTCGCGGTCGAAGCGCTGCAGCTTCTGGATCAGTTGCACGTCCTGCAGCAGGACGGAGCCGTTGGGGCCGGCCGTCTGCGAGTTCTGGTTGTCACCCACGGGGGCGCCGTTGTCGCGGGTCAGCGGGGCGGCCATCGCGGTCGAGAGGTTGAGCATGAAGGCCGATGCCAGGCCGAGGGCCAGGCCGTTGCGGCTTTGAATGGACATTTTCGTCTCCTGATGTCTCTGGTTCGGGGTACTGCGGGGCAGACCTTAGGAACATCAGGGCGCTGTTAATAATGAATTTTGGGCAGTCGCCCGATTAAGAAATATGAACGGGGAAGCCCGCGCGCGCTCGCTAGAGTACCCCGGCCTTCACTGACTGGAGCCATACCGCGATGCCCTGGGGCATCGTCGAGCCGGGAAGCCTATGACCTTGACCGAACTGCGTTACGCCGTGGCCTTGGCCGATACGCAACACTTCGGCCGCGCCGCCGAGCGCTGCCACGTCAGCCAGTCCACCCTCTCGGTGGGCATCAAGCGGCTGGAGGACGACCTGGGGGTCGCCCTGTTCGAACGCGCCCGGGGCGCGGTGCAGCTCACCCCCATCGGCCACAGCGTCGTCGAGCGCGCCCAGCGCGTGCTGGTGGAAGCCAACGGAGTGCTGGAACTGGCCCACGTCGGCCGCAACCAGCTGGGTTCGTCGCTGCGCATCGGCGCCATCTACACCATCGGCCCGTACCTGTTCCCGCACCTGATCCCCCAACTGCACACCGTGGCGCCGCAGATGCCGCTGTACATCGAGGAGAACTTCACCCACGTGCTGCGCGAGCGGCTGCGGGAGGGCGAGCTGGACGCCATCATCGTCGCCTTGCCGTTCACCGAGCCCGACGTGCTGACCAAGGTGCTCTATGACGAAGCCCTGTGCGTGCTGTTGCCCGCCGAGCACCCCCTGGCGGCGGAGCAGCGTCTGTCGGCGGATGCGCTGGAGGATGCCGGGCTGCTGATCCTCGGCGAGGGGCACTGCTTCCGCGAGCGCGTGCTGGAGGTGTGCCCGGCCACCCAGCGCGCCAGCGTGGAATCCAGCTCCCTGGAGACCATCCGCCACATGGTCGCCTCCGGCCTCGGCGTCTCCGTGCTGCCGCACTCGGCGGTCTCCGGCCATCACTATTCGCCGGGCAGCGTGGCCATCCGTCATTTCAGCGCGCCAGTGCCGTTCCGCCAGGTGGCCATCGCCTGGCGCGCCAGCTTCCCGCGTCCCCGCGCGATCGACGTGCTGGCCGACTCGGTCAGGCTCTGCTCGGTTTCCCGTGGGCCGAACGTGGAGGTTTGAGAGACGCTAGGGCTGCCACTTCTCCAGGGCCGCCTGGCAATCCTCCACCAGCGCCGGCATGTGCGCCTCGAATTCCTGCCAGAGCAGCAGTGCCAGGGCCTCCTGCGCCGCCGTGCGCAGCGGCGCCCATTGCGGGTGGTCGAAGTTGTTGCCGTCCAGGTCGACGTAGGCGTCCTGGCTCAGGGCCTCGCAGGCGCCCAGGAGCGCCTGCAGGTGCGCATGCACCCGGGGCAGAAGGCGCGGCGGGAAGCCGTGGACGAAGGCGTGGAGGTATCGGAGGTGATCGGACCAGAGGTTGCAGTCGGCGCAGCAGCCGATGTTCGCCCCTTGCCATTCGGCGTCCCGGGCGAGGAACTGCAGCGCCGGGCCCAGTTCGCCCAGCAGGATGAGCCGGCGGTATTGCTCCTCGCCGTACCAGCGCCAGATCAGTAGCGCGAGGCTTTCCGGGGGCGCGTCATGGCTGTCAGTCACGGGCTGCTCCGGCATGCCACCAGGCGGGGCGCCCATCCTCGAAGGCGTCATGGGTCGGCATCAGCGCCGGGGAGTCCTTGTGGTCGAAACAGCCCACCAGCAGGGCGATGGTCGGCGCATCGTCGATGGCGCCGATGGAGCTGCCGCACTGGGGGCAGAAGGCCCGGCTGGAATAGTCGGAGGAGCGGTAGGTCGCCGGTGCGCCGGCGGGGCCGGTCCAGTTCAGGCGTTCGCGCGGGACCTCAACCCAGGCGAGGGTCAGTGCGCCGCTGTGCCGCTGGCAGAGCTCGCACGAGCAGGTGTGGGGGTTCTTCAGTGGGCCCTGCACCTCGAAGCGCACCCCGCCGCACAGGCAACCGCCCTGATGGATATCCGTGGTCATCGCCGCCTCCCTGGGCCTCGCTGGAATGGTCGCGAAATCTAGCACGGGGAGGGCGGCCGGTGGTGCGGCGGCTTCAACGGTTCAAAGCGTCACGACCTTGTACTGCCAGAGCTCGCGGCCGCCCTTGTGGTACTCCTTCTTGTAGCTGACCAGGCCTTTGAATTCGGACGCCTTGCCTGCCCAGAAGTCCTTCCACCAGCTGCGGATCGACGCCTGGTCTTCATTGATGAGTTCCCACTCGCCCAGATTGGGATCGAGGAACAGCACGTGGCCCCTGTCGAGGCTGCTGAATGCCAGGGCATGCCCGCCATCGGAGCCATCCACCACGTAGATGTAGGCGCCCGGGACCGCCAGCACATGGTCGATCACATCCTGGCGCGTGCGCAGCCCGGTGAATTTCTTGAAGGGGCCGCCGCCTTCCCGCCTGGTCACCGTCAGGCCGAACCCCTCCATGCTGTTGTCGCTTTTCTTGTTGCGTTGCCTGTGGCTCTCCAGCAGTTCCTGGATGGTCTCCGGGCCGATGATGTCGTAGATGGTTTCACCGGGCGTCAGATGACCCGCCAGAACGGCCCTGACCCAGCGGCGGCAGGCTTCGAGGCAAACGCCACGGGCATTGTTCCCGGTGCAGGCGAGGGCGCTGGACTGGTTGACCTTGTGGCGTGCGATGCTCATGACACTTCCTTGTTCATGGGGACGTTGACGGCGCTTCATTGCGCCCATGCAGTACGCGACGGGTGCCCCGCTGGCTGAAAGGGGCGATGGCTGAGGGAAATGAGGTTAGCCAGCGTCCGCAGGCTGTCAAACGAGGGGGTGGCGCCTTCCCGGGCTGAAGCCCGGGGTGACCGGTGCATAAAAAAGCCGCCCCTGAGGGCGGCGAGGGTGTCCGGCTCGGGGCCGGAGACGGCACGGCGCGCCTTCAGCGCACGCCGGCGTTGCGCAGGGCCGTCGGGGTGTATTCGGCGGCCAGGGCCTTGAAGCCGATCTCCAGGGCGTCCTTCTCCTGGTTGCGCATGCCCGAGACGATGTAGCGGCCGTTGATCAGGTCGTACAGCGTCTCCACGCCGAGCCAGGGGATGCGCTTGTCGTAGAGCGGGGTCATGAAACCCTCGGCCACGCGCCACAGGGTGTTGCGCGCGTCGAAGTGGTCGGCCAGGACGATCTGCCAGCTGTCCTCGTCCAGGTACATCACGCGCTTGGCGTAGACATGGCGCTCGCCGGGCTTGAGCGTCGCCTCCACCACCCAGACGCGGTGCAGTTCGTAGCGGGTGATGTCGGCGTTGATGTGCCCCGGCTTGACCACATCGGCGTACTGCAGCTGCGGCGATTCCAGGCGGAAGGCGTTGTAGGGGATGTACAGCTCGCGCTTGCCCACCAGCTTCCAGTCGTAGCGGTCCGGCGCGCCGTTGAACATGTCGAGGTTGTCCGCTACGCGCTGGCCTTCGGAGGCCGGGTAGGGGCCGTCGTAGGCGATCTGCGGGGCGCGACGCACGCGACGCTGGCCGGCGTTGTAGATCCATGCCATGCGCGGCTCCTTCACCTGGTCCAGGGTCTCGTGGACCAGCACCACGTCACCGGCCAGGCGCGCGGGGGCGGTCACCAGCTGCTTGTAGTAGAAGAGCACGTTGCCCGGGTCCTGCGGGTCGAAGTCCTTGAGCTGGTCGCGGTAGGTGAACTGCTGCTTGAAGTACACCGGCGAGAAGGTGCCGTTGGCCAGCGGCGTGGCTTGCACGTGGGTGCGTCGGGCGCTGCCGCCGCGGTAGCGGGTGATGTGGTTCCACACCACCTCCAGGCCGTTCTGCGGGATGGGGAAGGGCGTCGCGGTCTCGAAGTCCTGCAGGCCGTTGCCGCCGGCCACCAGCTGCGCCTTCACCGCGTTGCGGGCGATGGCCTGGTACACCGGCTCCGGCAGGCTGGCGCTGCGGTGGCTGGGGTAGACCGGCATGCGATAGCTGGCCGGGTAGCGCTTGAAGAGCGCCTGCTGGCCGGTGCTGAGGCGCTCGCGGTACTGCTCCAGGTTCTGCGCGGTGATGGTGAACAGTGGCTTCTCTGCCGCGAAGGGGTCGCTGAGCGAGCCGCCCGGCTGCGTGGCGCCGGCGTCGGTGGGCAGGCCGCCGTCCCAGGCCGGTATGCTGCCGTCGGCGTTGCCGGCGCGCTCCGCGCCCACCGGGGTCAGGCGCTGGCCGAGTTCCGCGGCCTGCTCGGGGGTGACGGCGGCCTGGGCGGCCTGCAGGGTGATGCACAGGGCGAGGGGTGCGAGCAGCAGTGTTGTCGTTTTCATCGTCTTGCCTCCACTCAGAACGCAACGCCGAAGCTCAGGGCCACGAAGTCGCGGTCGACGTTGACGTTGTAATCGCCGCCGAAATAGTCGGTGTACGCCAGGCTGGCGCTGTAGGTGTTGAGGTAGCTGGCGTCCAGGCCGAGGCTGATGGCCTTCGAGCCCTCGTTGAAGCCGGGCTCCGGGCCGTAGCCGCTGACGTCATGGGACCAGGCCAGGTTGGGCCGCAGCTGCACGCCGGGGATCAGGTCGCTGTATTCCCAGATCGCCCTGACGCGGTAGCCCCAGGAGTCGCTCGTGGCGAAGCCGTCGTCGTTGCAGTTGGACGGGCTCTGCGCGTTGGTGCCGGCCGTGCACAGGCCGTTGTCCGGGTACAGCGCGCCCTGGCCGTAGGCGGTGCTGCGGCCGTAGCGCAGGCCGGCCTTGCCTTCGAGAGCGCCGATATGGGTGAGGCCCACCTCGCCGATCAGGGTCAGGCGCTCGGCGCCCATCACCTGGTCGAAGAAGTGCGTGGCGGTGACCTGCGCCTGGGTCACTTCCTTGCGCCGGTAGCCGCTGACGTCGACGCCGTTGGCCAGCGTCTCGGCGCCGGAGGAGAGCACCGGGGTGAGGGCCGGCACGCCGATGCCGGCGGTGATCAGGTCCACGGGGTTGATCTGCACCGGCAGGTTGGGCCGGTAGCTGATCTCGCCCGCCAGGGTGGTGCCGGTGGGCAGGCTGGTGCTGAAGCTCAGGCCGTAGAGGCGGATGTCTTCCGGGTAGTCGACGTGGTAGCGCGAGGTGCCCAGGCGGTAGCCCTGGACCAGGGTCTGGCCGGTGGCGCTGCCGAGGAAGGCATTGCAGCCGACCAGGGGGATGCCGAGGTTGCCGCACAGCGCCGGGGCGAAGCCGAAGTCGGCGATGTGGGGGCTGGCGGTGGCGGCGATGTAGGGCTGGCGGCTGTGGTAGTTGATGAAGTAGGCGGCGAATTCGCTGTCCAGCTGCGGTGCGAACCAGCGCAGTGCCAGGCCGAACTGGCCGCTGTCCCGGGCATCGCGGTCGCCGGCGCGGGGGATCTCGATGCCTTCGTTGGTGAGGTTGATGCCGAAGGGCGCCAGGGCCGCCTGGGCGGCGGCGTTCTGGTCGAGCACCGGGCCCACCGGCAGGCCGCTGCAGCCGTCGGCGATGACGTCGGTCTGGGAGAAGAAGGTGCCGCAGTTGTCGATGACGGTCTGGTCCCATTCCAGCTGGTAGAAGCCCTCGGCGGAAAGGTTCTCGGTGAGGTTCTGCGACAGGAAGAACATGTTCACCGGGATCAGGCCTTCCTTGATCTCCGAGCCCGGGCGGCGGAAGGCGGCGACGTCCACGGGGTTGATGGCGTTGATGCCGCCGGCGATGAAGGTGCTCTCGCCCCAGCTCACCACCTGCTTGCCGAGGCGCACGGTGCCGGGCAGGTCGCCGATCAGGTAGTTGTGGTAGAGGAAGGCGTCCAGCAGCTCGGCGCCGGAGGATTGCGCGCCCTCCTTGCGGTTGTGGTCGTCGATGGCCTTGAACGGGCGGCCCTCGTCCTTCAGCTCGACGTCGTACCAGTACTTGCCGCGCACGAAGAGGCCGCTGTCGCCGTACTTGAGTTCGAGGTCATGGATGCCTTTGAACACCTTGGAGAAGGTCTTGCCCTTCTCGAAGTTGCGGCGCCCGTCGTCTGCGCTGCGACTGCCGAGCAGCTCGTTGTCGGGGTTGCGCAGCGCCCAGCTGGCACCCACCGAGAGGGAGGAATCGAACTGCCCCTCGATGTCGCCGAGGGCGAAGGTGACGGCCGAGGCCGGTTGGCTGGCGAGGGTGGCGAGACCGACGGCGAGGGCAAGGCGTGCCTGCCGCCAGGGGGGTTGTCTACGGGTCATTGCGTTACTACCTCTTGTTGTTGTGGTGTGGTGCGTTACGCGAATGCGGTTTTCCGGGCGCGACCGGGCCCGTGGCCGGCGCCGGGGCGGCGGCCAGGTGGGACGGGTGGCGCGTGGGTTGGTCCCCTGTCGTTGTTGTGGGGCCTGTGGATCAGTCCAGCCAGTCGACCTGGAAGCTGTAGCGGCCGAGCACCGGGGCCAGGGTTTCACGCTGCAGGCCGGCGGCGATGCGCGCCACCAGCCCACGGCGGGCGTCCTGCACCACCTCGACGGAGAGCTCGGCGAGCCCCAGTCCCTTGGCCTCCTGGCGCACCACGCGGGCGATCTCGCGTTGCTGCAGGGCGGGCTTGAAGATCTTGCCCACGGGCGTCACCGGCAGGGCGTCGAGCACCTCGATGCGCTTGGGCACGGCGGCGCGCTCGGCGATGGCGTCTGCGGCGAAGGCCAGCAGCTGCGCGGCATCGGCCTGGCTGCCGGGCAGCAGCTGCACGTAGGCCACCGGCACCTCGCCGGCATGGGCGTCGGGGCAGCCGACGGCGGCCACCAGGGCCACGGCCGGGTGCGCCTGCAGGGCTTCCTCGATCTGCTTCGGGTCGATGTTGTGGCCGCCCCGGATGATCAGTTCCTTCTTGCGCCCGGTGAGCCAGAAGTAGCCTTCGGCGTCCTGCCGGCCGAGGTCGCCGGTGTTGAGCCAGCGCTGGCCGTCGATGTCGATCCACAGGCCCTTGTCGTGGGCGGCGTCGAGGTAGCCGGCGAAGACGTTGGGGCCTCGGATGGCGATGGCGCCCACCTCGTCCGTGCCGGCGTCGCGCTGGTAGAGGCCGGCCTCGTCGAGGATCACCGCCCGCATGTCCTGGTAGGCCAGGCGCAGGCCGATGGAGCCGACCCGGCGCTCGCCCTCGGGCGGGTTGGAGGAGGACACGCAGGCGCCTTCGGTGAGGCCGTAGCCTTCGAGGATGCGCACGCCGATGCGTTGTTCGAAGTCGCGGAACAGCTCCACCGGCATGGGCGCCGCACCGCACAGGGCGTAGTCGAGGCTGGAGATGTCGCGGCCGTCCACCGGTTGCTGCAGCAGGGCGGAATAGACCGTGGGCACGCCGGAGAAGAAGTTGATGCCGAAGTGCTCGACCATCGCCCAGAAACCGGCGATCACGCCGTTGCCGCGATAGCCCTGGGGCGTGCCGAGGATCACGTGGTCGCCGTGGGTCCAGGGCATCAGCCCGGTCACCAGCTGGCCGTTCACATGGAACAGCGGCAGGCCGCAGAAGATCACCTGGCCGCGCAGGCGGGGCTGCATGTTGCTGGCCATGGCCCAGGCGTTGAACACCTCGGAGCCGTGGGTGCGCGCGGCGATCTTCGGCAGGCCGGTGGTGCCGCCGGTGCAGAAGTAGGAGGAGCGCTGCTCGGCATGGATCTGCCGGCCGCTCTTGAGGTGGGTGTGGGGCTGGCGGCGCATCAGGGCGCGCAGGTCGGCGATGGGCACGCGCCGCTGGGCGGACTTCGCCCGCCGTGCCATCCAGCGCAGGGCCAGGCCCTTCAGGCCGCCGACGTAGGGCGCCATGCTCACCCAGAGCACCTGGCGCACGCCGGGCAGGGCATCCAGCTGGCTGGCCAGCTTGGGCCACAGGTCGGTGCCGGGCGTGGGCGCCAGGGTCACCACCAGGCGGGCGTTGGCCGCCCGCAGCAGCTCGCCCATCTGCGCCGCTTCCAGCAAGGGATTGACGGCCATGACGATGCCCGCCGCCTCGCCACCCCAGATGGTGAAGTGGGTTTCCGGCAGGTTGGGCAGGATGAAGGCGACCACATCGTCCGGGCCGATGCCCAGGTCGTGGAAGACGTTGGCCGCGCGGGTGATGTCGGCGAACAGCTCGGCGTAGTTCCAGTCGTGGGTGCGGCGGAAGTCCGCGGCGTCGAGGAAGAAGCTCAGCGCCGGGTCGTCGGGAAACTCCCGCGAGCAGCGCCCCAGGGCTTCATAGGTGCTGGCGGCCAGCCCCTGCTGGGCCAGCGGCGTGCGTTCGATGGCCTGGATGTCGGCCAGGTTCTTCACGGCCATCAGGCTTGCTCCACCACGAGGTTGCGCTGGGTGCCGAGGTCGATCATGCCGTCGCTGCTGCGGATGCTGGCTTCCACCACGTCACCGGCCTTGAGGTACTGGCTGCGGCCTTCCTGGGCCTTCATGAAGGCCTTCCACTTCAGCGCCTCGGGCAGCAGGGCGCCGATGCGCTGCTTGGCGGGCGAGGGGATGGACAGGGCGCAGCCCGCCGGGGTGCCGGTGGCGATCAGGTCGCCGGCGGCGAAGTCCTGCACGCCGGATAGCTCGCTGAGGGTCTCGGCCGGGCCGTACACCAGGTTGGCGGTGCTGTCGTCCTGGCGCACCTGGCCGTTCACCGTCAGGCGCAGCCTGAGGTCCTTGAGGTACTTCATGTCCGCCGCTTCCAGCAGGCAGAGGTAGGGGCCGACCGGGCCGAAGGTGCGGTAGCTCTTGCCCTTGTAGAACTGCATCTGCGGGATCTGGATGTCCCGCGCCGAGTAGTCGTTGACGATGACCACCCCGGCGACGAACTCGTGCAGGTTGGCGTCGGTGACCTGGGTGCGCGCGCTGATGTCGCGGCGCAGCACCAGGCCCAGCTCGATCTCGTAGTCGAGGAAGCGCACGTTGCGCGGTTTGATCAGCTCGCTGTCGGCGGCGACGATGCAGCTCGTGGCCTTGGTGAAGATCATGTTGTAGTGCTTGGCGTCCGGGTCCATCCCCGACTCGATCATGTGCTGCCGGTAGTTGGCGCCCTGGCAGACGAACTGCTGGTCGCGGGTCACCGGCGAGAGCAGCTTCACCTCGTCGAGGCGCAGCTCGCCGTCCTGCAGGCGGGCGAGCTCGTCGAGGCGGGTTTGGCGGATCAGCTCGCCGGTGCTGGCGTAGTGGCCCGGGATGAGGGAGATGCGGCCCTTGCGGATCACACCCCACTGGATGCTGTTCTGGTGTTCGAAGCGGACTACGTGCACGGCCATGGCAAGGGCTCCTGGGGCGTGGATCGACTGATGCTCGCGGGCATCAGGTGGTTGTTGTCTGGTGGTGGGCGTGGCCTGGGCCTGCAGCCAGGGGCTGCAGAGGGCCAGGCCGCCGGCCTTGATCAGGGTGCGGCGGCTGAGCCGCGCCGGTTGGCGTTCCATGGCTCAGGCGAACAGGCGCGCCAGGGTGATCAGCTTGCGCAAGGTCAGGTCCGGGCTGTGCCTGAGGTTGTGCAGCAGGGCGCGGATGGCGGCCAGGTTCATCTTCGGCTTGGTGAAGCTCCTGGGCATGCGCTGGCCCCATTGCGCCATGGCTTCGGGGCTCACCGCGTGCAGCCCGGTGGGGTGCTCGGCGGTGAACAGGTCGCCGTCGCAGTAGTGCTCGTGCTTGTCGCCCCAGGGGTCCTGCCAGTAATCGAAGATCTGGCTGCCGAGGATGTGCCGGCCGATGCCCCAGGCATGCTTCCAGCCGCGTTCGCGCAGCACCCGCTGGCCCATGCCGACGGCGTCGGCGTCCACCACTTCATAGGCGCTGTGGCTGTAGGCGGGCATGAACCCCTGGGCCAGCGCCAGGGTGTGGTGGTCGGCCGGGGTGTCGCCCAGGTCCAGGCGCATGAAGGCCACGGCGGGCGAGCCGTCGGGGAGCACCTGCACGTCGCTGGGGATCATCCCCAGGTGCTGGGTGTACCAGGCGCAGGTGGCCTGGTAGTCGGCCACCTCCAGCACCACGTGGCCGAGCTTGAGAACCTCCGGCGGCGCGGCCGGCGGGCGCTGGGTGGCGTTGATGCGCAGGCTGTCGTCGGCCAGGTTGAGCGGCAACGGCGCACGGTGCTGCAGGGGTGTGCTCGGGGCCTGGCCGAACACGGCCTCGACGGTGAAGCCGGAGGGGTCGCTCAGGCGCACCCGCTCGCCGCCGCCGGGCATGCCGGTGGGCTCGATGGCGGAGGCACCGGGCAGGCGGGCGAGCTTCTGCAGGTCGGCGCGGGAGGCCAGGGTCAGGCCGAAGCCGACGAAGCGCGCGCGCTCGGCGCGGTGGATGCGGTAGCAGTAGGGCGCCGGGCCGGTGCCGCGCAGGTAGAGGACGTCCTCGCCGCGCTGGCACACCACCAGCCCGAAGTCGGTGAGGAAGCGTTCGGCCTGTTCCAGGTCCGGGCGCTCGAAGATCAGGTGGGCGAGGCTGCGCGCCTTCACCGTCGGCGCCGGATGCCGCGCCGGCTGAGGCGTGGCGAGGAGGGGCAGGGTGGTCGGACGGGTCATCGTGTCGTTCTCCGGGGCTTTCTGCGGGCAAAGCCTGCCCATCGACCCCGGTTCACGGGGTCGTTGCTGTACGGGGTCGCGTTAGGTCAGTCCAGTATCGCCAGGGCGGGTAGCTCGGCGGTGGCCAGGGTGCGGGCCTCCTCCGCGTCTATGCCCAGGGCGCGCAGCACCAGTTCGGCGGTGTCCGAGCCCGCGTCGCGCCAGGTCTTGTGGCCTTCGAGCACCAGGAACATGGAGCCGAGCACGCTGCCGGCGATCATCGAGATCACGGTAGCCAGTTGCTCCTGGCGGAAGCTGTAGCGGCCGACGGACAGGCCGTTCAGCACATCCATGGTCGGCGGGCCGTACCACATCTCGCGCAGCGACGAATTGTTCAGCGCGAAGCGGTTGATGAAGGCGCCCCAGTGCGGCTCCTCGTGGGTGCGGCGGATGAAGAAGCGGATGCCGTGGGCCAGGCGCTGCGCCGGGTCGGTGATGTCGCCGAAGCTGCGGGTCACGCGCTGGTGCATTTCCCCGCTGAGGTGGCTGGAAACCTTCTCGAACAGGCTCTCCACCGACTCCATGTTGTTGTAGATGGTGCCGCGCGCCACGCCGGCCTCCTGGGCCAGGTCGCTGACGTTCACCTGGCTGACGCCCTTCTCGGCGAAGAGGCGCAGGGCCGCCTGGTGGATGCGGCGTTGCACCGGATTGAGAGCTTCCACGAATACCTCCGACAATCGAATCTGGGGCGATTGAACACGTGCGTTCAAATTAAGTCAACAGGGTGCATTCATCTCGTGATCACGCTCCTCCGTGCCGTAGCCCGCGCCATTCGCGGGGTCCGACAGGCGAAGCCGCGCCCGCTGGAAGGCTCTGGCCCGCGCCTTCAGGCTGAATCACGGCGTTCAGGAGAGATATTTTATTGACGCAATTGAACACAAGTGTTCAATATGAATTGTCATTGTCTACTCCTGCGGAGGGAGTGATGGAGCCGTTACCTACAACAAGAAACTGCGATGTGATCATCGTCGGCCTCGGCCCCACCGGGGCCGTTCTCGCCAATCTGCTGGGCCAGCAGGGCTGGTCCGTGGTTGGCGTCGAGCGGGACGAGGACCTGTACTACGCGCCCCGCGCCGTGCACTTCGACGACGAGATCATGCGGGTCTTCCAGTACGCCGGCCTGGCCACCGATATCGGTCGCACCAGCGAGGCCTTCACCGACATGGAGATCCATCTCAAGCCCCGGGGTACGCCGGTGAGCCGCTCGAAGATCGGCTCCCAGGACCGCCGCTACGGCCACCCCGGTGCCTGGTGGTTCCACCAGCCGACCCTGGAGAAGCATTTCCATGACGGCCTCAAGCGCTACGCCAGCGTCACCGCGCTCTACGGCCACAACGTCACCGCCATCAGCCAGGACGCCGACTCGGTGGTGGCGACGACGCAGGGGCGCGATGGGCGCACCGAGCGCATCCGTGGCCGCTACCTGATCGGTTGCGATGGCGGCCGCAGCTTCGTGCGCAAGGAGGCGAAGATCACCCTGGAGTCGGCCGACTTCGACGAGGCCTGGGTGGTGGTGGATACCAAGACCCGCTCCGGGGAGAAGGACGCCAGCCTGCCGGCCAACCATTCGCAGACCTGCAACCCGCGCCAGCCGGTGACCTACGTGCCGATGGCCGGGCCCTACTACGAGTGGCAGTTCATGGTGATGGGCGGGCGCAGCGAGCGCGAAGCCACCGACCCGATGTACGTGCGCCAGCAGCTGCGCGACTTCGTCGACCTCGACCGCATCGAGATCACCCGCATCGCCTACTACAAGTTCCATGGCCTGTGGGCGAAGCAGTGGCGCAACGGGCGGATCATCCTGGCCGGCGACTCCGCCCACCAGATGCCGCCCTTCCTCGGCCAGGGCATGTGCTCCGGCGTGCGCGACGCCCACAGCCTGTGCTGGCGCCTGGACCTGGTGCTGGGCGGCAAGGCCGATGCGCGGCTGTTCGACGACTACGTCAGTGAGCGCAGCGCCCATGTGCAGGAAATCATCAATGGCGCGATGCTCCTGGGCAACGTGATCCAGACCCGCAGCCGCCTGGTGGCCTTCCTGCGCGACAACCTGCTGTTCCGCCTCGCGGGGCGCATCCCGGCGGCCAATCGCGCGCTGAACGAGTTGGCCAACCGCAAGAAACCGCTGGCGGGTGGCTTCATCGGCTGCAACCACCGCCTGGCCGGGCACCTGGCGATCCAGCCACGGATCACGCTCGCCAATGGCCGCGAGGCGCTGCTCGACGACGCCCTCGGCCTGGGCTTCGCGGTGCTCGCCCGGCAGGGCGCGCTGTCGGCCAGCTCCGAGGCCCTGCAGCACCTGGCCGGCCTGGTGCCGCTGCGCGTCCTGGAGTTTTCGGCAGAAGGCGGCGATGGCCTGGGTGACCACACCGGTGCCTTGCAGCGCTGGTTCGACCAGCAGCGCCTGGACTTCGTGCTGATCCGCCCGGACCGCTACGTCTTCGACGGCGGCAGGAGCGGCGACCTGGACCGGGTTGCTCGCCACTTCGGCACCCTGTTCCCCACCGTCAAACCCCAGCAGGCCCGCCTCGGAGTCGCAGCATGATCGACGTACCCGTTCTGATTTCCGGCGGCGGCCCGGTGGGCCTGACCCTGGCCCTCGCCCTCAGCCGCCTGGGCATCCGCTCGCTGCTGATCAACGACCGCCAGGAAACCACCCGCCATCCCAAGCTCGACGTGGTGAACTGCCGCTCGATGGAGATCTTCCGCCAGCTCGGCCTGGCGCAGAAGATCCGCGCGGCCGGCAACCCGACCCACGCCAACCAGTACTCGGCCATGGCGGCCTCGGCCAGCGGGCCCTTCTACACGGTGATGCGCGACCGCCACCTGATCTACCAGCCGGTGGACCGCGCCGAGGCGGTGATCCGCGCGTGCGACGACGGCAGCCTGCCGCTGGAATCGATGCAGCGCATCGCGCAGATGAACCTGGAGCCGGTGCTGCTGGCCGAAGCCCAGGCCGACCCGAACATCGAGGTGCGCTTCGGCTGGCGCCTCTACGGCTTCGAGCAGGGCAGCACCGGCGTCATCGCCATGGCCCAGCAGGTGGACAGCGGCGAGACGCTGCAGGTGTTCGCCCAGTACCTGATCGGTTGCGACGGGCCCAACAGCCGCGTGCGCAACTTCCTCAACATCGACTACGACGGCACGCGCGACCTGGTGGGCGAGCTGTTCATCATCCACCTGCGTTCCGACGAGATCGCCGCGCTCTACCCCGACAACCAGCCTTACTGGCACACCTGGCTGACCCGCCCGGGCTATGGCGGCCTGCTGGTCTCGCCGGATGCGGGGCGCAACGACTACGTGCTGCACCGGCCCTTCGCGCCGAGGCCGGGGGAGACGCTGGAGAGCGTGATCGACGCCGCGCTGGGGCAGAAGCTCAAGTACCAGATCGTCCAGTCCGGCCCCTGGCGCCCGCAGTTTCTGGTGGCCCGTTCCTTCGGCCGGCAGCGGGTGTTCATCGCCGGCGACGCCACCCACCAGTTCATGCCCACCGGCGGCCTGGGCATGAACACCGGGGTGACCGAGGCGCACAACCTGGCCTGGAAGCTCGCCGCCTGCCTGCAGGGTTGGGGCGGCGCCAAGCTGCTGGAGAGCTACGAGGCGGAGCGCCTGCCGGTGGCCCGGCGCAACCGCGACCACGTGAAGAAGTGTGCGGCCGGTGCCTTCGAGGCGCAGTTCGAGGTCAGCGAGGCGCTGCTCGATGAGGGCCCGGCGGGCGAGCAGGCGCGGGCCTCCATCGCCCGGGCCTTCGAAGCCAAGGTGTCGCGCATGTACGAATCCCTCGGCGTGGAGATCGGCTACCGCTACCACGGCTCGCCGGTGATGGCCGTCGATACCGAGGCGGAGCCCGAGTACGACGAGCTGCACTACCGGCCGACCACCTGGACCGGCTCGCGCCTGCCCAGTGCCTTCCGCGCCGACGGCACGGCGGTGTTCGACCAGCTCGGCTACGACCGCTTCACCCTGCTGGCGCTGGGTGCCGATGAGGGCGAGATCGCCGCCCTGTGCGAGGCCGCCGCCGAGTGCCGCGTGCCGCTGGCCGTGCTGAGGCTCGACGAGCCGCACCTGGCCAGGCTCTACCCGCGTCGGCTGCTGCTGGTGCGCCCGGACCAGCATGTGTGCTGGCGCGGCGACAGCCTGCCGGACGATTGCCACCGCCTGTTCAACCTGATCCGTGGAGCGCGCTGAGATGCCGACCTTTATCGACACGCTGAAGCTGCGCCTGCTGCTGGCGGCGTCCATGCCCCTGATGCGCCGTGCCGAGGCGCGCTCGGAACGCTTCAGGGCGATGCTCCACGAGGAGTCCTTCGTGCTGCAGATCCGCACCCGCGACGGTGCCGGTGGCTACTACGAGCTGCGCGACGGCACCCTGCGCCTGCGCGGCGGCATCCACGCGCGCCCCGACCTGACCCAGCACTGGGAGCGCAGCCGCGACGCCGTGAAGGTGATGCTGAGCCGCGACGAGACCGACATGCTGCGCGCCGTCGAGGCGGGGCAGTGCCGCATGCAGGGGCGCTTCGCCGTAGCCCTGTGGTTCAACGAGGCGATGAAGATCGCCCGTCCGCACTGACCGGCCAACCGACAAGGACAATAACGATGAGCATCAAGCAAGGCCGCCTCGACGTGCACCACCACATCATCCCGCCGGCGTTCGTCGAGACCATGCAGCGCAAGGGCCTGGACAAGGTCGCCGGCGCGCCGCTGCCGCACTGGAGCCCGGAGAAGTCCATCGAGGTGATGGACATGAACGGCATCCAGCGGGCGATCACCTCGCTGTCGGCGCCGGGCGTGCACTTCGGCGACGGCGTCGCCCAGGCCAGCGACCTGGCGCGGCGCTGCAACGAGTTCGCCGCGCGCATGCGTGACGACTTCCCCGGGCGCTTCGGCAACTTCGCCGTGCTGCCCACGCCCTTCACCGAGGCCGCGTGTGCCGAGGCGATCCATGCCCTCGATGTACTCGGCGCCGAAGGGATCGTGCTGCTGGGCAGCACCGATGGGGTGTTCCTCGGCGACCCGCGCTTCGACGAGCTGATGGCCGAGCTGGACCGGCGCCAGGCGGTGGTCTTCGTGCACCCGAACATGCACGCCACCAGCGAACAGATCGGCTTTCAGGCGCCGGGGTTCCTCATCGAATTCCTCTGCGACACCACCCGCGCGGCGGTGAACCTGATCCTCACCGGCACCCTGGAGAAGTACCCGCACATCCGCTGGATACTGGCCCACGCCGGCGGCTTCCTGCCCTATGTCGCCTGGCGCGTGTCCCTGGCCAACGCGCTGCCGGAGTACCGCGAGAAGGCGCCGCAGGGCGTGCTCACCTATGTGCGCCGCTTCTACTTCGACACCGCGCTGTCGCCCTCGCGCTTCAGCATGGCGGCGCTGAAGGAGCTGGTGGAGCCCTCGCACATCCTCTTCGGCAGCGATTTCCCCTTCGCCCCGGCGCCGGCCACCGCACTGCAATGCCAGACCCTGGAAGAATCCGCCTTCTGGCCGGACGAGGTGCTCTACGGCATCAACCGGGGCCATGCCCTGAGCCTGTTCCCGCAGTTCCGCCAGGGCGACGAGGCGGTGGTGCCGGCGCCCATCTACGAGGGCGAGTCCTTCTCCAGCCGGATGAAGCGCAGCCTCACCCGGCCGGTGGGGGCGCTCGCCGAACGCATCCGCAACCGCTGAGCCCCGCCCGCCCATCACGACAAGAGACCGCTATGAACCGCCGAACTTTCGTCGCCGGTGCCGGCATGCTGGCCGGCGCCTCGCTGCTCGCAACGGGCGCGCCGCCCCTGTCGCCGCCCGCCCTGGCCGCCGATGCCCGGGTCGATGTCGACTCGCCGCTGCCCGCACGGGCCGCGACCGGGCGCATCGATGTGCACCATCACTTCCTGCCACCGGCTCACGCCGAGGCGTTGCAGCGCCGGGGCCTGGCGCGCTTCGCCGGGCAGGCCATCGCCCCCTGGACGGCCGAGGGCGCCCTGGCGCTGATGGACGCCCAGGGCATTCAGGCGGCGATCCTGTCGCTGAGCGCCCCCGGCGTGCACTTCGGTGATGACACGGCCGCCGCGACCCTGGCGCGCCGCTGCAACGAACAGGCGGCCGAGCTGGCCGTCCGCCATCCCGGGCGTTTCGGCAGCTTCGCCGTGCTGCCATTGCCGGCCACCGAGCTCGCCTGCAAGGAGGCCGTGCATGCCCTGGACACCCTGGCCGCCGATGGCGTGATGCTGCTGGCCAGCGTCGACGGGCAGTTCCTCGGCGACCCGCGCTTCGACGAGCTGATGGCGGAGCTGGACCGGCGCCACGCGCGGGTCTTCGTCCATCCCAACCAGCACATCAGCAGCACCACCCTGGGCCTCGGCACACCCGGCCACCTGCTGGAGTTCGCCTGCGACACCTCGCGGGCGGCGGTGAACCTGATTCTCGGCGGCACCCTGGAGCGCTACCCGCGCATCGACTGGATTCTCGCCAATGGCGGCGGCTTCCTGCCCTATGTCGCCTGGCGCGTGTCCCTGGCCAATGCCCTGCCGGAGTTCGCCGACAGCGCGCCCCAGGGCGTGCTGAGCTACCTGCGGCGCTTCTATTTCGACACCGCGCTGGCGGCCGCGAGCCCGTCCATGGCGGTGCTGCGCGAGCTGGTGGAGCCTACGCACATCCTCTTCGGCAGCGATTACCCGCAGGCGCCGGCCGAGCTGGTGGCCACCCAGGTGCAGCTACTGGCCGGCTCCGGACTCTGGTCCCCCACACTGAAATCCGGTATCGGCCGAGGCCATGCCTTGAGCCTGTTCCCACGCTTCGCGGCAGCCGGCGAGGGCGTGGTCGCGGCGCCGGTCAACCAATCCGAATCCTCCCTGCAGTGGCTGGGGCGGAACCTGAAGAAACCCATCGGCGCCCTGGCGCAGCACCTCAAGGACTGACCGACCATGAGCACTTCGCGACTGTTCCAACCCCTGCGCCTGCCCAACGGCGCGGTGATCCCCAACCGCATCGCCAAGGCGGCGATGGAGGAGAACCTGGCCGATGCCGACCATGCGCCCGGCGAGGCGCTGCTGCGCCTGTACGGCGCCTGGGCCGATGGCGGTGCGGGTCTGATCATCACCGGCAACGTGATGGTCGACCGCCATGCGCTGACCGGCCCCGCCGGGGTGGTGCTGGAGGACGACCGCCACCTGGCGCGCTTCCGTGCCTGGGCCCAGGCCTGCCGGCGCAACGGCGCCCAGGCCTGGATGCAGATCAACCACCCGGGCCGCCAGTTGATGGCCGCCATGGGCCAGCAGGCCCTGGCGCCGTCGGCCATCGCGGTGGACATCCCCGGGCTGGCCAAGGTGTTCGCCCAGCCACGCGCCTTGAGCGAGCCGGAGATCGAAGGCCTGATCGCACGCTACGCGCGCACCGCCGAGCTGGCCGAGCGCGCGGGCTTCACCGGGGTGCAGGTGCATGCCGCCCACGGCTACCTGTTCAGCCAGTTCCTCTCGCCGCTGAGCAACCGGCGCGAGGATGCGTGGGGCGGCAGCCTGGAGAATCGCGCGCGCATCCTGCTGCGCACCGTGGATGCGGTGCGGGCACGGGTAGCCCCCGAGTTCTGCGTGGCGGTGAAGCTGAATTCGGCGGACTTCCAGCGCGGCGGCTTCGAGGCCGAGGACGCCATGCGGGTGGTGGCCATGCTCGGAGGCCGTGGCGTCGACCTGATCGAGCTTTCGGGCGGCAGCTACGAGAGCCCGGCGATGCAGGGGCAGACGCGCGACGGTCGCACCCTGGCGAGGGAGGCCTACTTCCTCGAGTTCGCCGAACGCATCGGCCGGGTCGCGTCGATGCCGGTGATGGTCACCGGTGGCGTGCGTCGCAAGGCCGTGGCGGAGCGGGTGGTGGAGGGGCAGGTGGCGATGGTGGGCATGGCCACGGCGATGGCCATCGACCCGGCGCTGCCCCGGCACTGGCGCGGTGGCGGCGAGCGGGCGGTGGAGCCGATCCAGGTGCCCTGGAAGAACAAGGCCTTCGCCTCGGTGGCGAGCATGTCGGTGGTCAAGCGCCAGTTGCGCCTGCTGAGCCAGGGACGGGCGACCCGGCCTGGCGTGTCGCCGCTGCTGGCACTGATCGCCAACCAGGTGAAGACGCACCTGCAGACGGGGCGCTACCGCAAGTGGGTGGCGCGGGGCTGAGGGTTCAGGCCGGCTCGGGCAGCGGCTTCTGCGCGAGCTTGCGGGCCCGAGCGGGCGTGGCGCCGAGGGCCTTGAGAATCATCTCGGCGACGACCTGGTCCTGGCCGTCGAGGGCGCGACCTTCCACTGCCGCGCGCATGGCGCCCAGGGTGCAGGAGACCACCAGGTCCAGGGCGATGGATTCCTCCGCGTAGGCCAGGGCACCTTCCTCCAGGCCACCGCGCAGGTCGGCGAGCACATAGAGGGCCAGCTTGGAGCGGATGGCCTGGTCGAAATGCACCACGCGGATCACTGCGCTGGCCCATTGCGGCTCCTCGCTGGCGCGCCGGACGAACATGCGCACACCGATGGCCAGGCGCTGGGCGCCGCTGGCGATACCGGCGCTGCGGGCGGAGATGGTCTCGGAGAACTCCGCGGCCAGCTCCATGCCCACCGCTTCGACCACCTCGTCACGCGTGCGGAAGTAGTTGTAGATGGTGCCGCTGGAGACTTCCGCCTCTTCCGCCAGCTCCAGCAGCGCCACCTCGCCGATCTCCTTGCGGGCATAGAGGCGCAGGGCTGCATCGAGCAGGCCCTGGCGGGTGCGTTCGCGTTTCTTGTGGCCGCGGGTCAGGGGGAGGGCGGTGGGGGTCTGCGCTGAATCGGCCTTGCTCATGGGGGACCTCGGGGTGGAGAGGTCCCGATCATAGTTAAAGCCCTCTCAATATTGAAGGTTGGTTCAGTTGCCCAGCAGCGCCAGGCATTCGTTCACCAGCTGTGGCGCGCGCTCCGCAGGGCCCTGGTGCATGAGGATGCGGTCGGGGCGTACAACCGCCACCGAGCGCCGGGGCATGGTCGGCAGGAAGCGGTCGCAGATGTCCTCGGCGAACGGCGTGTCCGGCCCTTGCTGGCCGCGCAGCCCCAGGTGCAGGAAGGTGCCGCCGCTGGCTTCCCAGCGCCGTTGCGCCGCGGCGTCCAGGGTCGAGCGTGGATCGACACCGAGCCCCACCAGGGCAAGGCCGTCCCCCAGCAGGTCGTCGCTGAGGCGGATGCGGTTCTGGGCGTCGCGCACCAGGGCCTGGGGGAACAGCCCGCCGCTGGCGCCGCGACGGATCCGCGGGCGCTTGAACAGGCCGTGTCGGAAGCGGTTCTTCGGCTTGATCTCCAGCTCCTCCAGGTGCCGGCGGGCGGGAGGGATGAAGCGCATCAGGCGCATCGAACCGTGCACCATGAGGGCGAGCAGGGCATTGCTCGGCATCACCAGGCTGCCCATCAGCTTGGCCAGGGCGATCATCTCCCGCGCATGGGGGCGCCGCTCCTGGTCGTAGCTGTCGAGCACCTCGGGCGTGGCGCGGCCCTGCAGCACCCAGGCGAGCTTCCAGGCCAGGTTGGCCGCGTCACGCAGGCCGGCCACCAGGCCCTGGCCGACGAAGGGCGGGGTGATGTGGGCGGCGTCGCCGACGAGGAACACCCGGCCTTCCTGGAAGCGCTGGCAGCAGCGCGCGTGGAAGCGGTACACGGCCTTGCGCTCGATGCTGAGGGACTCCGGGGCGATCCAGGGCGACAGCAGCTGGGCGATGCGCGCGGGGTCTTCCATCTGCGCGCGGGTCTCGCCCTTGCGCATCATGAACTCCCAGCGTTCACGGCCGCCGGGGGCGGGCATGTGGGGAGTGGGGCGGCGGTGGTCGCAGATGAACTCGACATGGTCGATGGCGCTGCGCTGGCGGCCGTTGGCGTCGACGATGAGCCAGTCCTCGGCGTAGCTGCGGCCCTGGAAGTCCTGGCCGATCAGGCTGCGCACCTTCGAGCTGGCGCCGTCCGCGCCCACCAGGTAGCGGGCGCGCAGCGTCAACTCGCGGCCTTCGCCATCGCGCAGGGTCGCCACTACGCCGTCGTCGTCCTGGGCCAGCCCGGTGAGCTCGAGGCCGCTGCGGGTCTCGATGCAGGGGAAGCACCGCGCCTGGGCGCGCATCGCACGCTCCAGGTCCGGCTGGTAGAAGGTCACCAGCTTGGGATGGCCGTCCAGGTTGCCGCTGGTGTTGGCGCGGCCGAACTCGCCCACCAGCGGGCAGTGCATCTTCACCTCGGGGATGACCACCTTGTCGAAGGCGTCCTCGTCCAGCCCGGCCTGCTGGAGGATGCGCAGCGCCTCGTTGTCCAGGGCGATGGCGCGCGGCATCAGCAGGATGTCGCGGCTCTTGTCCACCACCAGGGTGCGCACGCCGCTGCGCCCCAGCAGCGCCGCCATGGTCGCGCCCACGGGGCCGTTGCCCACCACCAGCACATCCACCTGCTCGGGCAGGGATCGGGTTTCGTTCTTGTTGTTCATGTCAGCCCTTCGCGTGATGAGCCACCCCTGTGGCGGGGTGACGGACGCTCAGGCTAATTAAAATTGGCGATATTCTCAATATTGGGATTATGATCATTTTCGGTGACACCCATCCCCTACAACAACAATCCGGGCGCCTGCGCCCAGGGAGCCGAGATGACCTTTGCCGCCTACCCCCGACGTACCCTGACCGACGACGAAATCCGCCGCTATCGCGAAGATGGCGTGGTGATGATCCGCGGTGCCATCGAGCCGAACTGGATGGCCCTGATCGAAAGCGGAATCGAACAGGCGCGCACCAATACCTCGCTGGTGGGGCGTTTCATGTCGCGCAAGGTCGAGGGCTACCAGATGGATATCTTTCTCTGGAAACGCATCGACGCCCTGCGCGACCTGATCTACTACGGCCCCTTCGCCCGCTGGGCGCAGCAGTTGATGCGCTCCAGCGAGGTGCGCTTCTTCTACGACCAGATGTTCATCAAGGAGCCCGGCACCGATGCGCCGACGCCCTGGCACCAGGACCTCAGTTTCTGGCCGATCCGTGGTGAGCAGATCTGCTCTTTCTGGATTCCGTGCGACCCGGTCACCCGCGCCAACAGCGGGTTGCTCTACGTGAAGGGTTCGCACCTGTGGCCGCAGCGCTTCAAGGCCATCTCGCCGGACTATGTGGCGGCGATCATCGATGAGGCGATGGACGACATTCCCGACATCAACGCCGACCCCGGGCGCTACGAGTTGCTGGACTGGGAGATGGAGCCGGGGGACATCCTGATGTTCCACCCGCTGACGCTGCACGGCTCCTACGGCAATGCGTCGCGTACCCAGCGCCGCCGCGCCCTGGCGCTGCGCTGGACCGGTGACGACGTGGTGTACGCGCCATCGGCCAAGCGCATGCCGATTCATTTCGAGCACGATTCGACGGCAGGCGGGCCGCTGCGGGGGGCTGCCTTTCCGCGCATCCTGCCCACCATCGAACCCGCCGAACGTGCTGCCCGCTTGCGGCCCGAACGCCAGGCGCTGCTGCGCCTGCTCGGCTCGTCCGCCTACAACGCCTGGGCCGCGGCACGCCTGGGCCTGAAGCGCGACGCCACGCGCGCGCTGCGGCAGACCTGGAAGCCCTGAGCCGGCCGCTCGGGGAACTCTCCGCTGCCGGGTTGATCACGCCCGGTCGCTGGTCATGGACGAGGAGAGCGGGCTGCAGGGGGGATCGTCGAACTGCGCCCGCCAGGAAACACTTTGCAAAAGCCCGCTCGTTGAGCGCGTCCCCCGGGATTCTGTAATTTAGCCGTCGTGAAGCCGGGCCCCTCTGGCGGTTAATACCGCGATGTCGGAATCACAGTCTGTACAACTTCGACTGCAAGGAGGGGCTCCAATGACCGCCCTAGATACGTTCCTGTTTTCCGACTTCCTCGGCACCGCCACCTGGCTGTGGCTGGTCTTCCTCGCCGTGGTGTTCTCCCTGCTGGCCTTCGACCTGGGCGTGCTGCATCGCGATAACCGCGAGATCGGCGTCAAGGAAAGCCTGCTGCTCTCCGCCGGCTACATCACCGCCGGCCTGCTGTTCGGGCTCTGGGTGTTCTTCCAGAAGGGCGGCGACGCCAGCATGGATTACCTCACGGGCTTCCTCATCGAAAAATCGCTGTCGATGGACAACGTGTTCCTCATGGCGATGATCTTCAGCTTCCTGGCCATCCCGCGCGAGTACCAGCACAAGGTGCTGTTCTGGGGAATCATGGGGGTGATCGTCCTGCGTGCGGTGATGATCGGTCTGGGCGCGGCGCTGATCCACGAGTTCAGCTGGATCCTCTACGTGTTCGGCGTGTTCCTGGCCATCACCGGCGTGAAGATGCTGTTCTCCAGGGTGGATGAGCACCCGGACCTGGAGAACAACGCACTGGTGAAGTTCCTGCGCCGGCACATGCGCGTCACCGACAGCCTGCACGGGCAGCGCTTCTTCGTGCGCCAAGCGGATGCCACCGGCAAGACCGTGCTCTGGGCGACGCCGCTGTTCTTGGCCCTGGTGATGATCGAGTGCGCCGACCTGGTGTTCGCCATCGACAGTGTGCCGGCGATCTTCGCCATCACCCAGGACCCGTTCATCGTCTACACCTCGAACATCTTCGCCATCCTCGGCCTGCGTGCCCTGTACTTCGCCCTGGCGGCGCTGATCCACCGCTTCGCCTACCTGAAGTACGCCCTCGCCCTGGTGCTGGTGTTCATCGGCGCGAAGATCTTCCTGGTCGGCATCATCGGCAAGATCCCGGCGGTGATCTCCCTCAGCGTGACCCTGGGCCTGCTGGTCGGCGGCGTGCTGCTGTCGCTGTACAAGACCCGTGGCCAGGCGGCGCAGCCCATCGAGGAGAACGACGCCCGCTGACGCGCCTGCGGCGTCACCCCGGCCCCCTCGCGCACTGACGTGCCGAGGGGGCTTTTTGTTAGGCTGCGCTCCTTTTTTCGCAAGGAGCACCGCGTGGCCTTCTCAGCATGGAAGCACCTGCCCGCCTGGGCGACCCTGTGCATCGCCGGCACGGCGAGCGCCCACACCCTGCCCAGCACGGTCTACCGGGGCACGGCGGGGGATATGCAGCTGGAAGTCATCCTCCAGTTCGACAGCGCCTGGGATGGCATGGCCGGGTTCGTCGAGACCTCGGCCGCCGCCGATCACCTGACCCTGGAAAAGACCCCCTACGAGGCCGGCGAACCGCTGCTGATCAACCTGCGTGACAACACGCCGATGCCACCGGCGGCGATCGAGTTCCAGAGCTTCGTCATCGACCAGAAGGTGCTGCAGGGGCGCTGGATCGACCTGCGTACCCGTGAGGAGCGCCCTGTGCAGCTGCAACGCGAGCAGGTGTTCAGCGAGGACTCCCGGGTGGCCTACGAGGCCGACCTGCTGCAGAAGGGCACCAGCCAGGGCATGAGTTTCCGTGTGCATGCACGCAAGGCGGCCAACGAAGCGGTGCCGGTCTTCGACCGCATCACCGTCATCGACAAGGCGAGTGGCGCGACGCGGCAGGTGATCGAGGGCCTGGATGCCTACTTCTTCGGCACCGACACCCTGCGGCTGGCCTACCTGGACGATGACGACGTCGTCGACTTCTCCTTCGTGCCCAAGCGCATCCGCGAGAGCGACAAGGCCCTGGCCAGCGGCACGGTGCAGTACTACCTGTACGATCCGGCGTCCGGCCGCTACGCACTGCACGCGGGCCTGACCGAGATGGCCGGCAGCGGTTCGCTGTACTTCGACACCTACCAGCGCGGGCGCTTCGAGTACCGCCTTGAGGGGGGCGATGGCTACCGGCCCGGCGACTTCAAGGGTGGCTTCTACCGCCTGGTCGAAGGGCAGCGCGTGGTGATGCAGCCGGCCGGGGAGGGTGCGCAATGAGTCGCTTCCTTCGCCTTGTCCTGCGCCTGGCCTTGTTCGCGGCCCTCTGCGGCCCGGGCGTGGCCTCCGCCCTGGACATCTACCGGGGCACCCTCGGCAAGCAGTCGATCACCCTGGTGACGGACTACCAGAACCGCATCATCCGTGGCCTGTATTTCTACGACCGCTACCGCACGCCGATCCGCCTGAAACCGGTGTTCAGCAGCAACGAGCCCCATGGCACCGCCATGGACGAACTGGACACCGCTGGCCTGCCGGCGGCACGCATCCGTTTCACCACCTCGGGCTACTTCAAGCAGGACGCCACCCTCAACGGCACCTGGACCGACTACCGCACCGGCAAGAGCCTGCCGATCCAGATGAAGCACGTCGCCCGGTTGAGTTCCGACGAAGCCTGGCCCGGCGCGACCGTGGAGGTGCCGCAGGCGGCGTCCACCGAGCGCTTCTACTTCCAAGTGCCGCTGGCCCGGGACGGTGCGCCGGCCACGGCCATCGAGGTGTACGCGAAGAAGACCGGCAAGCGCGTGCAGAGCCTGAGCCTGCCCGGGTGCCGCAACGAAGGGCTGGAAACCGTGCAGCTGGCACTCGAGCAGGGCATCACCCAGCTGCGGGTGGGCAAGCGCCAGCGCTGCGCGGGCGTGGCCTTCGCCTGGGACGAGCGCACGGGGCAGTTCGAACCCTTGCGCTGAACCGGGCTCGCGCCGGGCTCAGGGGAACCCGGCGCGGATGCGGCCGGTGGCGAACGCGGCGCTGCTTCACAACCTGGGAATCCCCCGTGGCCCGCGGCTGGTGGGCGCCCTCGCTTCACGCCATGATTGGCGCTTTTGCGCGGGCCCTGGATCGGCCGGGCCCGCTGTGCAGGGAAACCGCGATGCCCATGGAATCGGAACTGGCTTCGGCCGCCTGGCTCTACCTCGGTGGCGAGGGGGTCGAACCCTGCTGCCTGGCCTGGGACCAGGATGTGACACCGCTCTGGTGCCTGCTGCTGGCGGGCGCACAGGTGGTGCCGGCGATCACACCGGCGCAGGTGGACGTGCAGACGCCCAGGCAGGGCCTGCGTTTGCCGTTGGCCGAGGCGCAGGATCACTGGGCGCAGTTCGAGGCCTATGTCCGCCGGCACCCCCAGCACCATCGCGTGCCCACCCTCGGGCTGTGCCTGGATGCGGTGGCCGCGTTCCTCGACCGCGCCGCGGCGCGCACCGGGGTGCCGGTCGAGTCGTTGTGGCTGCAGGGCGACCTGGATGCGGTTTCCGGGCCCTTCGATGCCAACACCGATTCGCGTATCGGCTTCTGGAAATGGAATGCGGACACCCGCCTGCAAGCGTTGCAGGACGGCACCGTCGATTTGCACGACGTCACCCTGGTGCTGGATTACGAGGACCTCGACGAGTGGGTGCGGGCGTTCGGCCTGGAGACGCTGGACCACCCCTGGTTCCGGGCCCTGGGCTCTATCGAGGATTTCAGCGGGCTGCGCGTGCCTTTCGATGGGTGGGAGGAGTCGGTCGATGCCAGGCTGCCGGCGGATGAGCCCGATGGCAGCGATATCGAACCCGAGACCGGCGAGGGCCCTGAGCCGGAGCTTGAACCGGAGCTGGAGGCGCCCGTTCTACAGCCCGTTTCCCCTGATGAGTGGGAGCGCCGCCATCGGGCGGGCGACCCGGCTGCGGCGCTGGCCTTGTCCCGTCTTGCCCATGAACCGGCCCAGGCCATGCGCTGGGCGCGACGTGCCTGCGGCCTGGAGGGCGAGGCCGCGCCCACGGCGGCAGCCTGGTTGCGGTTGGCGCAGCTGGCGTTCGAACGCTCTGGCAGCCCGGATGATTTGCAGCAGGCGCGCGGCTGGGTGGAGCGGGCGCGGGCGCTGGATCATGAGCTGGACGAGGTCCATGCGCTGCTGTTGCTGCAGGCGCGCCTCTGGCTGGATGCCGAGGCCGGGCCGGTGGACGGTGCCCGGGCCTTCGCCGCGCTGGAGCGCCTGTTGCTGCTGAGTGTGCGTAACCAGGCCGAGCACACCGAGGGGCTGCACCTGCTTGGCATCTGCCGTCGTGATGGGCTGGGCTGCCCGGCGGACGCCGAGGCGGCGCGGGTGCTGTGGCGCTCGGCGGCGGCCGATGGGCATGGCCCGGCGACCCGGGCGCTGGTGGAGCTGCTGGCGGCCCAGGCCGAAGCCGAGGAAGACGCCGAAGCGGCCGAGCGGCTGTGGCTGGAGGCGCTCAACCACGCCGAGGTCTACCTGGAGTGTTTCGCCGATCGTGGCGATCTCCTGGTGATCGCCTTCATGCACGCCTTCTGCGGTGAGCTGGCGTTGCGCACCGATCCCGTCGACTGGGAGGAGGCCGAGGCGCACCTGCTGCGTGCGGCCGAGGCGGGGCATGCCGAGGCCATGGGCCTGTTGGCGGTGGAGGTTTACCGCAATCGCCACAGCCCGCTGCGCGACCTGCGCCGGGCGTTGCACTGGGCCTGGCGCTATGGCGTGGCGAGCGGCGTGCTGAAGTCGGCCGACGCCGGCTGGCAGCGCTGGGTGTTCGCGCTGTTCTGGCTGCTGCGGGGGTAGGGCAGGCGCATCGCCCGGGCCATGGCGGGTCGGGCGATGGCGCGTTGCATCAGTAGGTGATGCACACCGACTTCACCTCGGTGAAGCCTTCGATGGCGGCCTTGCCGAACTCGCGGCCCATGCCCGACTGCTTGTAGCCGCCGAAGGGCAGGTTGGGGTCCACCGGGACGTGGTTGTTGACCCAGACGGTGCCGGCCTCGATGCGCGGGATGAGGTCCATCACCCGGCCCAGGTCGTTGCTCCAGATGCTCGCGGTCAGCCCGTAGCGGCTGTCGTTGAGCATGTCCACGGCCTGGTCGAGGTCATCGAAGGGCAGCACCGAGAGCACCGGGCCGAAGATTTCCTCGCGCACCGAGGTCATCCCCTGGGTGACCTTGCCCAGCACCGTGGGCTGCACGAAGTAGCCGGGCAGGTCGGGCTGGCCGCCGCCGGTGCAGAATTGCGCGCCTTCCTCGCGGGCGATGGCCAGGTAGCGCAGCACGCTGGCCTGCTGGCGGCGGGAGACCAGGGCGTTGACCTGGGCTTCCGGGTCCATGCCCGCGCCGACCTTCAGTTGCGCCACCTGGGCGCTCAGCGCCTCGACGAAGTCCTGGTAGCGGCTGGCGTGCACGTAGAGGCGCGAGGCAGCGGCGCAGACCTGGCCCTGGTTGAGCAGGCCGCCCCCGATGGCGCCGGCCACGGCCTGCTCGATATCGGCGTCGGCCAGCACCAGCATGGGGTTCTTGCCGCCCAGCTCCAGGGTGAAGCGGGTCATGTTGTCCAGCGCCGCACGGCCGACCTGCTTGCCCACGGCGGTGGAGCCGGTGAAGGACACCTTGTTCACCAGCGGGTGGGCCACCAGCGCCGCACCGGCATCGGCACCGCCCACCAGCACGTTGAAGGCGCCCGCCGGGATGCCGGCCTGGATCGCCAGCTCGGCCAGGCGCAGGGCCGTGAGCGGGGTCTCGTCCGCAGGCTTGATGATGATGGTGCAGCCGCAGGCCAGGGCCGGCATCACCTTCCACAGGGCGATCATCATCGGGAAGTTCCACGGCACGATGCCGGCGACCACGCCGGCCGGCTCGCGGCGGGTGTAGGCGTTGAAGCGCGCCTGGGCCGGCACGGGGATGGACACGTCCAGTGTCTGGCCTTCGATCTTGGTGGCCCAGCCGGCCATGTAGCGTATGTAGTTGACCGAGGCGCCGACCTCCACTGCGCGGGCGAGGTGGATGGACTTGCCCTGGTTGAGGGTTTCCAGTTGCGCCAGCTCCTCGCCATGGGCCTCCACCAGGTCGGCGAAGCGCAGCAGCACCCGCTCGCGCTCGGCGGGGGCCAGTCGGCTCCAGACGCCGGAGCGGAAGGTGCGATGGGCCGAGGCGACCACGGCGTCCACCTGCGGGGCGTCGGCCTGCAGGGTGCGCGAGAGCACCGCGCCGGTGGCGGGGTTGTGCACCTCGCGCGGGGTGCCTTGTGCGCCCTGGTGCTGTTGGCCGTCGATGAACGAGGCGTGGGTTCGGTCGACGAAGGCGTCGACGCTGGGAAGGGTGTTGATCAGGGCATTGGACACGATCGGCTCCTGGTTCGGGCAGCGGGATGGGGCGCCCGCATGGGGCGTGCCCCAGCTTAGGGAGGGAGCCGGTGCCGGGCTTGACTCTGCCTGCCATGCCGACATGACCCAGCGTGCAGCGGGCGCAGCGTGTCAGGCAGGCGCAACGACCTGGCAGCGGTGAGCAAGCGGCGCCGAGGTGCACGTGGGATAGTCGGGGCGTCGTCTGCGAGGGCGACACCATTGTTGCTTGCTCCGTGTCACCATGCTTCGCCGCCGCCCTGGTCATCGGCGGCATTTTTTTTGCCCGCATTTTGGCGGGAAGGCGGACGAGGTCGGAGCACAGGGCGTAGTTCGTCGCACGGGTAGAGGTACGCAACCCATGCTGCCGGAGCGGCCGATGATCACGGTGTGGGGCGGGGCTCGGATCGATGGGTTTCGCTGCGCTCTACGCCACCCTGCGGGGCGTCTGGGCATGTCAGGCTGCTACAAGAGCAGCGGCAGGCAGGGGCAAGACGCCCGGGGAGGGCAGGCGCAGAGTGTTCTGGAACCTGCGGCTTCGACCGCACCGGCCGTGATGGCCGGATAACGATAAACAAGAACAATGCATTCGAGGGCCCTGACGATGTCGATCGACGCCAAGCTCACCGCACATTTGAATCGAGGTACGGTCGGTTTCCCCACCGCGCTGGCCAGCACCATCGGGCTGATCATGGCCAGCCCGGTGATCCTCACCGCCACCATGGGCTTCGGCATTGGCGGCAGCGCCTTCGCCGTTGCCATGCTGATCGCCATGGTGATGATGCTCGCGCAATCGACCACCTTCGCCGAGGCGGCCTCGATCCTCCCGACCACCGGCTCGGTCTACGACTACATCGCCTGCGGCATGGGGCGCTTCTTCGCCATCACCGGGACCATCGCGGCGTACCTGATCGTCCACGTGTTCGCCGGCACGGCGGAAACCATCCTCGCCGGGGTCATGGCGCTGGTGAACTTCGAGCACCTCAACACCCTGGCCGAATCGGCCGGCGGCTCCTGGCTGCTGGGCGTGGGCTTCGTCATCGTCTTCGGTATCCTCAACGGCTTCGGCGTCAGCGTGTTCGGCAAGGCCGAGGTGATCCTCACCTTCGGCATGTGGACGACGCTGATGGTGTTCGGCATCGCCGGCCTGATCGCCGCGCCCGCCGTGCAGCTGGACGGCTGGTTCGGCACCTCGCTGATCGGCACGGACCTGGTGACCATCCTCTCCCTGGTGGGCATGGCGATGTTCATGTTCGTCGGCTGCGAGTTCGTCACCCCGTTGGCGCCGGACCTGCGCAACTCCGCCCGTACCATGCCCCGCGCCATGGCCCTGGGCCTGTTCGGCGTGGCCTCCTGCATGTTCATCTACGGCGCGGCGATGAAGCGCCAGGTGGAGAACGTCGTGCTCGACGAAGCCACCGGCCTGCACCTGCTGGACACGCCCATGGCGATTCCGCAGTTCGCCCAGCAGGTGATGGGCGACATCGGCCCGATCTGGCTGGGTATCGGCTTCCTCTTCGCCGGTGCCGCCACCATCAACACCCTGATGGCCGGCGTGCCGCGCATCATGTACGGCATGGCGGTCGATGGCGCGCTGCCGAAGGTCTTCGCCTACCTGCACCCGCGCTACAAGACGCCGCTGCTGTGCATCGCCGTAGCGGTGCTGATCCCCTGCCTGCATGCTGCCTGGCTGGGCGGCAACACCGACAACATCTTCAACCTGGTGCTGGCAGCCGTCTGCGCCTGGAGCACCGCCTACCTGCTGGTGACGATCTCGGTGGTGATCCTGCGCATCCGTCGCCCGGACCTGCCGCGCGCCTACAAGTCGCCGTTCTTCCCGCTGCCGCAGATCGTCTCCAGCGCCGGCATCCTGCTGGGCATGTGGTTCATCACCCCGCCGGGCATGAACCCCAGGGACATCTACGGCCCCTTCGCCGTGATGCTCGGCCTGACCGCCGCCTACGCGCTGTTCTGGACCGTGGTGGTGCAGAAGGTCAATCCGTTCCGCCCGGTGCCGGTGGAGGAGGTGCTGGAGAAGGAATTCGCCGCCGAGCCGGGCATCCACGCCAGCGAGAGCTACGGCCATGCTTCTCGCGCTGCGTGAGTTCTTCGGCAACGGCCGCGCGCCCTCCGGCTATCGGCCGGGGGCGACCCTGGCCCTGGTACGGCGCAACCTGGGCGGCCTCGCTTTCGAGGCGCTGGAGCCGGGCAGGGGGCGCTTCACCCTGGAGGGCGGGCTGAGCTTCGAGGCCCGCGAGCGCACCCAGTCGGAGCTGCTGATGCACCTGGTGCTCACCGAATTCGAACTGCGGGTGCCGACTCGTTCCGAGGGCGTGGCGGTGATCGACCTGCGTCACACAGGCGCCATCCGCCGCCAGGGGCTGGCCTGCGTCCGCCGCCATGGCAATGCGCCCGGACTGGCGGGGGTGATCGCCGCGCTGGAAGGCGACGAGGCGTTGAGGGCGGCGCTGATGCCGCTGGATTTCAAACGCCTGCGCATCGAGCGCGATGGCGATCACTGGCAGGTACGGCTGGAGCACATGGGCGCCAGCGAGGTGGTCAACCGCATGCCGGCGTTCCGTCGCTACATTCGCCTGGACGACGCGCAGCAGGCCCATCTGCTGAATGCGCTGCCTGCACTGGCCCGGGTGCTGGCAGGATTCTGAGTGGCTTCAGGCCCCCGTCGCGGGGGCCTTCTTCATACCCGGGATCAGCACCAGCTGGCGCAGGTCGCCGACCTTGAGGTCAACGCTCTTGCCGCTGGGGGAGAGCGCCAGTTCGCCGATGGCGTAGACGCGGAAGTAGTCGACTTCCTCTCGCAACAGGCCGTCCAGGTAGCCCCGGAAGCGGTAGGCGTCCATCTGTTCCTTGGCGATGTAGAGAAACACCGGCTTGTTGTCGATGCGGTCGTAGAACTTCAGCTTGAAGCCGCTGCCGTAGCGGTCCACCAGCAGCGCGCCGCCCTGCAGCACCCGGTTGGCACTGCCCAGCCTGGCGTACCTGATCGCCTTGAAGTACGCGCCCAGGGCCATCTCGCCTTCGCCCACCACGCGCAGGCGCATGGCCTTGAACTCCTCGTCGCTAAGCTCCAGCCGTGCCTGCCGGTAGCACTCCACCAGGCGCTCCAGGCTGTTGGTGCGCTGGTTGATCGCCTTCTTCTCGGTGCGCTGGGACGGGGCTTTCTCTGGGGTGCCGGCGGGTTTGCGCGCGGGGGCGGTCGGCGTGTCGGACTTGTCGGTGCTGGGCCTGGCCTGTTCGACCGGGGGCTCGAACACATCGATGTAGTCATGCAGCTTGCGCCGGGCGTGGCGCTGCCGGGCCTCGGCCTCGCTCTCGCCGGGCAGCCTGCCTTCGGCGTCCTCGTCCTCCTCGTCGGCCATCCATTGGCAATCGGGCGCATGGGCCGAGTGCGGGTTCTCACGAAAGTGCGCGGCCTTGTAGGTCTCGTTCGGCTGCTTGTCGTAGTTGGCGGCGGTGACCTTGGTGCCCAGCGCGCGGCAGGCCTCGCTGGAGCACAGGAAGTCGAAGCGGCTGCGCGGCTCGGGCAGGGAGAAGAACGCCCGCCGGGCTTCGGCAATGGACAGCACCTCGTCCAGCTGGACGCAGTAGGCACGGGTGATCGGGGCTTTGGTGGGCATCCGGGAGCGCTTCCCTGGCTGGGGCATGAGGCGGGATTATGCAGGCTGGCGCGATGGCGGCAAACGCTGCGGGGCTGGAGTGGGTGACGGGTGGGTGTTAGGTTCTTGGCGTGTCGTTATTCAACAAGGAGTGATTCATGGCATCGCACAAGATGAAGGGCCCCAGGACCGCCGGCTTCAAGCAGGGCATGGGCACCGCCCACCCGAAGAAGGGCCGGGGCACCCGCAAGGAGCGCTCGGGCACCCAGGCCCTGGTGATCGCCGGCGGCATCGTCCTGCTGGTCATCGTGCTGGCGGTGCTGGCCCGCTGAGGCGCAGCGAGACCATCGAGAAAGCCCCGGCCAGTGCCGGGGCTTTTCGTTTCAGAGGTCAAGCAGCTGCGGGGCGATGCCGAGGGCGCTGGCGATCTTCTCCCGGGTCGCCTTGCGCGGCCTGGCGGCCTGCTCCTGCTGGGCATAGGCCGGCTGGCTGATGCCGATGCGCGCGGCCACCTGCTCCTGGGAGAGTCCCAGGTGTCTGCGCCACGCGGCGATGGCGGTGAGGCCATCCTTGACCATATGGCCGACGACTTCGTTGGGGACCAGACCGTCCTGGCCTTGCGTGGCGATGTAGTCCGCATAGGGGATGACGACGAAGGCGGGGTTGCCGTTCGCGTCATTGATGATCTGCACGTTAGTAGGTGTGCTCGTCACGTTTCTTTACCTCTTCGATACTCACGATCTGGATGGAACCGTCCCAATCGAAAATCACCCGGTACAGGCCGACTCGAAGCCGATAGCCGAATTGGTGGTGGACGAGGGCTTTGACGTTGCGTACATCCGGCATGGCGGCCAGCGCCTGGACGGCGTCGTAGATTCTTTTCTGATCGATGCTGGCGGTTCGTCTGAGCTGCTTGATGGCCTTCCTGGTCCAGCGGATCTCATTCATGCCCGTATCACTCGGCTATAAGTAATATAAGTATTCTAATGAGGTCCGTAAATTGGTGGGCCGAGTTTTGTGTCAGGTGGTTCCGACAGGCAGGATTGCCGTGTTTCCGAGCCGTGCGAAGTCGACGGTAGCGATGTGAAGGCTCTCCGAGCACCGGGGTCCATTGCTTGCCGGGCAGAAGACCGGCCTAGGTTGGCATTTCCGAAGAACGGGTGGCGTCGCGTTCCGCTGGCACCAAATCTGCATTCGCAGAAGCCGTGTGGGTCCTTGTTGCGCTCGCATAGATAACATGTTAACAATCTCGCAACAAAAACAAGACAACTCCGGAGGTTCGTATGCGTGCTCAAGAAGCTCGTGGCGGTCTGGAAGACTGGCAGGCGGCGCTGCAGTCCATCTGCGGCAGGTTCGAGACCCGGCTGGCGACCAGCCGTTCGCTGTTCATCGGCGAGATCTCCTCGCAGTGTCATTCCGGCCTCACCATGGCGCACTTGCGCACCAATGCCGGGCTCATTTCACGCGCTTCCCTCAAGGCCGACCGCGATGACGATCGCCACTGCTTCCTGATCAGCCAGCGCAGCGGTTTCTCCCGCGTGATGCAGGGTGGCGTCAGCATCGACCTGGCGCCTGGCGAACTGCTGCTGATGGATTCGGTGGGCGCCTGCGAGATCACCCCCTTCGGCCTCATCGACCACGCGTCCCTGCACCTGCCCCGGGTAGCGGTGGAGCGGGCGTTCAAGTCCAAGCAGGCCAAGTTCGGCAAGATTTCCTCCAGCCGCGCCAGCGGCAAGATGCTCCACTTGCTGATGGACCAGCTGTGCCGCGAGCAGGCCGCCTCGGATGACGCCGAAAGCGAGGCCCTGGAGAATGCCTTCATCTCCCTGCTGGAGCCGGCGCTGGGCCAGGACCGCGCGCAAGCCGCAGCGAGCGAATCCTTGCAGGGCGCCAACCTGCGCAGCTACGTGCAGAAGATCATCGACGAGTCGCTGTCCCAGCCCAACCTCACGCCCCTGGCCCTGGCCAATCGCCTGGACATCTCGGTGCGCCACCTGTACCGGCTGTTCGAGGAGGAGGGGGACAGCGTCTGCCGCTACATCCAGCGCTCACGCCTGAAACGCAGCGCCGACGACCTGGCCAACCCCATCCTCAAGGGTGAGTCCATCACCTCGATCGCCTACAAGTGGGGCTTCACCGACTCGGCGCACTTCAGCCGCTCGTTCAAGAAGCACTTCGACCGCTCGCCCAAGGATTACCGCGCCGGTGCATTGATGCAGGCGGCCGCCGGGTTCTGACGGCCGCCCCATCGGCTAGCCCAGCCGCGTGGCCAGGTTCTCCACCTGGTCACGCAGGAAGCCGGCGAAGGCCTCGCCCGGTTGCTGCAGCTGGATGAAGGCCAGCATCGGGTCCTCCACCGCAGTGCGCACCCCCGCCAGTTCCTCCATCACCGCCAGGCCACAGAAGGGCACGTAGGCTTCCGCGTAGCCGCCCTCGTGCACCAGCACCAGGCGCCCACCACAGAGCGCATCCGCTGCCTCGTGCAGCAGCGCCGTCATCCCCCGGAACGAGTCGCTGTGCAGCAGCATGCGCGCCAGCGGGTCCACGGCATTGGCGTCGTAGCCGCAGGCGACCACGATCAGCTCCGGGCGGAAGCGCTGCAGCGCCGGCTGCACGATGCGACGCATGGCCTGCAGGTAGGCGTCATGCCCGCTGCCGGCCGGCAGGGGGATGTTGATGTTGCTGCCCAGGCCCTCGCCGCGCCCGCGATCCTCCGCGCCGCTGTAGCCCGGCGGGTAGCAGTTCTCCTGGTGCAGGGAAATGGTCAGCACCTCGCCGTCCTCCTCGTAAATCGATTGGGTGCCGTTGCCGTGGTGCACGTCCCAGTCGATCACCGCGACCCGGCGCAGGCCGTGCTTCACCCGCGCGGCCTCGATGGCGATGGGGATATTGGCGAGGAAACAGAACCCCATGGCCTGGTCGGCGAGGCAGTGGTGGCCCGGCGGGCGCGACAGCGAGTAGGCGTTGTCCGCTTCGCCACGCAGCACGCAGTCGACGGCGGCGATGGCCAGGCCGGCGGAGAGCCTGGCGATCTCGTAGCTGCCCGGGCCGATGGGCGCCTCGCTGCCCAGCTCGCCGCCGCCGGCATCGCTCAGGGCCTTGAAGCGCTCCAGGTAATGCGCCGGGTGGACGCGCAGCAGGTCCTCGTGCGTGGCCGGCTCCGCGCCGCGCTGCAGCAACTGGCGGGAGAGGCCGGAAACATCCAGCAGGCTCTTCAGCCGGCGCTTGGTCTCGGGGGATTCGGCGAAGCCCGTGGCGGCCGGCGGCTGCACCCAACCGCCCACGGGCAGGGTCAGGGCGTGCATGCCGGCGCTGTGCCAGAAGCAGAGTTCATCGGAAAAGAAGGCGGTACGGCGGCTCATGGTTGGACTCCGTTGTCGTCGAGGGAAGGGGTTGGCGCGGTGCCGCGCAGGCGGCTGACGCTGAGGGCGGCGAAGGACAGCAGCAGGCAGGTGGCGCTGAGAAGCAGGACGCCGCGCATGCCGACGCTGCTCTCCAGCAGCGGGCCGGCGATGGCCGGGCCCAGGGCGAGGCCGCCGCCGATCAGCAGGTTGGTGGTGTTCATCAGGCGGCCGTCGCGGTCCAGGTCGGCCAGGCAGGCGAGGATGAAGGGCAGGGCGAAGGTCCAGGTGTACTTGAACACCAGGGCCGCGGTGGCGAAGCGCGCGAGGCCGGGCTCATCGAGCAGGAGCAGCACGGCGCCGGTCATCAGGGCGTAGCCGAGCAGCAGCATCGTCCCGCGCGGCCAGCGCTGGCCGATCAGCGCGGCACAGGCGGAGCCGGCGATGCCCAGCAGGGTGGCGATGGCGAGGATGCGCCCGCTGCTGGCCGGGTCGATGGCCGCGGCGCTGGCGATGCTGCCGATGAAGGTCCATACGCCGCTGAGCCCGACGTAGAACACCAGCACCGCGAACAGCGCCAGCAGCGCGCGCCAGCCCAGGCCGCAGCGCTCCCTCACCTGCGCCCGGGTGCTCGGGGCCATGCCCTGGAAACTGCCGGCTAGCGGCAGGCACAGCAGCATCAGCAGGGCCAGGCCCAGGTACAGCGCCTGCAGGCCGAAACGCGCGAACAGCGGTGGCAGCAGCCACAGGCCGGCGGCGCCGAGCACCAGCTGGCCCATGACCCAGAGGCCATAGACGCGGTCACGGTCCCGGCTCTGCGCGGCACTGGCGATGCACAGCACCATCAGCGTGCCGCCGGCCAGCGCGCTGGCCACGCGCAGCGCCATCAGCGGATGGAAGGCGCTCGCCCAGGCCGAGGCCAGGTTGGCGACGATGAACAGGAGCGCCGCAGCGCGCGCCACCCGTCGCCAGTCCAGGCGTGGCTGCCAGAGGTAGGCGGGCAGGGTGGCCAGGCTCATGGCGGCCAGTTCGGCGGAGAACAGCTGGCCGATCTGCGCCGGGCCGAGGCCGAGCTGGAGGGCGTACTGGGTGGCGATGGCCGGTGCCGCCATCAGCACGCAGGGGACGATGGCGGCGAACAGCACGATGGCCAGGAGGCGGGTGCGGGGCAGCCCCGCTGAAGTGGCGGTGATCATGGCAGGGCCCTCAGAAGACATGGACGAAGCGCAGCAGCAGGTTGTTCTGCTCGAAGGCGTTCTTGGTGGCGACGTTGCGCGTCAGGCCCAGCAGCACCTGGTTGCGCGGGTCCAGCCAGTGGCCCACTTCGAAGCCGAGCTGGGTGTAGCGCTGGTGGGTGTCGTCGAGGGTGCGGCCATTGAACTCCAGCTCGCCGCCGTCGGCGTGGATCAGGCGCAGGGCGCCGTAGGTGCCGGGGGTGAAGTCGTAGGAGGCGAAGGCTTGCAGGCGGTAGAGCGGCTTCTGCTCCAGGTCCTGGCCGAAGTAGTCGTCGTTCTTGCCGTAGAGCTGGGCTTCGAGGTTGGCTTCCAGCATCCACTTCTCGCCCACGCCCTGGGTGTAGTTGTAGTTGAGGTGCAGGGCCCAGCGGTTGGCCCCCGGGGAGGCGTCCGGGTTGCGCCCGTGGTACTCGCCCACCGGCACCGTGAGCATGGTCAGCAGGCCGCTGTAGGTGCGCGATTGCGGGTCGTTGATGAAGAACAGCGTGCCACCCACCTGCGGGTCGCCCAGGCCGCGTTCGCTGCTGCGGCTGGCGGCGCCCGGCGCGCGGATGTCGACGTCCACGTAGGGCACGATGAACTGCGGGGTGCACAGGGTGCCGCAGATGTCGGTGAAGATCAGCTGGCGCCAGGCGAAGGCGTTGACCGCGAGGTCGGCCTTGCCGGTGCTGTCGCCCGCGCCGTGGTAGTCGTTGGCGCGGGTCAGCGGCAGGTAGCCGACGCCGAGCACCGTGCCCACCGGTGCGGAGACGAAGTCGCGGGCGTTGAGGTCGGCGGCCCGGGCACCGGTTGCGGCGAGCGCGACGGCGAGGGCGACGACCTGAGGGAGCAGGGGCGAATGGCGGCTGTGCATGTGCAGGGTTCCTCTGGCGGATGGTAAGTGCAGGCAAAAGGCTCCCCGTCCCGCCTTCTTCAGGGCGGATGGAGGTGGAGCCGGGGAGCGTTCGGGATTAGCCGGGGGTGTGGTGCAGCAGGTGGGCGATGCCCGCCTTGCCGTTGACGCCGAGCTTGTCGTAGATGCTGCGGATGTGATGGCGCACGGTGTTCGGCGCCAGGCCCAGGTCGCGGGCGATCTCCTTGTAGGTGCTGCCGCCGCCGAAGCGCTCGGCGACGTCTGCCTCGCGGGCGCTGAGCTGCGCCAGGGCGGTGCGCGGGCGGGCGCTGAGCAGGAGCAGGTGGCCCACCTCGGTGGCGTCCAGCTGCAGGTGCTGGCCGCGGTAGCCGGCGGCGCCGACCGCCTCGGGCAGGTGCGGGCCGTTCCAGCGCGGCCATTCCAGCAGCAGGCGCTCGACGAAACCGTGCTCGGCATAGTGCAGCGTGCCCTGGCGGTCGCACACCGCGAGCGCCAGGGTGTTCGGCCCGTCGAGGGTCTCGCGCAGGGCCACCAGGGCGCGGATCTGGTTGGCGCCCTCGGCGGCCAGCAGGTGCGGCATCACCTGGTCGAGCAGGAAGCGTTCCTCTTCCCCGAAGCGCGGCGCGTCAGGGCGGCGGTAGAGCGTCAGGTGCACGCTGAGCTGGGTCTGCGGGTCGATGTGGATCACACAGAGGAATTCGCCGAAGCCGTGCTTGCGGCCCAGCCAGCGCAGCCCGGCGGGGGTGTCCGTGGCCTGGCTGTCGACGATCACCGCGCGGCCCGGCCGGGACTGCACCAGGCCGATGGTTATGTCCTGCTCGCGGATCGATTGCCAGTCCTCGACATAGCTCGTGGGCAGGCCGAACACCTGGGAGCTGCGCTCCTCGGGCAGGTCGGCGACCATCGCCGCGTGTCCCCACCAGGCCTTGTCGAAAGCCAGCAACGCCTGCAGGCGCTGCAGGGCATGACGATGGAAGCGGGCGAGAGGCTGTTCCTGGGCCAGGCGTTGCAGGTCCAGCACGCAGCCGTTGAAGGCGGCGAAACGACAGGCGGGGATGAGGTGTTCGTCGATCTGGCTCATGGGGGTACCTCTCTGCGACTTTGTTGTTCTTGTCGGAGCCGGTGAACGGCTCTCAGTCATCAGTGGGTGGCCGGTGTCGGGGTGACGGGGCAGGGCCTGGAGCGAGTATCGCCAAGGCTTGCGGGGGTCACCATCCTACAGATGCAGGATAGGCCGGCGACCCCCGCCGGCCCTGGCCTTGGGCGTTCAGCCGGCGGTGGCCGCGAGGGTTTCCGGGAGCGTCGCGCCGCCGTCCACCACCAGCGTCTGGCCGGTGATGTAGGACGCCTGGTCCGAGGCGAGGAACAGCATGGCGGCGGCGATGTCGCCGGGCTCACCGAGGCGCCCCAGGGGCACGCCCCGGGCGATGGCGGCGGCGTGGCCGGCATCGCCGAGGTTGCCCATGGCCGGGGTGCGGATCATCCCCGGTTCCACGCCGTTGACCCGGACGCCCTCGGGGGCCAGCTCCAGCGCCGCATTGCGGATGAAGCCATTGACCCCGGCCTTGGACGCCGCGTAGTGGGTCAGCCCCGGGTAGGCCACCCGGGGCCCGGTCACCGAGGAGGTGACCAGCACGCAGCCCCCGCCCTGGCGCCGGAACAAGGGCAGGGCGCCCTGGGTGAGCCAGAACAGCGCGCCGAGGTTCACCGCCAGGGTGCGCTCCAGCAATGTCGGGCCGATCTCCAGCAGCGGCGTCAGCGGGAAGTAGCCGGCGTTATGCACCAGCACATCGAGCCGAGGCAGGCCGGCGAGCAACTGCAGGGTGGCGTCGCGGTCGGCGAGGTCGAGGGTGACGGCGCTCACGTCGCAGCCGCCATCGCGCAGCGATCGCGCCAGGGCTTCGGCCGGCACCTGCTGCAGGTCGGCGATCAGCACGTGCGCCCCGCAGGCGGCGAAGCCTTCGACGATGGCGCGGCCGATGCCCTGGGCGCCGCCGGTGACCAGCACGCGGCGCCCGGTGAAATCGAAGGCGTTCTTCATGGCGCGTCCCCCATGCGTTCGTAGGCGAGGGTGGGCAGGTCGACGATGCTGGAACCGCCGTCGGCCACCAGGGTGGCGCCGGTGAGGATGGCGGCCTCGTCGCTGATCAGGAAGCGACACAGCGCGGCGATTTCCTCCGCCTGCGCCGGGCGGCGCAGCGGTACCTCGGCCGTGACCCGTGCATAGGCGGCGTCGAGGCTCTCGCCGTAGTGCCGCATCAGCGGCTGCATCTCCTCGTCGGCCATGGGCGTGCGCACCCAGCCGGGGCACACGCAGTTGACCCGCACGCCTTGCGGCCCGTAGTCCCGCGCGAGCGAACGGGTGAGACCGAGCAGCGCATGCTTGGCGGTGGTGTAGCCGCACACCTGCGGCCCCGCCGCCAGGGAGGCGATGGAGCCGAGCAGGACGATGCTGCCGCGCCGGTCCAGCAGCGACGGCAGGCAGGCGCGGGCGCTGTGGAAAGCGGTGTCGAGATTGCCGCGCATGGCGGCCTGCCAGGCGTCGTCGCTGGTGTCGGTGGCGCTGCCCAGGCCGTGGCCGCCGGCGCAGGCGAGCAGCGCGTCGATGCCGCCGAAGCGCTCGCGGGTGGCGGCGACGAAGCCGGCCCAGTCGGCGCTGCTGGCGGCGTCCCCCACCAGCACCAGGCCGCCCGTCTCGGCGGCTACCCTCTCCAATGGCTCGCGTCGGCGGCCGATCAGCACCAGGTTGGCGCCTTCCGCCCCGAGGCGCCGGGCGCAGGCTTCACCGATGCCGGTGCCGGCGCCGGTGATCACCACCGTGCGCTCACGCATCGCCATGCACCGTGCGGTTGAGCACGTCGCAGTGGGAGGCGACGGGGAAGTTGGAGAGGGCGCCGAACTCGCCATCGGCGTAGCCGAAGATCTTGCCGTCGCTGCGGTGGGCCTGGAGGTCGATCATCACCACGCCCAGGGTGGGCACGATCTTCTCGCGCCAGACGAACAGGTAGAGCTCATCGGCGATCTTGAAGTAGTGGCAGCGGTCGGTGTCGCACAGGCCCTTCTCGACGCCCGCCAGGCACTGCCAGCTGTAGTAGTTCTCGTTGAGGTAGATGTGCTCGTAGACCTCGGTGGGGCTGTAGCGGTAGCGGTTGCGCAGCCCCACCAGCTCGGCGCTCGGCGCGTGGGGGCAGGCGCCCGGCTGGAAGGGGCGGTCGAGGGTGCCGTGGAAGAACTGCACCTCGACGCCGGTCAGGCTCTTGCCGGCCAGCGCCCGGCCATACAGGCCCTCGCGGGTGGCGGCGGCATCGGGCAGGCGGCCGAGCACGGCGGTGAAGGCGGCGGCGCCGGTATCGAGCACCAGGCTCACCGACCACTGCTGGCCGAACTCCTCCTTGATGAAATCCACCAGGTAGATGCCCGGGCGAACCGACGTGGCGCGATAGGGCGAACGACCCCGGGAAGACCCGTCGGCCAGCGCCCAGTCCAGGTGCCCGTCGGCGAACCGGTGCTCGATGCTCCAGCCGTTGTCGAACCGCAGGTCGAAGCGCCTGCCGTCGAGATCGGCCAGGTTGGGCAGGATGAACGCCTCGGGCGCAAAGCCTTCGGCCAGCGCGCCTACGGTGATCCAGTCGGATTGGGTGGTCATGGAACGGTCCTCGTTGTGTTGATGAGGACTCAATGGTCGCCAGTTGGGGCGGGTGGGGGTATCAACCGGAGGGATGAGGCGCAGCGGCAAGCTTCAAGCTGCAAGCCGCAAGAGGCCGGGGCTGGAAGCTTGCGCTCGTCGCTCTTACTTGAAGCTTGCCGCTTGAAGCTTGCCGCTGCTCCCCTATCCCTTTAGGGACATACCCATCCCCGGCATTTGCCCCGACCATCGCCCCATACCCATCACAAGAAACCGAACGAGGGGAGGGGCGCGATGAACGAGAGCACCACACTGGAGCGGTCCGGCGCGGGCAATGGGGGCGTCAGCTACCAGGCCGTGTCCGCCGGCTATTTCGAGCAGCGCACGCTGCAGCGCCATGCGGGGTTCTTCACCCTGCTGGTGCTGGGCGTGGGCGCGGTGATCGCCGGGCAGTACTCGGGCTGGAACCTGGGCCTGGCGCAGGGCTTCGGCAGCATGCTGGCGGCGACCGTGATCATCGCGGTGATGTACCTGCTGCTGTGCTCGTCCATCGGCGAGATGTCCGCCGCGCTGCCGCACACCGGGGGCGCCTATTCCTTCGCCCGCACCACGCTCGGGCCCTGGGGCGGCTTCAGCACCGGCTTGGCGGAGAACATCGAGTTCATCCTGGCGCCGGCCGGCAACATGTTCTTCATGGGCACCTACCTCTCGGCCATCTTCGGCACCGCGCCGGAGTGGCAGCCCCTGTGGTGGCTGGTGGGCTATGCCTGCATGCTGCTGCTCTCGGTGCGCGGGCTGGGCGTGTCGATGCGCGTGGTGGTGCTGATCACCCTCGCGGCCATCGGCGTGCTGGTGTTCTTCTTCGCCACGGCGATTCCCCATGTCGACTTCGCCGCCAAGGCGCTGAACCTCGCAGCGGGTGCGGACGGTACGCCAGTGGAAGTCGCCGGCGGCAACGGACCCTGGCTGCCCTTCGGCCTGACCGGGGTGATGCTGGCGCTGCCCTTCGGCGTGTACATGTTCCTGGCCATCGAGCAGTTGCCGTTGACGGCCGAGGAGTCCCACGACCCCAGTCGCCACGTTCCGCGTGCGCTGGTGTTCGGCATCCTCATCCTCGCGGCGCTGGCCATCGGCGTGCTGTTCTTCAGCGCGTCCATCGGGGGTGGCGCCTTCGCCATGAGCCGTTCGGGCGAGCCGCTGCTGGATGGCTTCCGCGAGATCTTCGGGCACACCGCCAGCAAGGTCCTCTCGGCCGTGGCGGTGCTGGGGCTGGCGGCGTCCTTCCTGGCCGGCAGCTTCGCCGCCGGGCGCAACATCTATTCGCTGTCCCGCGCCGGGTACCTGCCCACCGCGCTGTCGGTCACCCACCCCGTGCACAAGACGCCCAACCTCGCCCTGCTGGCCGGCTCCCTGCTGGCGCTGACGATCCTGCTGGTGTTCTGGTTCGGCTTCGGCCGCGAGAACAACGCGCTGATGGGCGGGATCATGGTCAGCATGATCGTGTTCGCCGGGATGATCTCCTACATCCTGCAGAGCGTCGCCTTCATCCGCCTGCGCCGCCTGCATCCGGACCTGCCGCGCCCCTACCGCAGCCCCTACGGCGTGCTCGGCGCGCTGGTGGTGATCGGGGTTTCCGCGATCACGCTGATCTACCAGTTCCTCGACCCGCTCTACAAATGGGCGGCCCTGGGCGCCGCCGCCTGGTACCTGGTCGGCATGGCCTACTTCGCCTTCTACCGCCGCCATCGCCTGGTGCTGTCGCCGGAGGAGGCCTTCGCCGTCAGCGGCGGGCGCGACGGGCACCCGCGCTGAAGGCCGCCCACGGGTAAACCCCATGCACGTTGCGTGGCGGGGAGCGGTTCGCGCCCTCGTCACGCCCCTACGAAGCCCTTGAAACAGGAGTTGCCATGCTTTCCAACCAACCACGCCTGCACGGCAAGGTCGCGATCATCAGCGGGGGCGCCGGTGGCTGCGGCGAGGCGGCCAGCCGGCTGTTCGCCCGCGAGGGCGCGGCGGTCGCCATCATCGACCGCAACGCCGAGGCGGCACGCGCCCTGGCGGCGCAGATCGAGGCCGAGGGCGGGCGCGCCATCGGCCTGGGCGCCGACGTGTCCCGCGCCGACCAGGTGGCCGCGGCGGTGGCCGCCAGCCTTGCCGCGCTGGGCCCGGCGGACGTGCTGTTCAACCACGCCGGCACGCTGATCGTGAAGCCCTTCCTGGAGGTGCAGGAAGAGGAGTGGGACTGGCTGATGGCGGTCAACGTCAAGAGCATGTTCCTGATGACCCGCGCGGTGCTGCCGCAGATGCTGGCCAGGGGCAAGGGCAGCATCGTCTGCACCTCCTCCATCTCCGCCCAGTACGCGACGCCGGGGGAGGTGGTCTACAACGCCACCAAGGGCGCCTGCCAGATGTTCGCCCGGGCCATAGCCGTGGAGTTCCGCGACCGTGGCATCCGTTGCAACGCCGTGGCGCCGGGCTTCATCCGCACCGCCCACGGCATGCGCGAACTGCATGAGCTGCAGGCCATGGGCGTCAACGCCAGCGAGGCCGACATCGCCGCCCAGCAGGGCCGCCTGTGCGAGCCGGAGGAAGTGGCGCGGGCCGCGCTGTTCCTTGCCTCCGACGAGGCCTCCTTCGTCAGCGGCGCGCACCTGTTCGTCGACAACGGGTTTTCGTCCGTGTAGCAGGGAACGCAGCCGGACGAGCCCGATGCAGGTGACTGTGTCGGGCTTTTTCATGGGTGCATGCAAGCGACGGGTGGTCCCGCTGGGCGTAAGGGTGGAGGTCGCTGTTTACCTCCACCGAGCAGGGCCGCATGGGGCACCGAGTTGGACAGCATTGCGCGCCGCTTGGCGAATGAATTCGCCCCTACAGCCGCCCCGGCCAGGGTTTTGCCGGGGCGCTTAAAAGCGCTGGCGCGATGGGCGTTGTGGCAAGCAAAATGCTTCTTCGAAAACACCCCTGAAACGCAGGCCCCGCAAGCATTCCGTGCACCCGGGCGGGGCGGCCGACGACAAGAAGGTGAAGGCATGGCGCACCCCGCAGGACTTTCCCATTCCCAGGGCTGGCAGGCCCTGGAAACCTGGCACGCGCACATCCCCGCGCTGGTCGCCGACCTCGAGACTGCGGCCTTCCCACCCCGCGTCGATGCGGCGTTGCAGGCCCTGGCACCCTTCGACCAGAGCTGCATCTTCCTCTACCCGGCGGGCGGCAGCCCCGCGCTGCTGCACGACAACCTGCATGGCATCCCCGAGCCTGGCGCGATGCAGCGCTACGTCAACGGCACCTACCTGCTGGACCCGGTCTACACCGCCTGCGCCCATGGCCGGCCCGCCGGGCTCTACCGCATGGGGGAGCTGGCGCCGGACGCCTTCTTCGAAGGGGAATACTTCAACTCGCCGGACGTGCACCCGTGCATCTCGCTGGCCTCGGGCAGCCTGGCCGAGGAGATCGTCTTCCTCTCGCCCCTGCCGGGAGGCACCTATGCCGCCTACTCGCTGATGCGCTGCAACGGCTCGCCGGTGTTCGCGGAGGAGGAGATCGCCGCCCTGCGCCTGTGCCAGCCGGCGCTGGAGGCCTTCCTGCAGCGCCATTACGCCAGGGTGGCGGAGGCATCGATGGGCGCGCGGGCGGCGCGCAGCATCGCCGAGCACCTGGCCGCGGCCTTCTCCGGCTTCGCCACCGACCGTCTCACCGCACGCGAGCAGGCGATAGTCGGGCTGATCCTGCGGGGGCATTCGAGCCTGTCCATCTCGCTGCACCTGGAGATCGCCGAGGGCACGGTGAAGAACCACCGCAAGCACCTCTACAGCAAGCTCGGCATCTCCAGCCAGTCGGAGCTGTTCCACCTCTTCGTCAACCACCTGCTGGGCACCGAGCTGGGTGAGCTGCCGGCGGGCGTCGCGCCCGCTGCGCAGGCACAGCACCCGGCGCGCTGAGTCACGCTTCAGAGGAACAGCATCGCCACCAGTTCGGTGCGGCTGCTGGCGCCGACCTTGCGGAACAGGTTGAGCAGGTGGGTCTTCACCGTCGGCAGGCCGACGCCCAGGTGGCGGGCGAGCTGCTTGTTGCTGATGCCTTCGCGCAGCAGCAGGGCGATCTCCCGTTCGCGCGGGGTCAGGCCGTCCAGGCGCACCGATGCGGCCGGTGCCAGGTGACGGGCACCGGCCTGCATCAGTGCCTGGAGGGCGTCCAGGCTGGCGAGCTCGCCGTCGCTGAACGCCTGCATGCCGCTGCAGCGCAGCAGGGAGAGCCCGGCCACGGGGCGCTCGTCGACCTGGGCGATCACTTCCACCACATCGATGACCTGGTGATCACGCAGGAAGCCCTGGTATTCGCGGTTGCCGGCCTCGTCCTGGCGCGCCTGGCCCGCGCTCAGCGGGATCACCGGCAGGCCGGTGGCCAGGCAGCGTTGCGGTTGCAGCGGATCGACATGGCGGTAGTGGCCGAGGTAGGCATCGTGCATGTGCGGGTGCATGCCCAGCAGCTGGAAATCGCGGGCCTGCAACTGGTCGTCGATCAGGTAGAAGGCGCCGAGGGAGGCGGGCACGAAGTGGGTGAAGGTGTGCAGGCAGTGCCGGGCGAATTCGGCGGGGGCGGATGTGGGCGTCATGGGGATTCCCTCGCATGGGCGGTGAGGGTATTGCAGCCCATCGCCGCCGGGGGTGCCAGTGCCGGATGCCTGCCCCGCAGGGCAGGCGCCTGGAAGGTCAGGCCACGGCGTAGTAGTGCTTGACGAAGCTCTCGCCGGGCACTTCCCAGAGCACCGGGGTGCCCTTGGCGACATACCAGCTGTCACCGGCCTTGAAGCGGGTGGTCTGGCCGGTGGATTCGTCGGTGAGGATCACCTCGCCGCTGAGCACGGTGGCCTGCTCGTTGAAGGGATAGACCATGCGGAACTTGCCGCCGGTGGTGCCGAAGTAGGCGGCGCTGACCGGATCGGTGGGGGCGCCGGCGGTCATCTTGCCGAAGGCCTTGACCTCGCCTTCGAGGATTTCCGAGCCCAGGTCGGCGACGGTGCCCCAGGCATCCAGTTCCGCGAGGGTGATACCGGTCTTGATGGGGGTGAGGGACATGGCAGTTCTCCTGCGAGTGATGGTCGTTCAGTGGGTTCCCGCGTTCGCGGGAATGACGGTATGTGCTTTTCCGCTGCACCGCTTCCGGCGCGAGCGAGTTAGAGCGGTACAAGGCGGGAGCGGCTGCGGAAGCGGAGTTCACATCTGTGAATGAGCATTCCAAGGCCGATCCCAACGCCGTACCGCCGACGCGCAGCCGCGTCGATCACTGTCAGCGGCGGCCGTTCCAGTAGCCGGACACCTGGTGCCAGGTCTTGCCGGCGGTCAGCAGCAGCGGGCGGATATGGTCCTTGCCGACCACCTCGATGCGCCGCACCGAGCTGATCAGGTCGTAGCGCGCCGAGCCTTCGCTCATGCCCTCGGCCAGCACCTTGCAGATGATGTGGCTGGGGGTGACGCCGAAGCCGGAGTAGCCCTGCACGAAGAAGGCGTTGGGGCGGCCGGGCAGGGTGCCGATCTGCGGGAACAGGTTGGCGCTGCAGGCCATGGGGCCGCCCCAGGCGAGGTCGATCTTCACGTCCTTGAGGTAGGGGAAGATCTTCAGCATCAGGTTGCGGTTCCAGGCCTTCAGGTCGCCCGGTATGTGCTCGACGAACGGGGTGGCCGCGCCGAACAGCAGGCGGTTCTCGTTGGTCACGCGGTAGTAGTCGATGACCGGGCGGATGTCGCTGTAGGCCCCGCGGATCGGGCTGATGCGCTGGATCAACTCGTCGGACAGCGGCTCGGTCATCAGCTGGAAGGCGTAGGTGTTGATGGTGGTCTTGTGCAGCTCGGGCTCCAGCTTGTTGAGGAAGCTGTCGCAGGCCCAGAGCAGCTTGCTGGCCTTCACCGAGCCCTTGCCGGTGCGCACGGTGATGCGCTCGCCGTAGCTCACCTCCAGCGCCGGGCTGTATTCGAAGATCTTCACGCCATGGCTGGCCAGGGCCTTGGCCTCGCCCAGCAGCAGGTTGAGCGAGTGCACGTGGCCGCCGCCCATGTGCAGCAGGGCGCTACTGTAGGCGTCGGAGCCGATGATCTGCTTGACCTCGGAGCCGCCGAGGAAGCGGATCTCGTGGGGCGAGCCGAGGGATTTGAATTCCTTCTCCCAGGCACGCAGGGTCTTTTCCTGGCGGGCGTTGAACCCCATGTAGCCGTAGCCGTGGCAGAAGTCGGCGTCGATGCCGTACTTGGCGATGCGGCCCTTGATGATGTCGGCGCCCATGTCGCTGATCTCGAAGATCTGCCGCAGGCCGTCCTCGCCCACGTCGTTGCGGATCTTCTCCAGGTCGTGGCCGATGCCGGCCATGATCTGCCCGCCGTTGCGCCCGGTGCCGCCGAAGCCCAGGTAGCGCGCCTCCAGCACCACGATGTTGGTGATGCCTTTCTCCGCCAGCTCCAGCGCGGTGTTGATCCCGGAGAACCCTCCGCCGATCACGACGACATCCGCTTCCAGGTCCGCTTCCAGGGAGGGGAAGGAGAGGTCGTACTTCTTGGTGGCCGTGTAGTAGGTGGGTGTCTCGATATTGATCATGACTGCAGCCTGAAACGGTGAGTGGAATGCGTTCTGCTGGACGCTATTAGGGGGCGTGAGGTGCCTGTGCGTCTTGTCCCTGACTGCCCGCGACCTTGATCACGGCTGACAGGCGCCGCCGCCATCGGGCTCCAGCAGCTCTGCGACGTGCTCCACGGCGGCACGGGCGCAGAGGCTGTCGAGCTGCTCGGAAGCGCCGGAGATGCCGATGGCGCCGATCACCAGGCCCTGGTGGCGGAAGGGTTCGCCGCCGCCGAACAGGGCCAGCCCCGGTTGCAGCGGCAGGCCCTGGCGTACGGCGGCGGAGCAGTGTTCGAGGCGCTCCTGCCAGGCGCTGGTGGCGATCCCGAAGCCTGCTGCGGTGACGGCCTTGTTCAGGGCGATCGCGCGGCTGGGGCCGGGTGCGCCGTCCATGTGCGCGCTGTGGATCGACAGGCCGGCGGCGTCGACCACCGCGATGCTGACCCGGGCACCGTGGCGCTCGGCCTCGGCCAGGGCGACCGAAAGCGCCTGCATGGCGAGGTGGAGGCCGAGGTGGGGCTGCTGGCGTAGCAGGGCATTCATGGGGGCACCTTGCGGGAGGAATTTCCGCTCGATCATGAACAGGTTAATGAATGCCCGCAATGGCCTGCACGGCGATATTTCCGCCGCCATTGCGTGGCCTCCGTCACGCGCTGGCCAATCCGGCACGGGCAAGCAAGAAGCTGGCAGGCTCGAACATGACGCGGGCTTCTCACCTCGCTCCTAATGGGCGATCCGGCGCTGCCGGCCCCCTTACCTGCAAGGAGTTGCGCGATGAGACTGCTGGCCTGTCTGGTGATGCTGTTGCTGGCCCTGGAAGCCCGGGCCGAGGACGTGTTGCGGGTCCTCAACTGGAAGAACTACATCGAGCCCCAGGTGCTGGCCGACTTCCAGAAGCAGACGGGCATCCGTGTCGAGTACCAGACCATGACCGCGGCCGAGGAACTGGACGCCGCCCTGGGGCGCGGGCAGCCCCTGGATATCGTCGTGCCTTCGCATTTCCAGCTGTCGCGGCTGATCCGCGGAGGCCAGCTGGCAGCGCTGGATACGGGGCGGTTGAGCCACTACCGCAGCGTCGACAGCGGCCTGCTGGCGATGCTTGCCGGCATCGATTCGGCCAACCGCTATGCGGTGCCCTATCTCTGGGGCTCGGTGGGGCTGGTGGTCAACCCGGGCCTCGCCGAGGCCGCCTATGGCGGGCCCTTGCCCAACAGCTGGAGCCTGCTGTTCGACGAGCGCCAGGCCTCGCGCCTGGCCGCTTGCGGCGTGGGCCTGCTGGATGCCCCGGAGGAAACCGCCTCGCTGTGGTTCAACTACCGGGGCCGCAGCCTGTCGCTGTACGGTGCGCGGCAGATCGAGCGCAACCTGCAGCCGCTGCTGGGCATCGCCCGCACCGTGCGCCACCTGGACAACGACGCCTATATCGACGCCCTCGCCGACGGCCGCCTGTGCGTGGCCATGGCCTGGATCGGCCACGCGCTGACCGCCTCCGCGCGCAACCCGGCGCTCAGCTACCGCATTCCCGACGAGGGCGCGATGGTCTTCATCGACAGCCTGGCGATCCCGTCCAACGCCGAGCGGCCGGACCTCGCCTACCGCTTCATCGACTACCTGCTGGAGCCGCGCAACGCCCTGGCCGATGCCCGCGCCAGCCAGTTCTACTCGCCCCTGGCGGCCGACAGCCCGGAGTTGGCGGAACTGGCCAGGGAGCGGCCGATGCAGGTGCTCAAGAGCGACGAGCGCCGGCGCCTCTATGTACTGGAACGGCTGTCCGTGGAGCAGAAGGCGGCGCTGGATGCCTTCTGGGCGAAGGTCAAGGCGAGCCGCGCGCCATGACGCGTAGCGCTCGATTCGTTAAACTGTGAACTAATTTTCAAGCGTTGCCCGACCCATGCCCGATACCCGCGCCTCCCTGACCCTCACCCTGTTGCAGGCCCGCGAAGCGGCCATGCGCTTCTTCCGCCCCCAGCTCAACCGCCACGACCTCACCGAGCAGCAGTGGCGGGTGATCCGCATCCTCCGCCAGCAGGGCGAGATGGAAAGCCACAAGCTGGCGCGCCTAGCCTGCATCCTCAAGCCCAGCATGAGCGGCGTGCTCGCCCGCCTGGAGCGCGACGGCATGGTCCGCCGACGCAAGGTCGCCGAGGACCAGCGCCGCATCCTCCTCGCCCTCACCGAGCAGGGCGAGGCCTGCTTCCAGTCCATGAGCCAGGAGATGGAGCGCGGCTACCAGTCCATCCAGCAGCAGCTGGGTGAAGAGAAGCTGCACGAGCTGCTGGACCTGCTGCAGGAGTTGAAGGGCATCAGGCCCTGAGGCTCCTCGCATCTCTTTCTCCATGGCAGCGTTGCGCACCGCTTGGCGACTGAAGTCGCCCCTACACGACTCGTTGCCCGCTGGGACTGATCTGTGGGAGCGGTTTCAACCGCGAAGAGCATCGCGAATGAATTCGCTCCCACAGGGTGGTGCAGCGTGGCCCGGCCTTGCTCGTTGGGCCTCGCTGCGCGCCGCTGGGCGAATGAATTCGCCCCTACAGCCAGGCCGGAGGGTGAGTGAGGTGTGGGAGCGGTTTCAACCGTGAAGAGCATCGCGAATGAATTCGCTCCCACGGGGTGGTGCAGCGGGGCTTGGCCTTGCATCGTTGGGCCGTGCTGCGCTTGGCGCCGCTGGGCGAATGAATTCGCCCCTACAGCCAGGCCGGAGGGTGGGTGAGGGGTGGGAGCGGTTTCGACCGCGAAAAGCTTCGCGAATGAATTCGCTCCCACGGGGTGGTGCAGCGGGGCTTGGCCTTGCATCGTTGGGCCTCGCTGCGCTTGGCGCCAACCTACGGCGGCATCAGCCGATGCCCAGGCACATGTACTTCTGCTCGATGTAGTCGTCGATGCCGTATTTGGAGCCTTCGCGGCCGAGGCCGGATTGCTTGATGCCGCCGAAGGGGGCGACTTCGGTGGAGATGAGGCCTTCGTTGACGCCGACCATGCCGTATTCCAGGGCTTCGCTGACCCGCCAGGCGCGGCCGAGGTCGCGGGTGTAGAGGTAGGAGGCGAGGCCGAATTCGGTGTCGTTGGCCATGGCGATGGCCTGCTCCTCGGTGTCGAAGCGGAAGATCGGCGCCAGCGGGCCGAAGGTTTCGTCGCGGGCCACCCGCATCTCCGGGGTCACCTCGCCGAGCACGGTGGGCTCGAAGAAGTTGCCGCCCAGGGCATGGGGCTTGCCGCCGGCCAGGACGCGGGCGCCCTTGGCGACGGCGTCGGCGATGTGTTCCTCCACCTTGGCCACGGCCTTGGCGTTGATCAGCGGGCCCTGCTGGGCGCCGTCGTCGTCGGCCGGGGCCACCTTGAGGGCGTTGACCGCCGCCACCAGGCGCCGGGCGAATTCGTCGTAGACGCCGTTCTGCACCAGCAGGCGGTTGGTGCACACGCAGGTCTGCCCGGTGTTGCGGAACTTGGAGCCGAGGGCGCCCTGCACGGCAGCGTCGAGGTCGGCGTCGTCGAAGACGATGAAGGGCGCGTTGCCGCCCAGTTCCAGGCTGACCTTCTTGATGGTCTCGGCGCACTGGGCCATCAGCAGCTTGCCGATGCCGGTGGAACCGGTGAAGGAGAGTTTCTGCACCAGTGGGTTGCCGGTCAGTTCGGCACCGATCTCCCGCGAGCGGGTGCCGGGGACGATGTTCAGCACCCCGGCGGGAATCCCGGCGCGCTCGCCGAGGGCGGCCAGGGCGAGGGCGGACAGCGGCGTCTCCGAGGCGGGCTTGAGCACCACGGTGCAGCCGGCGGCCAGGGCCGGGCCGACCTTGCGGGTGATCATGGCGTTGGGGAAGTTCCACGGGGTGATGGCGGCGACGACGCCGATGGCCTGCTTGATCACCACCAGGCGGCGGCCGGGCTTGTCGTGGGGGATGACGTCGCCGTAGACGCGCTTGGCCTCTTCGGCGAACCACTCGATGAAGCTGGCGCCGTAGGCGATCTCGCCCCGGCTTTCTGCCAGCGGCTTGCCCTGTTCCCAGCTGAGCAGGCGGGCCAGGTCCTCCTGGTTGGCCATGATCAGCTCGTACCAGCGACGCAGGATGGTGCTGCGCTCCTTGGCGGTGCGGGCGCGCCAGGCGGGCAGGGCGGCCTGGGCGGCGTCGATGGCGCGGGCGGTTTCCACCCGGCCGAGGGAGGCGACTTCGGCGATCAGCTCGCCGTTAGCGGGGTTGGTCACGGCGAAGCGCGCATCGTCGTCGGCTTCGATCCACTGGCCGTTCACGTAGGCCTGTTCGCGCAGCAGGTTGAGGTCATCGAGGGTCATCGGTCTGCCTTCTTTCGGACGGTCGTCGCCCGTTCCCGGTGCTGCGTGCAGCACCGGGGCGGACGTTGATGGGGGGAGCGGGTCGGGAGTGCGGGTCAGTAGACGCTGCCGGTGCTGGACGGCGGCGCGGGCGTGCCCTTGAAGCGGCCGGCGAGGCCTTGCAGGGCCTTCATCAGCAGGCTGGTGTCGACGCCGACGGCGACGAAGCTGCAGCCCAGCTCCAGGTAGCGGCGGGCCAGGGCCTCGTCGGCGCTGAGGATGCCGACGGCCTTGCCGGCGCGGCGGATGCGGGCGATGGCGTCTTCGATGGCGGCCTGCACCTCGGGGTGGCCGGGGTTGCCGCGATGGCCCATGGCGGCGGAGAGGTCGGCCGGGCCGATGAACACGCCGTCCACGCCCTCCACGGCGGCGATGGCATCGAGGTTGGCCAGGCCGTCGAGGTTCTCGATCTGCACCAGCAGGCACATCTGTTCGTCGGCCTTGTCCAGGTAGCGGGGGATGCTGTTCCAGCGCGAGGCACGGGCCAGGGCGCTGCCGACGCCCCGGATGCCGAACGGCGGGTAGCGCATGGCACGCACCAGCTCGGCGGCCTGGGCGGCGGAGTCCACCATGGGCACCAGCAGAGTCTGCACGCCGATGTCCAGCAACTGCTTGATCAGCACCGGGTCGCCGATGGGCGGGCGGATGATCGGCTTGGCAGGGTAGGGCGCCACGGCCTGCAACTGGCCGAGCAGGCTGCGCAGGTCGTTGGGGGCGTGCTCGCCGTCGATCAGCAGCCAGTCGAAGCCGGCGTTGGCGGCCAGCTCCGCGCAGTACGGGTCGGCCAGGCCGAGCCACAGGCCGACCTGGGCGTCACCGGACTGGAGGCGGTGTTTGAAGGTGTTGATGAGGGGCATGGGAGGCTCCTTGGGAAGCTGGAAGCTGGAAGCTGGAAGCTGGAAGCTGGAAGCTGGAAGCGCGCACGGACCGCCTTTTCTTCCAGCTTCAAGCTCCAGGCTTCCAGCTCAAGTTCAGACAAACCGACAGGCAATCGAGCCCAGCTGGTCATAGTCGACATGGAAGGTGTCGCCGGGGCGGGCGGCCACCGGGCGGGTGAAGGAGCCGCCGAGGATGATCTGCCCGGCTTCCAGGGTGACGTCGTAGGGCGCTAGCTTGTTGGCCAGCCAGGCCACGCCCTTGGCCGGGTGGTTGAGCACGGCGGCGGAGACGCCGGATTCCTCGATCACGCCGTTGCGGTAGAGCACGGCGGGCACGCGGCGCAGGTCGATCTCGGTGGGGCGCACGGCGCGTCCGCCCATCACCACGCCGGCGTTGGCGGCGTTGTCGGAGATGGTGTCGAAGACCTTGCGGGTGGCCTGGGTCTCCGGGTCCACCTGCTGGATGCGGGCGTCGATGATCTCCAGGGCGGGGATGACCCACTCGGTGGCGTCGAGCACGTCGAACAGGGTGACGTTCGGCCCGCGCAGCGGCTTGCCGAGGACGAAGGCCAGCTCCACTTCCACGCGGGGGACGATGAAGCGCTCGAAGGGGATGTCGGTGCCTTCGTCGAAGAACATGTCATCCAGCAGCGCGCCGTAGTCCGGCTCGGTGATGTTGGAGGACACCTGCATGGCGCGGGAGGTGAGGCCGATCTTGTGGCCCACCAGCTTGCGCCCGTCGCTGATCTTCTGCGCCACCCAGGCGCGCTGGATGGCGTAGGCGTCTTCGATGGTGATGCCGGGGTGGTCCAGGGAGAACTGGCGGATCTGCTGCCGCGAGCGTTCGGCGGCGTCGAGTCGGGCGGCGGCCTGCTGGATCAGGGTGGCGTCGAGCATGGTGGGGTCTCTCTTAGCGTGGGTTGACCAGGGCGGCGGGGGTGCGCAGCACCAGTCCGGCGCCGAGGGCGATGAAGAAGGCCAGGACGAACAGCGCGAGGCTGGCGCTCTGGGTGGTGTCGCGCATCCAGCCGATGAGGTAGGGCGCGAGGAACGAGGCGATGCTGCCGAAGGAGCTGATCAGGCCGATGCCGGCGGCCTGGGCCTTGTCGGAGAGGAAGGCCGGCGGCAGCTGCCAGAACATCGGCAGGGCGGCGCTGGCGCCCATGCCGGCGATGATCAGGCCGGCCAGCACGGGGATCGCACTGGTGGGCGCGAGGCCGCTGCTGGCGATGCCCACGGCGCACATCAGCAGCGGCACGCTGAGGTGCCAGCGGCGTTCGCGGTGGCGGTCCGAGGAGCGGCCGCAGGCGAGCATGAAGAACACCCCGGCGAGGTAGGGCACGGCGCTGAGCAGGCCGACCTGGCTGTCGCGGGCGACGCCGGCGCCGTGGATCAGGGTGGGCATCCAGAAGGCCAGGGTGTTCACCGCGAGCATCACGGCGAAGTAGATGGCCACCAGCAGCCAGACGTGGCGGTCGCGCAGGATGCCGGCGAAGGAGGTGATCGGCTTGCGCTGTTCCTCCTGGGCCATGTCCTCGCGCAGCTGGCGCTTCTGGGCGTCGTCGAGCCAGGCGACGTCATCGAAGCGCTCCGGCAGGCGCGCCCAGACCAGCAGGCCGAGCAGCACCACGGGGGCGCCTTCGAGGAGGAACATCCACTGCCAGCCGCGCAGGCCGAGGGCATCGTGGAAGCCTTCGAGGATGGCGCCGGACAGCGGCCCGCCGATGACCCCGGCCATGGGCACGGCGATGGCGAACAGGGCGGTGATCTGCGCGCGGCGGCGGGCCGGGTACCAGCGGTTGAGGTAGACGAGGATGCCGGGGAAGAAGCCGGCCTCGGCGACCCCCAGCAAAAAGCGCAGGACGTAGAAGCCGGTGGCGCCCTGCACCAGGAACATGCTGGTGGAGAGCACGCCCCAGACCACCATCAGGGTGGCGATCCAGCGGCGCGGGCCGACGCGGTCAAGGGCGAGGTTGCTGGGCACGCCGAACAGGGCGTAGGCGATGAAGAACAGGCCGGCGCCGAAGCCGTAGACGGTGTCGCTGAACTGCAGGTCGGCGCTCATCTGCATCTTGGCGAAGCCGATGTTGATGCGGTCCAGGTGGGCGAACAGGTAGCACACCAGCAGCAGCGGCATGAGCCGCCAGGTGACGGTGCGGTGGGTGGTGTCGCGGGTGGCGTGGTCAGCGCCGGTGGGGCAGGCGGTGTGGGCGGTGCTCATGGTCTTGTACTTCTTGTTGGGAGTCGCGTCGGGGTGCGCGGCGCGGGGCGTTGCCACCCCGCGCCGGCGGTGGGCCGGGGGTCAGCCGGCCTGGCCCTTGAGGAAGGCGTGCACGTTGTTGAGCTTGTAGTTGAGCTCGGCGTCCAGCTCGGTCATCTCGAAGGAGAGGGCCAGCAGGCGCCGGGCCTGGAGCGCGGCGAAGTGGCCGCTGATCACTTCGAACAGCGCATCGGCCACCTGGCGGCGGGTGGCCAGGTCGCGGCCGGCGCCCACCTTCAGGGTCATGTGGACGAAGGCGTAGTCGTGCTGGCCGTCGGCCATGCGCCAGGTGTCCAGGCGCACGGCACGGCTGCGGATGCCGCCGAGGGGGAAGACCCCGGAGGCGCCCAGGCAGGCGTGGACCTTCTCGAACAGGCCGGGCAGGTCGGCCTCGGCTTCGATGTTGTGGGTGTATTCGGCGATGAAGTGCGGCATGCGGACCTCCTCTGGTGCGGATGGCGGCTGCGTATCCGCCACCGGCTGGCGTGGCGTTCAGGTACGTGGCGGCGGGCCGGGGCCGGCCGCCAAAGGGCTACAGGCGGCTGGCGGAGGCGACGCCGGCCGGGTTGGAGGCTTGCGCTGGCGGGATGGTCGAGCCGTCCTGCGGCGTGACCGGGAACACGGCGTTGAGCTGGCCGGTGCCGGAGGCGGCGAAGTAGGGGGTGATGACTTCGGCATGGCCGTCGTACTTCGACCAGCCCAGGGCGCCGAGCAGCATGGCGGTGTCGTGCATGAAGCCTTCGCCGTGGCCCTTGGCCGCGTACTCGGGGAGCATGCCGCAGAACTCCTCCCACTCGCCGGCTTCCCACATCTGGATCACGCGCTGGTCGAGGGTCTCGAGGAAGGGGCTCCAGATTTTCGTGGCGAACTCCGGGGCCTTGCCGTTCTGGGCGAAACGGTGGGAGAGCGAGCCGCTGGCGAGGAAGGCCACGGTGCCGTCGTAGTGCTCTTCCACGGCCTTGCGCATGGCCCAGCCGAGGCGGGCGCTGTCGTTGAGGTAGTGGGAGGTGCACAGGGCGGAGACCGAGATCACCTTGAAGTGCTGGTCGGTGTTCATGTAGCGCATGGGCACCAGGGTGCCGTACTCGGGCGCCAGGGTGGTGGCGTCGTGGGCCATGGTCTCCACGCCGAGGCGGTTGCATTCCGCCGCCAGCAGGTGGCCCAGCTCGGGGTTGCCGGGGAAGGCGTATTCCATGTTGGCGATGAAGTGCGGCAGCTCGTTGCTGGTGTACAGCCCCTGGAACTGCTTGCCGCAGTTGATGTGGTAGTTGGCGTTGACCAGCCAGTGGGTGTCGAACACCACCAGGGTGTCCACGCCCAGCTCGCGGCAGCGCCGGCCGATCTCGATATGGCCGTCGATGGCCGCCTTGCGGAAGCCCTTGCGCGGGCCTTCGAGCTCGCTGATGTACATGGAGGGTACGTGGGTGATCTTGGCAGCCAGAGCGAGTTTGCCCATGGTCGTTACTCCGAGTGGAAGGCCCGCCGCCGGGCCTTCAGGGTTCATTGTGATTGTTGGTGCACGCTCGGTAATCGTTATCCTGCGCCCCTTCCTCGAAGGCGAGAAGGGGCGCGGCGCCTCACAGCCCCCAGCGCGGGATGTGGTGGCTGCCCATGGAAATGCATACGTTCTTGATCTCGGCGAACACTTCGAAGCTGTACTGGCCGCCTTCGCGGCCGGTGCCGGAGCCCTTCACACCGCCGAACGGCTGGCGCAGGTCGCGCACGTTCTGGCTGTTGATGAACACCATGCCGGCCTCGATGCCACGGGCCAGGCGGTGGGCCTTGCCGATGTCCTGGGTCCAGATGTAGGAGGCCAGGCCGTATTCGGTGTCGTTGGCCAGGCGTAGGGCCTCGGCCTCGTCCTTGAATTTCATCAGGCACACCACCGGGCCGAAGATCTCTTCCTGGGCGATGCGCATGCGGTTGTCCACGTCGGCGAAGACGGTGGGCTGGATGAACTGGCCCCTGGACAGGTGCGCGGGCAGGCCCGCCGGGCGCTCCAGGCCGCCGGCCAGCAGGGTGGCGCCTTCCTCGATGCCGATGCGGATGTAGCCGGTGACCTTGTCGTAGTGGGCCTGGGTGATCATCGAGCCGACCTGGGTCTTCGGGTCCTGCGGGTCGCCGACGATCAGGCGCTTGGCGCGGGCAGCGAACTCGGCGACGAAGCGGTCGTAGACGGTTTCCTGGATGAAGATGCGGCTGCCGGCGGTGCAGCGCTCGCCGTTGAGGGAGAAGATGGTGAACAGCGCGGCGTCGAGGGCGCGGTCGAGGTCGGCGTCATCGAAGATCAGCACCGGGGACTTGCCGCCCAGCTCCATGGAGTACTTCTTCAGGCCGGCGGTCTGCATGATCTTGCGGCCGGTGGCGGTGCCGCCGGTGAAGGAGATGGCGCGCACGTCCGGGTGGCGGACCAGGGCGTCGCCGGCGGTGGCGCCGTAACCCTGCACCACGTTGAGCACGCCCTTGGGGATGCCGGCTTCCAGCGCCAGGCGACCCAGTTCGTTGGCGGTCAGCGGCGACAGCTCGCTCATCTTCAGCACGGCGGTGTTGCCCAGGGCCAGGCAGGGTGCGGTCTTCCAGGTGGCGGTCATGAACGGCACGTTCCACGGGGAGACCAGGCCACACACGCCCACCGGCTGGTAGAGGGTGTAGTTGAGCATCTGGTCGTCCACCGGGTAGCTGTGGCCGTCCATGCGGGTGCAGACCTCGGCGAAGAATTCGAAGTTGTGCGAGGCGCGGGGGATCAGCACGTTCTTGGTCTGGTGGATCGGCAGGCCGGTGTCCAGGGTCTCCAGCTCGGCCAGCTTGGGCACGTTCGCGTCGATCAGCTCACCCAGCTTGCGCATCAGCCTGGCGCGCTCCTTGGCTGGGGTGTTGGCCCACTTGGGGAAGGCGTCCTTGGCGGCGGCCACGGCCGCGGCGATCTCCTCGGCGCCGCCACTGGCGACTTCGCCGATGGCGTCCATGGTGGCCGGGTTGTAGTTGACGAAGGTCTCTTTACTTTCGACTTCCTGGCCGTTGATCCAGTGCTTGATCATGCTGCTCATGCCTCTTGTTTGCGGGCGAAGAACTGGGCTTCGCTGACGATTCGGTTGACCAGGCGGCCGACGCCTTCCACTTCCACCACCACTTCATCGCCCGGCACCACGTCGGCCAGGCCCTCCGGCGTGCCGGTGGCGATCATGTCGCCCGGCTGCAGGGTCATGAAGCTGGAGAAGTATTCGATCAGGTAGGGGATGTCGAAAATCATGTCGGCGGTGGTGCCTTCCTGCTTCAGCTCGCCGTTGATCCAGGTGCGCAGCCTGAGCTTCGACGGGTCCGGCACGTCGGCGGCGTCGACGATCCAGGGGCCGACCGGGGTGGTGCAGTCGCGGTTCTTCACCCGCAGGTTGGGGCGGTAGTAGTTCTCTAGGAAGTCGCGGATGGCGTAGTCGTTGCAGACGGTGTAGCCGGCCAGGTACTGCAGGGCGTCCTCGCGCTTGACGTTGCGCGCGGGCTTGCCGATCACCGCCACCAGCTCGCACTCGTAGTGCATGTAGGCGACGTTGTCCGGGCGCCAGGTGACCTGGTTGTGGCCGGTGTAGGTGCCGGGGGACTTGATGAAGGCCAGCGGCTCGGTGGGCGCCTTGAAGGCCAGTTCGGCGGCGTGGTCGGCGTAGTTCAGGCCGAGGGCGAACATGCTGCCGGTGGCCGGGGGCAGCCACTCGACCTGGTCTTCGGCCAGCAGGCGGCCATCGGCGAGGCGGACGGCGTTGCCGTCTTCGACGGTCACGGCGTGGATGTCGCCCTGGTAACGGATACGTGCGTGTTTCATCAGGGACTCCTTATTCCGCAACCACGGTGTTGGCGAGGCGGCCGAGGCCGTCGATCTCCACCACCACCTCGTCGCCGGGCTGTACGTCGACGCGGCCTTCCGGGGTGCCGGTGATCAGCACGTCGCCTTCGTGCAGGGTCATGAACTCGCTGATCTCGGCGATCAGCTGGGGAATGCTGCGCACCAGGTTGGCGGTGCTGTTCTCCTGGCGCAGCTCGCCGTTCACCCGCAGGCGGATGCCCAGGGCGTGCGGGTTGCCGATGCTCTCGGCCGGCACCAGCTCGTCGGAGAGGGCGCAGAAGCCGTCGCGGCACTTGGCTTTCACCGCTGGGCGGTAGTAGCTCGTTTCCGGCAGGCTGAACTCGTTGACGATGACGTAGCCGGCCACGTGGGCCAGGGCGTCCTCGGCGCTGACGCGGCTGGCGTCGCGGCCGATCACCACGCCCAGGGCCGGGCCCGGCTGCAGGCGCTCGCCGGTCGGGAAGGGTACGGCGCCGCCGTCGTGGTTGCGGGTGTTCGGGGTCTTGATGAAGAGCACCGGCTTGACCGGCGGCTTCTGGTAAGGCGGTTGGTCGAACTCGGCCAGGCGGCTTTCGAGCAGGCCCCTGTAGTTCAGCGCGACGCCGAACAGGGTACCGGTAGCGGCTTCGCTGGTTGCGCGACGCATGGGTTCACTCCTGAAGCTACGGGGTCATCCCCGGAAGAAAAGAGGGCGCGCTCATGACGGTGTAGGAGCAGCGCCCGAAGTCATTTCGTTAACATGCTAACTTTATAATTAATATATTAACGATGATCAAGCCCTACCAAAGGACGATGCGATCGACGAGCCCATTAGAAACCCCGCCGCAGCCCGCGGATTGTCCATTCCTGCCAAGGCCTTGACCGGGCGTGACAAGGCGCGCGGGAAGGCGCTCGGGGTTTGCTTCGTGGCGCCGGTTGTTGCTTAAATCCGCCATCGCGTTCATCCGGAGCACACATGGCAACGCCCAGACCTTCCCTGACCCTGACCCTCCTGCAGGCACGCGAGGCGGCGATGGGGTTCTTCCGCCCGCTGCTCAACCAGCACGGGCTGACCGAGCAGCAATGGCGGGTGATCCGCATCCTGCGGCAGAACGGCGAGATGGAGAGCCACCAGCTGGCGCACCAGGCCTGCATCCTCAAGCCGAGCATGACCGGCGTGCTGGTGCGCATGGAGCGCGACGGCATCGTCCGGCGCTGGAAATCCCCCCAGGACCAGCGCCGCGTCTACGTGGGCCTGACCGAGCAGGGGCAGCAGTGCTTCGTGTCCATGAGCGACGGCATGGAGAGCAACTACCAGAAGATCCAGGAGCAGTTCGGCGAAGAGAAGCTGCAGCAACTGCTGGGGCTGCTGAACGAGCTCAAGCAGATAAAACCTTGATGGCGATCGGGTGAGGCTGCGGACCATGGCGTCTTCCCCGATCCCCAACATCGACATCGGCCAGGTCTACGACCAGCGCTACGCCGATGCCGACGTGCACTACGAGCAACTGGGCCGGCTGGCCGACTTCTTCGGCCGCAACATGCCGGTGCACCGTCACGACCGCTTCTTCCAGGTGCACTACGTCAAGAGCGGCTCGGTGCGCGTCTACCTCGACGAGCAGCAGTACCACCGCCAGGGGCCGCTGTTCTTCCTCACCCCGCCGACCATCCCCCATTCCTTCGTTACCGAGGCGGACGCCGACGGCCATGTGCTGACGGTACGCCAGCAACTGGTGTGGCCGCTGCTGGATGCCGGACGCGGGCTGGCCGCCGGGCCGCAGATCGGTGCCGTCTGCGTGGCCTTCGACGAGCTGGACGAGAGCTTTGCCGCCGAAGTGCGGCGCCTCGACCAGCTGTTCGACTACCTTGGCGATGAGTTCCGCAGCCAGCACTCCGGCCGCGCGGAAAGCCTGGAGGCGCTGACGCGGCTGATCTTCATCAGCCTGCTGCGCCTCTCCACCCGTTCGCTCAAGGCTCAGCCGGCACGGCGTGACGACCTGCAGTTCTTCCACCGCTTCAACGCGTTGATCGAGGAGCACTACCCGCAGCATTGGTCGCTGGCCGACTATGCGCGGCAGATCGGCGTCACCGAGGCGCGCCTCAACGACATCTGCCGCCGGGTCGCGGGCCTGCCCTCCAAGCGCCTGGTGCATGAGCGCCTGATGCAGGAGGCGCGCCGTTTGCTGCTGTTCACCGGCGGCTCGGTGAACGAGATCTGCTACCAGCTGGGCTTCAAGGACCCGGCCTACTTCAGCCGCTTCTTCTCCCGCCATGCCGGCATCACGCCCGGCGAGTACCGGGCGCGTAACGGGGGGTAGGGGTTCTCCGTGGGAGCGGCTTCAGCCGCGAAAGAACTGCCGCCGGCACAAGGCTTCGCGCGGCCGGGCATCCCATCGCGAATGAATTCGCTCCCACAAGGGGCGGCGCCGGCGTGGATTCAGTAAAGGCCGTGTAGGGTGGAGGTCGCTTTTTACCTCCACCGGCGGTGTTGCCCCGGGCCGCCATGGTGGAAGGGTGAAGCGTCATCCACCTGCGCACTGCAATGCCCGGCTTCGCTGCGGGCTTTCCTTGTGGGAGCGGCTTCAGCCGCGAAAGACCCGCCGCCAGCACAAGGCTTCGCGCGGCCGGGCATCCCATCGCGGACGAATCCGCTCCCACGGGGCGATCAGAACAGCGGCAGGGTGTAGCCGATGATCAGGCGGTTCTCGTCGACATCGGTGCGCAGGCCATCGCCGGAGCGGAAGGTGGCGTTGCGCAGGCGGATGTTGAGGCCCTTCAGCGATCCGTCCTGGAAGGTGTAGACGAGGTCGGTGTCACGCTCCCATTCGCGGCCGTCCTGCACCGTGGCGGTCTGCACGTTCCTGCCGCTGACGTAGCGGGTCATGAAGCTCAGGCCGGGCACGCCGAGGGCGACGAAGTCGAAGTCGTAGCGCGCCTGCCAGGCATCGGTCTCGGCTTTGGTGAAGACGTTGAAGGTCACCAGGTTCACCGAGTAGGGGTCCAGCCCCGGGTAGGCGAAATCACCGTCGCCGGAGAGGTTCTGGTAGCCGAGGCCGAACTTGTGGGCGCCCATGCCGAGGGTGACCATGCCGTTGAAGAAGCGGTTGTCGATCCGCCCGCCGTCCACCCGCGCGGCGCTGCGATAGCGGTGCTCGCCGTCCTCGCCCGTGTCGAAGTAGCGCAGGTCGGTCTTCAGGGTGATGCCCTCGCCGAGGGTGGCGTTGTGCACCAGGCCGAGGTAGTGCTGGCGATAGATGTCCTGCATCTGTGCGTGGTAGTAGCTCAGCGTCAGTGCCGGGCTGAGCGCGTAGCTGCCGCCGAGCAGGTCCAGGTGCGCACTTTCCACGCCGCCGTAGTTCATCTCGTCGTTGCTCGACGAATCCCGCAGGTTGATCTTCTCCAGCCGCCCCAGGTTGAGCGTCAGGCCGTCGAATTCCTGGGAAGTGAGCAGGCCGCCGGCGTAGGTGGAGGAGAGCAGGCGCACGTCGTTGTAGGCCGCCACCGGCAACTGCGGCTGCAGGGTGCCGATGCGCAGCACGCTCCTGGAGGCGCGCAGCTTGGCGGTCAGGCCCAGCTCGCTGTAGTTGTCCTCGGGCTCCAGGCTCTGGGCGCCGTAGGCCAGCAGGCCGGTGCCGCGACGGTCGCGGCTGGAGTCGAGCTTGATCGCCACCTGGCCGATGGCGTCGAGGCCGACGCCGATGGTGCCTTCGGTGAAGCCGGACTCGAAGCGCGCGGTGAAGCCCTGGGCCCATTCCTCGGCCTTGGCCTGGGGCGCGCCGCCCTGGCGGAAGTCGCGGTTCATGTACATGTTGCGAGCCTCGATGCTGGCCTTGCTGTCCTTGACGAGGTCTGCGTGGGCGCTGCCGGCAAGGGTCGCCAGCAGGCAGGTGAGGGCGTGGGTCGTGCGTATTTTCCTGGTCATTGTTCTTGTCTCTAGGAAAGGTCTGTCGGGGCCGAACGCCTCGCTTTGGCCGTGGCGTCGGCCCGCGCAATCTAGTCATTAATTAAAATATTAACAATATGCCTTGAAAGGGGTTTCGAGAGCGACACTTGATGATCTACATATAAAATATTCGTTAAATAGCTGAAAAATATGAATTAAATATTCCTGATAAATCACGTTAGCCTTTCGTATACCCGCCAGGCTCGCTTCTTTCTGTTGACAGGCAAGTGATAAAAATTAATGTATTAACGGTATTCGCTTCCCAGCCGCCAGCACCGATGTGACTGGCTACAACAACAAGACGGAGCTATCGCCATGAAATCCCTCGCAATTCCCGCGCTGTGCGCGGCGCTGCTCGGCGCCGGTTCGGCCCAGGCCGAGACCATCACCCTCAAGGTCGCCCACTTCCTGCCATCCACCTCCAACGCCCAGCTCAACATCATCGAGCCCTGGTGCGAGCAGCTGCGCCAGGAGTCGGCCGACCGCCTGAAGTGCCAGCTCTACCCCTCGATGCAGCTGGGCGGCACGCCGGCGAAGCTCGCGGACATGGCGCGCAACGGCGTGGCGGACATCGTCTGGACCGCGCCGGCCTATTCGGCCGGCAAGTTCCCCCGGGTCGAGGCGCTGGAGCTGCCCTTCGTCCTGCCCATGGGCGGCAAGGCCGGCAACGCGATCATCTGGGACTTCTACGAGCGCTACGCCCGGGACGACTTCAAGGGCTACAAGGTGCTGGTGGTGCACGGTGACGGCGGCATGAGCCTGCACGCCCGGGGCAAGCCGGTGCGCACCCTGGCCGACCTGGCCGGGCTCAAGCTGCGCGCCTCCAGCCGTACGGCGGCGAAGACCGTGGAAAGCCTGGGCGCGACCCCGGTCAGCATGCCGCCGGCACAGATGACCGAGGCCATCTCCAAGGGCGTGGTGGATGGCGCGCTCGCCGCCTGGGAAGTGGTGCCGGCGACCAAGCTCGACGAGGTGACCCGCTACCACAGCGACGTGCCCGCCGGGCAACCGGCCTTCGGCTACACGGTGCTGACCATGCTGATGAACCAGCGCCGCTTCGACAGCCTGCCGGCGGACCTGCAGGCGATCATCGAGCGCAATAGCGGCAAGGCGCTGTCCGAGCGTTTCGCCACCGCCTGGGATGCGGCCACCGCCAAGGCCCACGACGCGACGCCGGCCGACGGCCTGGTGGTGCTGGACGACGCCGCCTACGGCGAGATGCGCAAGGCATCCGATGGCGCGGTGCAGGGCTGGATCGACGAGGCGGATGCCAAGGGGCTGGACGGCAAGGCGCTGGTGGAGGCCGTGCGCACCCTGGCCGGCTCGGGGCACTGAGGCCATGAAGGAATCGCTGCATTTCGATCTCGACGCGCGCGATCAGGAGGGCCTGGTACGCCGGGTCCTGCTGCGCGTCACCCACGGTTTCGCCCTGGCGGGCGGCGGCATCATCCTGGCCCTGGTCGGCATGTCGGTGGTCTCCATCGTCGGTCGCAAGCTGTTCTCCACGCCCATCCGTGGCGACATGGAACTGGTGGAGGTGGGGGCCGCGGTGGCCATCGCCGCCTTCCTGCCGCTGTGCGAACTGCGCGGCACGCACATCCGCGTGGACGCGCTGACCAACTGGCTGCCCGCCGTAGTACGCCGGGTGCTGGACGCCTTCGCCCACCTGCTGTGCTGTGCAGTGGCCTGGCTGCTGGCCTGGCGCACCAGCCTGCAGATGCTCGACAACCGTGAGTTCGGCGACGTCACCACGCTGCTGTCGATCCCGTTGTGGATTCCGCTGGCGCTGATCGTGCCGAGCCTGGTGCTCCTGGGGCTCTGTGCCCTGGCCCGGGTGGTGCGGGTGCTGGGCGGTGCGGGAGGTGAGGCATGAGCGGCCTGGCGCTGGGGCTGATCGCGCTGGCGATCACCATGACCCTGTTGCTGCTGCGGGTGCACATCGGCCTGACCATGCTGGTCGGCGGCGCGGCGTGCTTCTGGGCGGTCAACGACGGCGACCTGTCGAGCCTGCTGTTCACCCTCAACGACCTGGCCTATTCGCGCCTGTCCAACTACGACCTGGCGGTGATCCCGCTGTTCGTGATGATGGGCCAGTTCGCCACCCACGGCGGCCTGTCGCGCTCGATCTTCCGCTGCGCCTCGGCCTTCATCGGCCACTGGAAGGGCGGCATGGGCATGTCCGCCATCGGCGCCTGTGCGGGCTTCGGCGCCATCTGCGGCTCCTCCCTGGCCACCGCGGCGACCATGAGCCACGTGGCGCTGCCCGAGCTGCGCCGGCACAACTATTCCGGGCGCCTGGCCACCGCGACCGTGGCGGCCGGCGGCACCCTGGGCATCCTCATCCCGCCGTCGGTGCCGCTGATCATCTATGCGGTGCTGACCCAGGAATCCATCGCCAAGCTCTTCGTCGCCGCCGTGGTGCCGGGGGTGATCGCCATCATCGGCTACGTGCTGGTGCTGCGGATCATGGTGGCGCGGGACGAGTCCCAGGCCACCGTCTCGCCCAGGGCGTCGCTGGCCGAGCGCGGCCGCGCGCTGGTCAACGTGCTGCCGGTGATCGGCGTGTTCCTGGTGGTGATCGTCGGCATCTACGGCGGCTGGGCCAACCCCACCGAGGCGGCCTCCATCGGCGCGGCGGCCTGCGGCGTCCTCGCCGTCACCCAGGGCGGCATGCGCTGGAAGGGCATGCGCGCCAGCCTGCTGGGCACGGCGGAAACCTCGGCGATGATCTTCCTCGTGCTGCTGGGCGCAGACCTGCTCAACTCTGGCCTCGCGCTGACCCAGATGCCGGGCGAGCTGGCGGCCTGGGTGATCGGCAGCGGCCTGGCACCGATGCTGGTGCTGGTGATCATCCTCGGCCTGTACCTGGCGCTGGGCTGCGTGATGGATTCGCTGGCGATGATCCTGCTGACCATCCCGATCTTCTACCCGATGATCATGGGCCTGGATTTCTTCGGCCTGAGCGAGTCCGACAAGTCCATCTGGTTCGGCATCCTCGCGCTGATGGTGGTGGAGATCGGCCTGATCCATCCGCCCCTGGGCATGAACCTGTTCATCGTCCAGCGCGCCGCCGGCGACGTGCCCTACGGCGAGACCGCCAGGGGCATCGTGCCGTTCCTCTGCTCGGACCTGGCGCGCATCGTCCTGCTGGTGGCCTTCCCGGGCCTGAGCCTGTGGCTGCTGAGCCTCTGATCGACCTGGCGTCCTGAGTGGGCCCTCGCGTTCGCGAGGGTGACGGTCATGCAAAGCGTCCGTACCCGACCCTGTCATCCCCGCGAACGCGGGGACCCACTGCACAGCCCGGCGCCTCACCCATCCGAACGACACCCAGGAACCCCATGACCGCCAACCCCAAGCGCCTGATCCTGCTGCTCGCCGCCCTGGTGGCCTTCGGGCCGCTGTCCATCGACATGTACCTGCCCAGCCTGCCGCTGATCGCCGATGACCTGGGGGCGCCGGAGGCGCGGGTGCAGTTGACCATCGGCGTGTTCCTCGCCGGGCTGTGCCTCGGGATGCTGGCCTACGGGCCGCTGTCGGACCGCTTCGGCCGGCGGCGCCTGCTGCTGGGCGGCATCGCTCTCTACCTGGCGGCCAGCCTGGGGTGCGCGCTTGCGGGCGAGGTCGAGCACCTGCTGGCCTGGCGCCTGCTGCAGGCCCTGGGCGGTGCGGCGGCATCGGTGCTGACGCGGGCCATCGTGCGTGACCTGTTCCCGCTGGGCGATGCGGCGCGGGTGCTGTCGCTGATGCACCTGGTGACCATGTTCGCCACCCTGGTGGCGCCGCTGCTGGGCGGCTACCTGATGCTGCTCGCCGGCTGGCGCTCGCTGTTCCTGCTGCTGATGGCCTTCGCCGGGCTGTGCCTGGCGGCGGTGGCGCTGAAGATTCCCGAGACCCACCCGCCCCAGGCGCGCAGCCATTCCCTGGCGGCGGCCTTCATCGCCTATGGGCACCTGGCGCTGCGGCCACGGGCGCTGGGCTACATCCTCTGCATGGGGTCGTGCTTCGCCGGGATGTTCGCCTTCATCACGGCCTCGCCCTTCGTCTACATCGGCCACTTCGGCGTCTCGCCCCAGGGGTATGGCTGGCTGTTCGGCCTGAACATCGCCGGCATCATCGTCGCCACCGCCGCCAATGCGCGACTGGTGGGGCGGCTGGGGCCGCGCCGGTTGCTGTTCCTCGGCGCGCTGGTGGCGGCGACGGCGGGGGCCGCGCTGGCACTGCTGGTCACGCTCGGCCTGGGCGGGCTGCCGGCGATCGTCGTTTGCGTGGTGCTCTACGTCAGCGTCACCGGGATGCTCGGCGCCAACTGCCTGGCCTCGCTGCTCGCCGAGTTCCCCCAGCGGGCCGGCGCGGCGGCGGGACTGGCGGTGGCGACCCAGTTCGGCCTGGGCACGGCGGCCAGCGCGCTGGTGGGCAGCTTCTACGACGGTACGCCGCTGCCGATGGCGCTGGTGATGGGCGGCTGCGGAGCCGGTTGCCTGCTGGCGGCGCTGTTCGCCCGGCGCTGAGCGGGACGGTTACGCCGTGTTCCTGCGTTGATAGCGGGCCAGCCACAGGCAGTAGCCGAGCAGCAGCGTGCCCCCCAGGGCCAGTACCGGCGGCGCGCCGAGGTGCGAGGCGAGCAGGCCGGCAGCGAGGCCGCCCAGGGCGTCGAAGCCGAAGCGGGTGGAGGTGTAGAGCGCCACGACACGGCCGCGCAAGGCCTCCGGGGCGCTGCTCTGCAGGATGATGTTGGTGCCGACGTTGCTGCAGGAGATGCCGAAGCCGAGCACCGCCATGGCCGCCAGCGACAGCGGCAGGTGGCTGCTCCAGGCGAAGACCAGCATGGCCAGGCTGCAGGCGGCGGAGGAGAGCAGGATCAGCCGCGACAGGGCGCTGCCGCCGGAGTGACTGGCGAGCACGATGCTCGACAGCAGCGAGCCGGCACCGGCCGCGCCCCAGAGCCAGCCGAGGGTGGTGGCGTCGCCGCCGAAGATGTCCTTGGCGAACACCGGCAGCAGCACCACGTAGCTCGACGCGGTGAGGTTCAGGGCCAATACGCTGAGGATCATCAGGCGGATCTTCGGGTCGCGTCGCGCGTATTCCAGCCCCTCGCCGAAGACGTTGCGGAACGAGCCCGCCGCCCTTGGCGTCGGCGCCATGCGCACCCACAGCAGCCCGGTCATCAACGCCAGGTAAGACACGGCGTTGAGGGCGAAGCACACCGCCTCGCTGACGAAGCCGAGCAGCAGCCCGGCCAGCGGCGGGCCGATGAAGCGCGAGAGGGTGAAGAGCATGGCGTTCAGGGCCAGGGCGTTGGGCAGGTCCGCACGGTCGTCGACGAACTGGCTGAGCAGCGACTGGCGCAGCGGCGTGTCCACCGCGTTGAGCACGCCGAGCAGGGCGGCCATGGCCACCAGCAGGGTCGGGCCGATCATCCCGCTCGCGGTGAGCGCCGCCAGGCTCAGGGCCTGCAGGCCGAGCAGTCCTTCGACGACGATCAGCAGGCGGCGCTTGTCGTGGCGGTCGATCCAGGCACCGGCGAAGGGGCCGACCAGCAACTGCGGCAGCAGGGCGGCGCAGGTGGTGACGCCGAGCAGCGCGGCGGAGCCGGTGAGGCGATAGACCAGCCAGGCCAGCGCCACCTGCTGGATCCAGGTGCCGAGGGTGGAAATGCAATGACCGGTGAAATAGAGGCGGAAGTTGCGATGGCGCAGGGCACGCAGGGCGTTGGGCAGCTGGATCATCGAGGGCGTTCGGGCTGGGCTTGGGGGCTGGGTTCTCGGCGGTGAATGCTAAAGCAAAAGATGGATCGTTAATACATTAATTGTTCGTGGGCGGCGGTGTTGCCGGAAATCGGCGATTCGCCATGGAAAGTGCAATCGAGTATCCGGAACGTGCATTTTTAGCCCGGCACCACCTCTTCATAATGACCCCAGGCCACCGCCATGGGCCCTTTCACCAAAGGGCGCCAGGGCTTCTCCCGAACGGTGGCGACTAACAATAAATAGACTGGGTATCCCGCATGAAAAAGCCAAATCCTCTGCTCGCCGACCTCCGTGCCATCCTGCCCGCCATCGCTGCCAACGCCGCCCGCGCGGAGCAGGAGCGCATGGTGCCGGCCGAGAACATCGCCCTGCTCAAGGGCATCGGCATGCACCGTGCCCTCCAGCCCAAGGCCTATGGCGGCCTGGAGGTCTCCCTGCCGGAATTCGCCGACTGCGTGGTCGCCCTGGCCGGCGCCTGCGGGGGCACTGCCTGGGCCTTCAGCCTGCTGTGCACCCACAGCCACCAGCTGGCGATGTTCTCCAAGCGCCTGCAGGACGAGATCTGGGGCGAGAACCCGGACGCCACCGCGAGCAGCAGCATCGCGCCGTTCGGCAAGGCGCAGAACGTCGAGGGCGGCATCATCCTCAACGGCGAGCTGGGCTGGAGCAGCGGTTGCGACCATGCCGAATGGGCCATCGTCGGCTTCCGCCGCCCGGCGGGCGAGGGCGAGCCGCCGGTCTACTGCTTCGGCGTGGTGCCCCGCGCCGACTACGAGATCCGTGACGACTGGTTCGTCGCCGGCATGCGCAGCAGTGGCACCAAGACCCTGATCCTCAAGGACGTGTTCATCCCCGACCACCGTATCGAGGCGGCCAAGGACATGATGGAAGGCCGCTCCGCCGGCTTCGACCTGTACCCGGACAGCAAGATCTTCTACGCCCCCTATCGCCCGTACTTCGCCAGCGGCTTCGCGGCCATCAGCCTGGGCGTCGCCGAGCGCATGCTGGTGGCGTTCGCCGAGAAGACGAAGAACCGCGTGCGCGCCTACACCGGCGTCAGCGTCGGCACCGCCACCCCGGCGCTGATGCGCCTGGCCGAGTCCACCCACCAGGTCGCCGCTGCCCGTGCCTTCCTGGAGAAGACCTGGCAGGAGCACGCCGAGCACGGTGAGCGCCATCAGTACCCGGATCGCCAGACCCTGGCCTTCTGGCGCACCAACCAGGCCTATGCGGTGAAGATGTGCATCCAGGCGGTGGATCGCCTGTTCGAGGCCGCCGGCGGCACCGCCTGGTTCGAGTCCAACGAGATGCAGCGCCTGTTCCGCGACGCCCACATGACCGGCGCCCACGCCTACACCGACTACGACGTGTGCGCGCAGATCCTCGGTCGCGAACTGATGGGCCTCGAACCCGACCCGAGCATGGTCTGACCGGCTCCGCCTCCACCCCGATCGTCCACCTGCCAGCCGGGCGTTGCCCGGCTGCGAGGATTCGCCATGACCCAACAGAACAATGAAGCGGGCTTCGACCCGCGTGCCTTCCGCCGTGCCCTGGGCAATTTCGCCACCGGAGTGACCGTCATGACCGCCGCCGCCGACGGGCGCCGCGTGGGTATGACCGCCAACAGCTTCAACTCGGTGTCGCTGGACCCGCCGCTGGTGCTCTGGAGCATCGACAAGCGCGCCACCAGCCACGAGGTGTTTTCCCGTGCCGGGCACTTCGCGGTGAACGTGCTGGCCGCCGACCAGATCGACATTTCCAACCAGTTCGCCCGCCCCAGCGAGGACCGTTTCGCCGGGCTGCGCGTGGAGGAGGGCGCCGGTGGTGCGCCGCTGCTGGAGGAGTGTGCCGCGCGCTTCGAGTGCGAGAAGTACCAGGAGCTGGACGGCGGTGATCACTGGATCCTGATCGGCAAGGTCGTCGCCTTCGACGATTTCGGTCGCGCGCCGCTGCTCTATCATCAGGGTGCCTATTCGGCGGTGCTGCCCCATCCGCGGCTGCTGAAGAAGAACGAGGCGGCCACCCGTACCGCCTTCCAGGGGCGCCTCAGCCACAACCTCTACTACCTGATGACCCAGGCGGTGCGCAGCTACCAGGAGGACTACCAGCCGCGGCAGCTCGCCACCGGCCTGCGCACCAGCGAGGCGCGCATGCTGATGGTGCTGGAGAAGGACGCCAGCCTGGACATGGCCGCGCTGCAGCAACTGGTGGCGATGCCGACGCGGGAGATCGAGGCGGCGGTGGATACGCTGACCCGCAAGGGCATGCTCTGCGGCGATGCCAGCGGTTGCAGCCTGACCCCGGTGGGCATGGACCAGGCGGAAACCCTCTGGGAGATCGCCGAGCAGCAGCAGGAACGGGTGTTCTCGCGCTTCAGCGAACAGCAGATCGAGGCGTTCAGGGACGTGCTGCGGGCCATCGCCTGCCTCGGCGAGGCCTGAGCCGTCGGGGCGGCCAGGCGCGCGTCAGACGGCGTCGCGCATGGCGCGCAGGTCCAGGGCGTCCTGGTTCATGCGCTGGATGACGATGAACAGTTGCTGGCGCAGGGACTCGTCGCCGATTCGGTCGGCGGCGCGCATCACGGCGATGGCGGCGTCCTCGTTGTGGATGGCGACTCTTTCCAGGTTCTTGCGCAGATCTCTTGCAACGCGTGTCACGGGTTCGGCCTCGGGGAAAACTGTGCGCAGCCTAGGGGAGGAATGTTGCGCTGTGGTTGCAGCGCTCCTGGCTGGCGGTGAAGGATGTTCCAGGCAAAAAAAAACCGACCTGCAAGAGGTCGGTCCATGCCCAGGCGGGCCTGCCAATCAGAAGCATTCTGCATGCATCCATCTGCCGTTGGATGCAGGGCCATCATCGTGGGGCTGGATGACGGTTTCATGTCGTACCTGTGACGTTTTCGTTGGCTCTGTCTGCGTCAGCTGTCTTGACCTGAGGCGAAGCCTCATGCGCGGTGTTTTCCGGGCATTCATGACGCCCTGTAACGCCCCGCCCCGTGGGTTTCGCTTCGCTCTACGCCACCCTACGGGAGCCGTTGCGCGCCGGGCCTGATGCGCACGGCGATGAAGAGGCAGGCGAGGAGGTTGGAGCAGCGGCCAGACGCCCCTTTCGGGAGGCCGGGCGCTGCCGGGCCGGTCGGTATTGGGGCGCCTTCGTGAACCACGGGCAGGCTTCAGGTAGCATCGGCTGCTTCGACGATCCTGGCCCGCCTCGCAATGAACAAAGACGATATTTCGAAATTCGACATCAGCACCCAGCTGACCATGCTCGGCCGCGACCCGGCGGAGCAGTTCGGCTTCGTCAACGCGCCGCTCTACAAGGGCTCGACCATCATCTACAAGACGCTGGACGACATCGAGGCCCGGCGCAGCCGCTTCTCCTACGGCACGGCGGGGTCGCCGACCATCGCCCACCTGGAGGACGCCTGGACCCAGCTGACCGGCGCCGAGGGCACCGTGCTGTCGTCCTCGGGCCTGGGCGCCGTGGCCCTGGCGCTGTTCAGCACCACCAAGGCGGGCGACCACATCCTGGTGCCCGACAGCGTCTACCGGCCGACGCGCAACTTCTGCAACCAGATGCTGGCCCGCTACGGTGTGACCACCACCTACTACGACCCGATGATCGGCGCCGACATCGAGCGCCTGATCGGGCCGAACACCAGCACCCTGTTCCTCGAGGCGCCGGGCTCCCAGACCTTCGAGGTGCAGGACGTCCCGGCGATGGTCGCGATCGCCCGCCGTCACGGCGTGAAGACCATCCTCGACAACACCTGGGCCACGCCGATCTTCTTCCGTGGCCACGACCACGGCATCGACCTGACCGTGGAGGCCGGCACCAAGTACCTGGGCGGCCACTCCGACATCCTGCTCGGCCTGGTGACGGCCAACCAGGCCTGCTGGCCGGCGTTGCGCGCCACCTACGACGCCATGTCGATGCTGCCCGGTGCGGAGGATTGCATGCAGGCGCTGCGTGGCATGCGCACGCTGTTCCTGCGGCTCAAGGAGGCGGAGCGGCGGGGCCTGGAGCTGGCCCGCTGGCTGAGCGAGCGCCCCGAGGTCTCCCGCGTGCTGCACCCGGCCTTCGAGAGCTGCCCGGGGCACGCCCACTGGAAGCGTGATTTCAAGGGGTCGTCCGGGCTGTTCTCCATCGTGCTGGCCCCCGGCTACAGCCGCGACGGCCTGGCGGCGATGCTCGACAACCTGTCGATCTTCAGCATGGGCTTCTCCTGGGGCGGCTACGAGAGCCTGGTGATCCCCTTCGATTGCCGCACCTACCGCACCGCGACGCACTGGCAGGCGGAAGGTTTCGCCCTGAGGCTGCAGGTCGGCCTGGAGGACATGGACGACCTGAAGAACGACCTGGCGCGCGGCTTCGAGCGCCTCGCCGCCGCCAGCTGATCCGCTTCATCGGGTGGGCGCGGGGGCAGGCTCGTGCGTTGCGCCACCTGCCAGAAGCCATCCGACGCATGGCGGGAAATCAACCCGGCGATGGGCGGTCGGAGCTTTGGAGGGGGCCCGGCGGCCGGGCCCGCAAACCGGGGCGGAGCCCCGCGGAGCGACCACCATGTTTGCCAACCTGACCATTGCCAAGAAGCTCGGCGGCGGTTTCGCCCTCGTGGTGCTGATCATCCTCGTGCTGGTGCTGACCACGCGAAGCAGCTTCGTACGCATGGATGAGTCGGTGCAGTGGAACATCCACACCTACCGCGTCATCGACCGTGCGGGCAGCCTGATGCAGGCGCTGACCGATATCGAGACCGGCATGCGCGGCTTTGCCCTGGCCGGGCAGGACGAGTTCCTCGAACCGCTGAACGCCGGGCGCGCCGCCTTCGACAGGGACCTGGCCGAGCTGCGCCAGCTCACCGCCGATAACCCGGTGCAGCAAAAGCGCCTGGCCGATATCGAAGAGCTACATCGCCAATGGCTGCAGGAAGACGTCGAGGGCATCCTGGCGCTGCGCCGCCAAGTCACCGCCGGCAGCGCGACGCCGGCCGACCTGGAGCGGCGCATCGTCGCCCGCGCCGACAAGGTGCGGATGGATGGCATGCGCAAGCGGGTGGCCGAGTTGCGCAGCGAGGAAGAGCGCCTGCTTGGTCAGCGCAACGAGAACCTGGCCGGCGCCGAACACTTCGCCCTGACCAGCCTGGTACTGGGTGGGCTGATCGCCATCGCCGCCTCGGTGGTCATCGCCTGGACCCTGTCCGCCTCCATCCGCCAGCGCCTGGCCGGGGCGGTGCAGGCGGCCAGGGGTATTGCCGAGGGGCGGCTGAGCTCGCAAATCAACACCAGCGGCGGCGATGAGGTGGGCGAGTTGCTGGGCGCCTTCCGCGACATGCAGGCGCGCCTGCGCGAGATGATCACCGGCATCCGCGAAGGCTCCGAGCGCCTGCTGGTTGCTGCGCGGCATATCTCCAGCACCTCCGGGCAACTGTCCCGCGCGGCGCTGGAGCAGTCGCAGGCCGCCTCCAGCATGGCGGCGACCGTGGAGCAACTGACCGTGAGCATCAGTCACGTGGCCTCCAACGCGTCGGAGGCCCATGGCATCTCCAGTGACTCCGGCAGGCAGTCCCAGGAGGGTGGTGCGGTGATCCAGCAGACGCTCGAGAGCATGGGGTGGATCGCCGAGACGGTGCGCAACTCGGCGCGGCAGATCGACGACCTGGGGGCCAGCGTCGAGCAGATCAGCTCCATCGTGAATGTCATCAGCGCCATCGCCGAGCAGACCAACCTGCTGGCGCTGAACGCAGCCATCGAGGCGGCGCGCGCCGGTGACCAGGGCCGCGGTTTCGCCGTGGTGGCCGACGAGGTACGCCTGCTGGCCCAGCGCACGGGGCAGTCGACCCAGGAGGTCGGCGGCATGATCCAGAAGATCCAGCAAAGCGCGCGGGACGCGGTGGCGAAGATGGAGACCGGGGTGGAGCAGGTGGGTAAGGGGCTGGAACTTGCCGGGGCAGCCAACCAGGCCATCGCCGAGATACGCAGTGGAGCATCGCGCATCGTCTCGGTGGTGGACCAGATCTCCCTGGCCCTGCAGGAACAATCCGCCGCCAGCCAGGATGTGGCCCGCAGCGTCGAGCGCATCGCGCAGATGGCCGAGAGTAGCAACCAGGAGATTTCCGGCGCCTCGCGCGCAGCCGCCAGCATCGAGGAGCTGGCGCTGTCGCTGGAGAGGCAGGTGGCGCGCTTCAGCCTCTGAAGGGCTCAGGTGACGTCGCGCCCCGGCAGCAGCTGGCTGTAGGGCGCTTCCGGGCCGGGGCCTGCGGAGCGGCGTAGCAGGCGCACGTCGGTGACCTCGATGCCGCAGTCGGTCAGCCAGTCCTGGATGGCCTCGCTGGAGCGCGAGGGGCGGGCCTTGCCGGGGAATTCGAGCGTGTAGATGGAAAAGCCGATGGCCTTGATATTGGGTATGTCCCGCGTGTTCATCTTCATGTGGCGGGCTTCACCCTTGAAGCTGTAGCTGATCAACCATTCCATAAGCGCCTGCGGCCCCGCCCCATTCCGTCCTGCACCGGCACGCCGATGACCCCTTGATATCAAGAGCGCAAAACTAGCAGAACCAGCGGGTCAGGCAATGCTAGCCATCTGCTGCAACCCCCGGGCTTGAGCGTTCTCGCAGCACGGCGACGAAGGGTGTGTGGCGGCATGCAGCGGATGGGCCTTTTTCGCGGTCAATCTCCTGTCGGTATCCACCTTCAGGGGGTTGTCATGTGCGGAGGCGTCGAAGTGGCGGGTCGCATCACCGGGAACGGCAGGGCCAGGCGGATTTATTTCCAGAGCCCCAGGGCGGAGCTGCCCGTGGTGCAGCCCGACGGTTCCATCGAATGGATTGCCTGGGGGCGCCGGCCACGGCAGCCCGGAGCCTTGCCCGCCAGCGGCTGGGCGCGGGAGAACTGCATGACGCTGGAGGCCTGGGAGCGCTATCGGCCCCAGGCGGTGAAGATCGCCGTGCAGCGCTACATGGAAAGGGACAGGGCCCAGCAGCCGCACTGGTTCGACCTCGTGGCCAGCCAGTGCCTGCAGGGGGTGTTGCTGGAAGCGGAGCGGGAGCGCCGTGTCTATGTGGTGATCGGGCAGCCGCCGCAGGGCTGCGAGTTCATCCAGGATCGCTGGCCGCTGATCGCGGCCTGAGGGCCTCGGGTCAGTTCTCGACCAGGTGCGTGGTGACCCCTGATACGCCGATTTCCTGGGAGGCGAGCACCTTGTTCTCGAAGGACGAGCCGCCCAGGTTGCGGTCCACCTCGAGCTGCCCGCGGTGCTCGGCGATGATGTGCGCCAGGGCCAGCTCCAGCCCCATTTCCTTCTCGGTATGACGGACGCGCAGACTTCTCGGCACGCCCCTGAGCTTGTACTGGATGTCGAAGTAATGCATTGCAGCCTTCCTTGTTGGCGAACCCGGCTCTCACTCCCGCAGCGATAGTGCCGCGAGAACCGGGGCCTGCGCCAGTCCGAACCGGAATTTTTCGTCGCCTCGGGTCGTGCCCGCACGCGGGTATGCAGGCAGGCTCGCCTGCGACCAAGGGGTTGGAGCGGCGAGGGGCCCTTCAGGTTCCGGCTCCGTGCAATGCGCCACGCATGAGCGCTGCCGAGGGTGGTCGTCGGTCCCGTCCTGCCGCGGTTCAGGCACCGCAGGTGCGGGGGCGGAAGCTGCGCCGGTTGGCGATGGCGATGGCGAACTCCTCGTTGAGCACCTTGCTCAGTTGCCTGATGGCCAGCGGGGAGGAGAGTTCGGCCAGGGTCATGCCGTGGAGGGTGATCACGTCCAGGTCGGCGCGGCCGGTGAACTGCAGGGAGAGGGTGCCGCTGTCGAGGCGGGTCGCCTCGCACATGTAGGCGGGCATGTAGAGGGTGAAGAGCTTGCCGATATCGGCCATACCCAGCGTCATATCCGTTCCTCCTTGAAGTGGATGCAAGCTGACCATCGGGTCACGGCTCAGCGTAGGCCAAATCCCGCAGCTGTAAATGCCGTCAGCGTGAGCCGGGTCACGTCGTTGAAAAGGGTATTCGCCCGTTCGGCCAATTTCCCCGTGCAGGCCGCAGCCCGCGTGGTTACGGGGTTATGACCAATCGGTCAGGAATCGTCTTTTTCATATGCGCATTTTTTGTATACAACGCGCTAGCCATATGGGGACACTTTTGTTTACATTGCGCCCACAACAACGACAAGAAGTGAGTGCACCTCCCCATGAACAAGCTCTCCCAAGCTACGTCCGTCGCACCACGTCCGGAAGACGAGAACCTTGGCATCGGCGCCAACCTCGCTTACGGATTGCAGCACGTTCTCACCATGTACGGCGGTATCGTTGCCGTTCCCCTGATCCTCGGCCAGGCGGCAGGGCTCAGCCCCTCCGAAATCGGCCTGCTGATCGCCGCCTCGTTGTTCGCCGGCGGCCTCGCGACCTTGCTCCAGACCCTCGGCCTGCCGTTCTTCGGCTGCCAGCTGCCCCTCGTCCAGGGCGTTTCCTTCGCCGGCGTCGCCACCATGATCGCCATCCTCGGCAGCAACAACGGCGAGGGCGGCATCCAGTCCGTCCTCGGGGCGGTGATGGCCGCGTCGCTGATCGGCCTGCTGATCACACCCATCTTCTCCCGCGTCACCAAGTTCTTCCCGCCACTGGTCACGGGGGTGGTGATCACCACCATCGGCCTGACGCTGATGCCCGTCGCCGCGCGCTGGGCCATGGGCGGCAACAGCCAGTCGCCCGAGTTCGGCAGCATGACCAACATCGGCCTGGCCGGCATGACCCTGGCGATCGTGCTGCTGCTGAGCAAGATCGGCAGCTCCACCATCTCGCGCCTGTCGATCCTGCTGGCGATGGTGATCGGCACGCTGATCGCCATGGCACTGGGCCTGACCGATTTCTCCAAGGTCGCTGAAGGCCCGATCGTGGCGATGCCCTCGCTGCTGCACTTCGGCATGCCGACCTTCCATTTCGCCGCGATCCTCTCGATGTGCATCGTGATCCTGGTGACCCTGGTGGAAACCTCGGCCGACATCCTCGCCGTCGGCGAGATCATCGGCACCAAGGTGGACTCCAAGCGCCTTGGCAATGGCCTGCGTGCCGACATGCTGTCCAGCGTCCTGGCGCCCCTGTTCGGCTCCTTCACCCAGAGCGCCTTCGCCCAGAACGTCGGCCTGGTCGCCGTCACCGGCGTGAAGAGCCGCTACGTGGTCGCCACCGGCGGCCTGATCCTGGTCACCCTGGGCCTGCTGCCGGTCATGGGGCGGGTGATCGCCGCCGTGCCGACCTCCGTGCTCGGTGGTGCCGGCATCGTGCTCTTCGGCACCGTCGCCGCCAGTGGCATCCGCACCCTGGCCAAGGTCGACTACCGCAACAACATGAACCTGATCATCGTCTCCACCGCTCTCGGCTTCGGCATGATCCCGATCGCTGCGCCGAGCTTCTACGAGCACTTCCCGGCCTGGTTCGAGACCATCTTCCACTCCGGCATCAGCTCGGCGGCGATCATGGCCATCCTGCTGAACCTGGTGTTCAACCAGTTCACCGCCGGCAACCCCGACCAGCCTTCGGTGATCTCCGCCGGCCACGAGCGCAGCCTGCGCTACACCGACGTCGCCGCGCTGAACGACGGTGACTACTTCCAGAACGGCAAGCTGTACGACGCCGCCGGCAACGAGGTCCCGCTGGCCGATGACGACGATCATGGAAGCCACGCGCCCAGACCGACGCGCAGCCAGGCCGACGCGGTGCACTGACGCGCATCCTGGATGAACCGGACCCGGCCCCAGTGGCCGGGTTCTTCGTTTGGGGCATCGCGAGGCTCTTGTTCATGTGGCAGCGCCCCTGCGTCCCGCCTCACAAATCGGCGTCGAAAGGAGGGCGCAGGGAACCCCGGGGCCTTCCTGCAATCTCTGATAACGCTTTGTAACCGCTGCCCGGGCCATTGCGTTTGACCTGGGCTGGCACCTTCACCAAGCTACGCGCTTCGTCCCAACCGCCCAGGATTCCCCGCGTGACCCAAGCTTTGCGCCACTGGCGCCGAACCCTCTGCTGCCTCCTTCCCCTCGCTGCGCTGCTGGCCGGCTGTGACCAGGGCGAACCCGAGAAGCCGACGCCGCCGGCCAAGGCCACCACCTACCTCGCCGTCGACTGGAGCCAGGTGCCCGCCACGGCCGACGAGGAACTGCTCAATGGCTTCGCCGCCTGGCGTTCGGCCTGCACGCGCCTGGCCAAGGACCCGGTCTGGTCCGCCACCTGTGCCGCCGCCGCGCCGGTGCCGATGGAGGCCGGCGCCGTCCGCGCCTTCATCGGTGCCAACCTCCAGCCCTACAGCCTGCGCTCGGCAGGGAAGGGCGAGCACGGCCTGATCACCGGCTACTACGAACCCGTCTACCCCGGCCACCTGCAGCGCACCGAGCAGGGGCAGGTGCCGGTCTACGGCGTGCCGGACGACCTCATCGTCGTCGCCCTGGACGAGATCTACCCCGAACTCAAGGGCAAGCGCCTGCGAGGCCGCCTCGAAGGCCGCGTGCTCAAGCCTTACGACGATGCCGCCACCATCCGTGGCCAGGGCGTGAACGCGCCGGTGCTGGCCTGGCTCAATGACCCGATGGACCTGCAGTTCCTGCAGATCCAGGGTTCCGGGCGCATCCAGCTCGACGACGGCCGCCAGTTGCGCATCGGCTACGCCGACCAGAACGGCTACCCCTATCGCCCCGTCGGCCGCTGGCTGGTGGAGCAGGGGCTGCTGCAGATGGAGGAGGTGAGCATGGGCCGCATCCGCGAATGGGCCGTCGCCAATCCCGGGCGGGTCGACGAGCTGCTGGCCAGCAACCCCAGCTACGTGTTCTTCAGCACCCGCCCGGACAGCAACGAAGGCCCGCGCGGCTCACTCAACGTGCCGCTCACCGCCGGCTACAGCGTGGCCATCGACCGCAAGGTGATCCCGCTGGGCAGCCTGCTCTGGCTTTCCACCACACGCCCCGACGACGGCTCGCCGGTGGTGCGCCCGGTCGCCGCCCAGGACACCGGTGGCGCCATCGTCGGCGAAGTGCGCGCGGACCTGTTCTGGGGCACCGGCCAGGAGGCGGGCGAACTGGCCGGCAACATGAAGCAGGAGGGGCGCATCTGGATGCTCTGGCCCAAGGGCATGCCGCTGCCGGAGACACCCTGAGCCGGTGCGTACGAAGCACCCTGGCGCCTCCCTTTGGTCTATAGGTAGCAGGCGGTCAAGCGCTGACCGCGAAGGAGGAACTCCATGAACCGCATCCTTCCCCATGCGCTGCTGACCCTCGTGCTCGCAGCCGCCTGGGTCGCCCCGGCCCAGGCCCTGACCCTGCGTTGCAGCGGGGGCCTGGTGCAGCAGGACGACAGCCTGGAGGACGTGCTGCGCAAGTGCGGCGAGCCTGACAGCCGCGTGCGCACGCTGCCGGCCCTGCGCAACAACGGGGTGCCCAAGCTCAATGCGGTGACCGTGGACATCTGGACCTACGGCCCGCGCAACGGCATGACCCGCGAGCTGCGCTTCATCGAAGGCAAGCTGAAGGAAGTCAGGAGTTCGCGCGACTAGCCGATGGGGCAGGCGCGAGCCGGCCGGGCCACGTAGAATCGCGCCCCTGAATCTTTCTCCGAGGTCGCAAGGTGGAACTACAGCAGGGCTTCGTCCTGACCCGGCACTGGCGCGATACGCCCGCGGGCACGGAAGTGGCGTTCTGGCTGGCCACCGACGATGGCCCCCGCTACCTGCGCCTGGCGCCGCAGACGTCCGTCGCCTTCATCCCCGCCCAGCAGCGCGAGCGCGCCGAAGCGCTGCTGCGTAACGAGCGCGGCGTCGAGCTGCGGCCGCTGGGGCTCTGCGACTTCCGCCATCGTCCGGTGCTCGGCCTGTACTGCCAGCAACACCGCCAGCTGATCGGCCTGGACAAGGCCCTGCGCCAGGCCGGCGTCGACGTATTCGAAGCCGATATCCGCCCGCCGGAGCGCTACCTGATGGAGCGCTTCATCACCGCGCCGGTGCTGTTCGGCGGCACGCCCGATGCCGAGGGCGCGCTGGTGGACGGGCAGATGAAGCCCGCGCCCGACTACCGCCCGCGCCTGCGCCTGGTGTCCCTGGACATCGAGACCACCCTGCACGGCGAGCTCTATTCCATCGCCCTGGAAGGCTGCGGCCAGCGCCAGGTCTACATGCTCGGCCCGGCCAACGGCGACGCCAGCGAGGTGGATTTCGCCCTGGAGTACTGCGACGACCGCGCGCAACTGCTCGAACGCCTCAACCAGTGGCTGGTCGAGCACGACCCGGACGCGATCATCGGCTGGAACCTGGTGCAGTTCGACCTGCGCGTGCTCAACGAGCACGCCAAGCGCCTCAAGGTGCCGCTGCGCCTGGGCCGTGGCGGCGAGGCCATGGGCTGGCGCGAGCATGGCAGCCGCAACAACCATTACTTCGCCGAGGCGCCGGGCCGGTTGATCATCGATGGCATCGAGGCGCTGCGTTCGGCCACCTGGAGCTTCCCGTCCTTCAGCCTGGAGAACGTCGCCCAGACCCTGCTTGGCGAAGGCAAGGCCATCGACACCCCCTACCAGCGCATGGACGAGATCAACCGCATGTTCGCCGAGGACAAGCCCGCCCTGGCACGCTACAACCTCAAGGACTGCGAGCTGGTGACGCGCATCTTCGCCAAGACCGAGCTGCTCACCTTCCTCCTCGAACGCGCCACGGTCACCGGCCTGCCCGCCGACCGCAGCGGTGGTTCGGTCGCCGCCTTCTGCCACCTGTACATGCCGCTGATGCACCGCCAGGGCTTCGTCGCGCCCAACCAGGGCGAACGCATGCCCGAGGCCAGCCCGGGCGGTTTCGTCATGGATTCGCGTCCCGGGCTGTACGAGTCGGTGCTGGTCCTGGACTACAAGAGCCTGTACCCCTCGATCATCCGCACCTTCCTCATCGATCCGGTGGGGTTGGTGGAGGGCCTGCGCCAGCCTGACGACGAGCACTCGGTGCCGGGGTTCCGCGAAGCACGCTTCTCGCGCACGCGGCATTGCCTGCCGTCGATCGTCGAGCGGGTCTGGCAGGGGCGGGAGACGGCCAAGCGCGAGCGCAACCAGCCGCTGTCGCAGGCCCTGAAGATCATCATGAACGCCTTCTACGGGGTGCTCGGCTCCAGCGGCTGCCGCTTCTTCGATCCGCGCCTGGCCTCGTCCATCACCCTGCGCGGCCACGAGATCATGCGCCGCACCCGTGCGCTGATCGAGGCGCAGGGGCACCAGGTGATCTATGGCGATACCGACTCCACCTTCGTCTGGCTGGGCGCTGCCCATGGCGAAGAGGAGGCCGCGGCCATCGGGCGCGCGCTGGTGCAGCGGGTCAACCTGTGGTGGCGCGAGCACCTCCTGGCCGAGTACGGCCTGGAGAGCGCGCTGGAGCTGCAATACGAGACCCACTACAGGCGATTCTTGATGCCCACGGTGAGGGGCGCGGAGGAGGGCAGCAAGAAGCGCTACGCCGGGTTGGTGGTGCGTGCCGATGGCAGCGAGGAGATGGTCTTCAAGGGCCTGGAGACGGTGCGCACGGACTGGTCGCCCCTGGCCCAGCGTTTCCAGCAGGAGCTGTACCTGCGCATCTTCAACCGCGAGCCCTACCAGGACTACGTGCGCGACTACGTGCGCAGCACCCTGGCCGGCGAGCTGGACGACCTGCTGGTCTACCGCAAGCGCCTGCGCCGTCGCCTGGACGACTACGAGCGCAACGTCCCGCCCCATGTGCGCGCGGCGCGCCTGGCCGATGAGTACAACGACAGCCAGGGTCGACCCCGGCAGTACCAGAACGGTGGCTGGATCAGCTACCTGATCACCGTGGCCGGGCCCGAGCCGCTGGAGAACCGCCGCGCCGCCATCGACTACGACCATTACGTCACGCGCCAGCTGCAGCCGGTGGCGGACGCCATCCTGCCCTTCGTCCAGGGCGATTTCAGCCGCCTGGTCGACGGCCAGCTCGATCTCTTCTGAGCCTCGCCCGGTCAGTCGGGGAGATTGACCAGGGGGATCGAATCACCGCCCGTGCGGTTCTGCTGGCGTTCCTCCATCCACTCGGCAACCTGTGCGCCGAAATCGGCGGGCACCTTGCGGCCGACGCGGCGGGCGATGTCGAGGATGGTCTGCTGTGCCAGCGCTTCTTCCATGCGCTTCTGCGCCGTCAGCATCACCGCGTGGACCGAGCAGGTGCCTTCCAGCGCCCAGTCCGGCGGCGACCCTTCGAACAGCGCGCAACGCCCACGGATGTCGCGGCATTCGAAGATCGACTTGTTGCCATCGATGGCGCGGACGATGTCCAGCACCGTGATCTCGTCCGAAGGACGGGCCAGGCGGAACCCGCCGCGCACGCCTTCGGTGGCCGCCACCAGCCCGGCCTTGGCCAGCTTGGTGAAGACCTTCGCCAGGTACTCCTGGGGCACGCCCTGGAGCTCGGCCATGTCACGCACGCTGGCTTCACGGCTGTCGCCACGCTCGTCCACGAGAAAGAGCAGGCAGTGGATGCCGTACTCGACCCCTGCGCTGTAGAGAGACATTCATAACTCCGACTTATCGGGTCGCATATATAGTGCGAGCTGCATTCATTTGCCTCAAGGGAGGCGCCCTGGTCGGCGATGGATGGGAATGCCGTCCGTCGCCACCGATGCCCGTGGCACAAGGTTGCGAGAGCGTGATCGGGGCGCATCCCTGAGCGGTGCAGACAGCAGCATGGCGAGCGCGGGCGGGTGAGGGCAAAGAAAAAATGCTTGCCGGCATAAACTGCGATCAATATAGTCGTAGATATCGGCGATCGATGTCGCCACGCGGTGCAACTGAACCCGGGCATGCCATTGGCGCCGTCGAGAGCCCGACCCCATTCGAACCGAACACGACTCTTACCCGTTGGAGAAACGAGCATGAAACAGCGCATCCTGATCGTCGGTGCAGGCTTCGGTGGCCTGTGGAGCGCACTCAGCGCCACCCGCTTGCTGGACATCCATAGCCGCACCGATGTCGAGGTCACCGTCCTAGCGCCCCAGGCCGAGCTGCGCGTCCGCCCGCGCTTCTACGAAGCCGGCGTGCACCGCATGAAGGCGCCTTTGGGCGAGCTGTTCGCGGCCGTCGGCGTGCGCTTCGTCAAGGGGCTGGTGGATCGCATTGATGTGCAGGGCCAGCGCGTGGCCTACCGTGACGAGCGGGGCGCGGGCGCCGAACTGGCCTACGACCGCCTGGTCCTGGCCACCGGCAGCAGCGTGGTCCGGCCTAAGATGGCCGGTGTCGAGCATGCCTTCGACGTCGACCAGATCGAAGAAGCCATGCGCCTGGAAGAGCACATCCGCGCGCTCGGCTCGCGTCCGGCCACCCGGGCCCGCAATACGGTAGTGGTCGCCGGTGGCGGCTTCACCGGCATCGAGACCGCCACCGAAATGCCGGCCCGCCTGCGCGAGGCCCTGGGCGCCGACGCCGAGGTGCAGGTCATCGTGGTCGACCGTGGCAGCCGCATCGGCGCTGCCCTGGGCGACGGGCCACGCGCGCAGATCATCGAGGCCTCGCAAGCGCTGGGTATCCAATGGTGCCTGGATGCCAGCGTCGCCTCGGTGGATGCCGGCGGCGTGACCCTCGCCGATGGCCGCCGCATCGACGCCGACACCGTGGTCTGGACCGTGGGCGTGCGCGCCAGCGCGCTGACCGAGCAGATCCCCGCCGAGCGCGATGCGCAGGGGCGCCTGCACGTGGACCGCAGCCTCAAGGTGATCGGCCAGGACGCGGTCTACGCCACGGGCGACGTCGCCTACGCCGCCTGCGACGACCTGGGCCACTTCGCCCTGATGTCCTGCCAGCACGCCATCGCCCTGGGGCGCTCGGCCGGCAACAACGTCGCTGCCGACCTGCTCGGCGTCGAGCCCATCCCCTACAGCCAGCCCAAGTACGTCACCTGCCTGGACCTCGGTGCCTGGGGCGCCGTGTACACCGAAGGCTGGGATCGCCAGGTCAAGCTCGAGCGCGAGGAAGGCAAGCGACTGAAGACCCAGATCAACAGCGTGTGGATCTACCCGCCGGAGGCCAACCGTGCCGAAGCGCTGGCCGCTGCGGATCCGCTGATCCCGGTCGCCTGAGCCACGGCGTTACCAAGCCCCGCCGCTCACCGGGTCGGCGGGGCTTTTTCGTATTGATGGGGTGCGCGAGGCTCACGAAACGCCACCCGAACCACCGTATGCACACCCATGGGGCTACATGCCCGCACCGTGCAAACAGGCGACGATTCGCGGATGAATCCGCTCCCACGGAAGAGCCATCCCCAGGCACTGCTCGCGAAGCGCCCCGCATCAAGCCGGGCGCTGCATCACCACCAGGCGCAGGGCGAGTGCGCCGAACAGGCTGGCCAACCCCCATTTCTGCAGGTTGGCGAAGCGCCCGCGCCCGCCGAGGCGGCGGCTCATGGCGCCGCCGAACAGCCCGAGACCCACGTGGAAGATGAAGGCCAGCAGGGTGAGCAGGGCGCCCAGCAGCAGGAGCTGGGCGCTGATCGCGCCATGCCCCGGCACCACGAACTGCGGCAGGAAGACGATGAAGAACAGCAACGCCTTGGGGTTGAGCAGGCTGTTGAGGGTGGCGCGGACCAGCACCGTCTTCAACGGCACGCACTCCACGCGGGAACCGCCGGCGGCGTCGCTGCGCAGGGTCTTCCAGGCCATCCAGGCGAGGTAGAACGCGCCGGCGAAGCGGATGATGTCGAAGGAGGGCGGCCAGGCCGCCACCAGGCCGGTGATGCCGGCGGCGGTGAGCAGGGTCAGGATCGCGTCCGCCACGCTGATGCCCAGCGCGGCCGCGACACCGCCACGCCAGCCATGTGAAACCCCGTGGCCGATGACGAACGCCATGTTCGGCCCTGGCGAAACCAGCAGCAGCGCGACGGCGCAGGTGAAGATCACGAAGGTGTCGAGGTCGGGCATGACAGCGGTCCAGGGCGATGCCGCAGGGCGCGGCCGGTAGCGGAACACTAACCGGCCGTCGCCCTCGTCACCCGCTACAGCTGCGCTGTTTTTTCGTGGAACACCCGGCCTCAGGGGAGGGTGAGCGCTGGCGAGGTCGTCAGCGTCAGGCTCTGCAGCGTACAGCCGCCCAGGGGCTGGCTGGATGCCGAGAGGCTGTTGCCGGCGTTGCTCCAGCTCGTGGCCAGCACCGTGGCACCGGTGCCGCAGGTGACGGTGCCGATCCTGATGCTCATGCCGGAGAAGTTCACGGCCGTTGCGCTGGTCGGCTGCCAGCCCCAGGGCAGGCCCTGCGCGGCGACGGTCGAGCAGATCGGGTTGGCGCCGCCGATGGTGGCGGCATGCAGTTGCGCCACTCCGCCGTTGGCCAGGCCATGGACCGTGAGGGTGCAGGTCGCGGCGGGCAGCGCCGGGTTGTACTTGACGGTAAGCGGCCCGGTGGCGGTGAAGGGCCCCCAGGGGGTGAAGGCGGAGGAGGCCAGGGACCAGATGCCCAGGCCGAGCAGGGCCAGTATCTTCAGGGCGGTTCCGTAGGGATTCATCGTGTCGTTCCTTGTTTTCGGAGTGCGGTCGCCCGGTGGCTGTCCTTGGCGCGGGGCGGTAGGGGCAGGCTAGACGCCATCGCGCGCCCGCCCCAGCCAGCCAAAGGATGGCGTGGGAAGGGCAGGCGCGGCGCCGTGGGAAGATGCTACCCAGCGCGCGCCCTGCGTGGCCGCTCGACGCGCTCCGGTCACCTCTCTAATATGCAACCATTCGCTTGGATATCCGGACCTCGCCTTGACCCCCGCCCACGACCCTGCCACCGCTTCCACCGCCTCGACGGCCGACCGCATCCTGCTGCTGGTGAAGACCCGTGGCCCGCTGTCCACCGCCACCCTGGCCCAGGTGCTGGAGATGACGCCCGAGGCGGCGCGCCAGCAGGTGCAGAAGCTGGTGGCGGCCGGGCTGCTGGCCGGGCGCCAGGAGCCGGTTTCCGGTGCGGGGCGGCCACGCCAGGCCTGGGTGCTCACCGATGCCGGCTACGCCCGTTTCCCCGATACCCATGCGCAGCTCACGGTGCAGCTGATCGCTTCGGTGCGCCAGCTGTTCGGCGAGGAGGGGCTGGACCGGCTGATCTGCCAGCGCGAGGCCGAGTCGCGTGCGGTCTATCGCCAGGCCTGTGGCGGCCGCGACCTGGCGCAGCGCCTGGAGCGACTGGCCGAGGTGCGCTCGGCCGAGGGCTACATGGCGCGGGTCGAGCGCGATGGCGACGACTGGCTGCTGATCGAGGACCACTGCCCGATCTGCGTGGCGGCGCAGGCCTGCCAGGGCTTCTGCCGCTCCGAGCTGCAGCTGTTCCAGGAAATCATCGGCGACGAGGCCCGGGTGGTCCGCGAACAGCACCTGCTGGCCAATGCCTCCCGCTGCGTGTATCGCGTCAGTCCGCGTCGAGTCGCGGCCAGCGCTCAACTCACCAGGTAGATGTCCTGGGTCGCCAGGGAATTCTCGAAGGCCTGTACCAGGTCAGCGGTGGCGGCCTTGGTGGCGGCCGAGGACAGGTAGGCGATGGCCACCGTCCTGCTGTTGGCCTTCTGCTGGGTCACGGTCTGGATGTCCAGCTTGTAGTCGCCGGCCTTGAAGCCGTTGCCCGCCGCTGCCATGGACTTGGCATCGAGGCGGTAGCCGCTGCCGATGATGATGTTGTTCTTGTTGCGCATCAGGTCGGTGGCGTCGTCGATGTGATCGAGCACATCGCTGCGGACCTTCTTGATGGCTCCCGAGGACAGTTTTTCCAGGTTGGGGTTGGCTTGCTGGATGCGGGCGAGGGCCATGGTTCTCTCCTTGGAATGACAGGGCGGGAGTAGCAGTCTAGAAGCGCAGCGGCGGGGTGCCAGCCGCATGCGACCGGATGCTTCGCGGGCCTGCCCCGCGTATCATCCGCCGATCCCGAGCCCGGCCCCCGCCGGTTCTGCCAATGCCCCGGAGCCCACATGGACAAGCTGCTGGCCCTGAAGATGTTCGTCGCCGCCGTGGACGCCAAGGGCTTCTCGGCGGCCGCGCGGGGCCTCGGGCTGGCCACCTCCTCGGTGACACGCATGGTCGATGCCCTGGAGCAGGAGCTGGGCACGGTGCTGCTGAACCGCTCGACGCGCCAGGTGACGTTCACCGAGGCCGGCGCCGCCTACTACCAGAGCGCGCGCCAGGTGCTGGAATACCTGGCCGAGGCCGACGCCTCGGTGATGGACGGCGGCGACGAGCCCAGCGGGCCGTTGCGGGTCTCGGTGCCCACCGCCTTCGGCCGGCGCATGATCTCGCCGCACATCGGTACGCTCCTGGCGCGTCACCCCCGCCTGGAGCTGGACATCACCCTCACCGACGAAATCGTCGACCTGCTCGGCGAGCGGGTCGACCTGTCGATCCGCCTCGGGGCGGCTGCGCCCATGGACGGCGTGGTGGCCAGGACCCTCGGCGAATTCCGTCGCCATGTAGTGGCAAGCCCGGCCTACCTCGCAGAGCGGGGCACCCCGGCGCAGCCGCTGGAGCTGGCCGAGCACGACTGCCTGCGCTTCAACTATGGCGCCGCGCGCCAGGTCTGGACCTTCCAGGGGCCCGAGGGCGAGGTCCGCGTGCCGGTGCGTGGGCGGATGCGCAGCAACAACATCGAGGTGCTGCGCGAGGTGGCGCTGGCCGGCTCGGCCGTGGCCCTGCTGCCGGACTGGCTGGTGGACGACGACATCGCCGCGGGTCGCCTGCTGTCGCTGTTCCCGGGGCAGCGGATCAACGCGGACGACACCCGCTCGCTCATCACCGCGCTCTACCTGCCGAGCCACCGTGCCTCGCGGCGGGTCGCGGCCTTCATCGCGTTCGTCGGCGGCCTGCTCTGAAGCGCCTGGCATTGCGCAAAAGGCAAAGCCGCTTTGCGCAGCGAGCGGATTCCCCCGGGCGGCGCTCTTGCCCAGGATAGGCGCCACGAACCGTTCCACCCCGAGGACCCTCCGATGACCCCTTCCAGCCATTCCACGCCCCAGGCGATCAGCCGTGGCCTGGTGCTGCTCTTCGCCATCTGCTGCGGCGCCATCGTCGCGAACATCTACTACGCCCAGCCGATCATCGAGCTGATCGCGCCCGACGTCGGCATCTCCACCCACGGCGCCAGCCTGATCGTGTCCCTGACCCAGGTCGGCTACGCCCTCGGCCTGTTCTTCCTGGTGCCCCTGGCGGACCTGCTGGAGAACCGCCGGCTGATGATCGCCACCATCGGCGTCACCTTCGCCAGCCTCGTGGGCATGGCGCTGACCCAGGCACCCGGCCCGCTGCTGCTGGTGTCGGCGCTGATCGGCTTCAGCTCGGTCTCGGTGCAGATGCTCATCCCCCTGGCCGCGCACCTGGCACCGGAGGAGTCGCGGGGCCGGGTGGTGGGCGGGATCATGGGCGGGCTGCTGCTGGGCATCCTCCTGGCGCGGCCGCTGTCGAGCGTCGTGGCCGACCATTTCGGCTGGCGTGCGGTGTTCTTCGGCGCCGCCGGGCTGATGCTGGTGATCGCCGTGGTCGTGGCCGTGGCGCTGCCCAGCCGGCGGCCCGATCACCGCGCCAGCTACGGGCAACTGCTGGCCTCGCTCTGGCACCTGTTCCGTCGCGAGCCGGTGCTGCGCCAGCGTTCGCTGTACCAGGCGCTGATGTTCGGCACCTTCAGCCTGTTCTGGACCGCGGTGCCGCTGGAGCTGGCGCGCAACCACGGCTTGTCCCAGTCGCAGATCGCGCTGTTCGCCCTGGTCGGCGCCATCGGTGCCATCGCCGCGCCCATCGCCGGGCGCCTGGCGGATGCGGGCCATACCCGCAGCATGTCGCGTCTCGCCATGCTGCTGGCCATCCTCAGCTTCCTGCCCGCGCTGTTCGGCCTGCCCTGGGGCGTGGTGGGGCTGGCGCTGACCGGCGTGCTGCTGGATTTCGCGGTGCAGATGAACATGGTCCTCGGCCAGCGCGAGGTCTACGCACTCGATGCCGCCAGCCGTGGCCGCCTGAACGCGCTGTACATGACCAGCATCTTCATCGGCGGCGCCATCGGCTCCTCCATCGCCAGCCTGCTGTTCGAGCAGGGAGGCTGGCAGGCCATCGCCCTGGTCGGCGCCGCGCTGCCCCTGCTGGCACTGGTCGCCTTCGGCCTGCATGCCCGCCAGGGCGCACGGGGCGAAGCCCAGGTGGGGTAACGGGGTGTAGGGGCGAATTCTCTTGGCTCTGTCTGCGTTAGCTGTTGTGGATTCAACGAAAGGCTCAAGAACGGCGCTTTCAGGACGATTCTGGATTCCTGACACGCCCACCGCATGGGTTTCGCTTCGCTCTACACCATCCTACGAAAGCCGCCAGCCACGGCATCCACCCGGTGGTGATGCGCACATCAATGTGTATTGAGCGAAGGCGTTGAAGCAGCGGCCAAACGCCCCTTTCAGGAGGCCGAGCGCAATCGTCGTTTCAGGGGTTGAGCGACATGGATGTCGCGAGAGCCGCGATGGGCCAGGGATGGCCCTTCGCGGCGTGCCCCTGAAACGATGATGGAGCGAGGGAAGTCTGGCTTTAGCCAGACCCGTATGCAGGGGCAAGCCTCTTTGGTTTCTTTCTTGGCGACTGAAGAAAGAAACTCGCTCGGCAAGGCGAAACAGAAGCCATCAGCAAGACTCGGCAATCAACTGGGCTCCAAATCCTCTAGCAACACTTAGCGCCGACAGAGCCAATTCATTCGCCAGGCAGGCCGCAGGGCTGCCATGGCGTGGTGCTGCCCGGTGGCACCGCCTGGTGGATGAAAAGAGCGCCATCCATCCTGCACCCGAGTTGGCCCCATGCTGGTGGGCACGCCTTGTGGGAGCGGCTTCAGCCGCGAAGAGGCCGCAGCCGGCACCTGGTTGCGCATAGCCGGATGCTCCATCGCGAATGAATTCGCTCCCACAGGGGGGCGGTGCTCCGGGGAATCGATTTCGCTGATATCCACTAGTGACCGATTGCGTTTCCCAGGGCGCAGCGGCGACGCGAAACTGGCCCCGTCGAATCACTCACCCCATCCCCTTAAGGAGAACCCATCATGAGCCGCTACTTCACCGCCACCCTGCTTGCCGCCGTCGTTGCCGGCAGCGCTTTCAACGTCAGCGCCGCCGACCATCACGGCTCGATCGAGCGCGCCTTCAAGGATGCCGCGAGCGACCGTGCCTCCGCCGCCGAAACCCAGGTCGACCGTGGCAACAGCAGCGAAGAGCAACGCAAGGGCCTGCCGCGCTGGTGGCATTGATCCCGGCCGGTTCGTACCGATGTGAAAGGGCGCCCTGAGGCGCCCTTTGTCGTTTCTGCGGTTCGCTGCCGGCTCAGCTGGCGGTGCGCACCGCCGGGCGGATGTGGTACGCCTCGGTGAAGGCCTGGGCGGACATCGGGCGGGAGAACAGGTAGCCCTGACCTTCGCCGCAGCGCTCCAGCTTGAGCCGGGCCCGCTGGGCATCGGTTTCGATGCCCTCGGCGATGGTTTCGAGGTCGAAGCTGCGGGCCATGTCGAGGATGGCGCGGACCACCGAGGCGTCGCGGCGGGACTCCAGCATGCCCTGGACGAAGGAGCGATCGATCTTGATCCGGCTCAGCGGGTAGGTCTTGAGCAGGATCAGCGAGGCGTAGCCCGTGCCGAAGTCGTCGAAGGCGATGCCCACGCCATAGGCGCGCAGGCGCTGCAGGGTTTCCAGCACGATGTCGTCGTTGTCCAGCACGATGTTCTCGGTGACTTCCAGTTCCAGCGCCTCGGGCGGCAGGCCGTAGCGGGCCAGGGCCTCCAGCACCTCGGTCACCAGGTCGCCGACGCGGAACTGGGCGCCGAACAGGTTCACGCCCATGCGCATGTCCTCGGCGCCGTTGTTGCGCCAGAAGGCCAGTTGCGCGCAGGCCTCGTCCAGGACCCAGTTGCCGACCCTCGCGGCCAGGGTGCCGCGCTCCAGGGCCGGGAGGAAGTCCTCGGGCGCCAGCAGCCCGCGCTCGGGGTGCTGCCAGCGGATCAGCGCCTCGGCACCCCGCAGGGAGCCATCGCCGAGACGCACCTGGGGCTGGTAGAAGAGCACGAACTCGCCGTTCTCCACCGCCCTGTGCAGCTCCATGGCGTGCAGGTGGCGGCTCACCGCTTCCATGCGCAACTCGGGGGTGAAGGCGGCGACCTGGCTGCGGCCGTTGCCCTTGGCCTTGAACAGCGCGAGGTCGGCGTCGCCCACCAGCTCCAGGGCCTCCAGCGCGTGCAGGGGTGCCAGGGCCACGCCGCAGCTGGCGGCCACCCGCACGTCGTGGCCGTCCACCTGGATCGGGCGGGCGATGCTGCCGATGGCCTCCCGGGCCACTCGCAGCGCCGAGTCGGGCTCGGTGATGCCGGTGAGCAGCAGGGCGAACTCGTCGCCACCGATGCGCGCCACCAGGTCGTCCGGGCCCGCCAGGGCGGCCAGGCGGACCGCGACCTCCCGCAGGATGCCATCGCCGATCAGGTGGCCCAGGGTGTCGTTGACGTCCTTGAAGCCGTCCAGGTCGATCATCAGCACCGTCACCGGCCGGGCCGCCAGCAGGGCCTGTTCCGCGCAGCGGTAGAAGCAGCCGCGATTGGCCAGCCCGGTGAGGGCGTCGAAGGTGGCCAGGCGCCGCAGCTCGGCTTCTTCCTGCAGGCGCCGGCTGTCGTCGGTGAGCACCGCCTCGAAGCGCGGATAGCCTTTCTCGCTCCAGGAGGACAGCGACATGCCCAGGTCGAATTCGCTGCCGTCCTTGTGCAGGCCCTTGAGGGTGGCCGGCGTGGTCGGGTCGGCGAGGTAGCCGGCGGTCACGGCGCGGCGGATCAGCGCCAGGAAGGACGGGCGTTCGGCCACCGCCAGCAGGGCTTCCACCGGCAGCCCGACGCCTTCCTCCGCGGCGTAGCCCAGCAGGCTGGCGGCGGCGGGGTTCCAGGCGAGGATGTGGCCCCGGTGGTCGAACCAGAGCACCGGGGTGTCCGACTGCCCCGCGTAGGTTTCGAAGGTTGGGCGCTTGCGTCCGGCGCTCACCGCGATGCGGTGCAGTTCCAGGCGGTCGGTGGCCATGCGCGCGAGCTCCCGCAGGCGCTCGCGGTCGTCGTCAGAGAAGTCCAGGTGGGGCTGGTCGTCGATGACGCACAGCGCCCCCAGCGGCAGGCCCCCGGCGGAGAGCAGCGGCACCCCGGCGTAGAAGCGCAGGTGGGTGGGGCCCACCACCAGCGGATTGTCATGGAAACGCTCGTCGCGGCTGGCGTCCGGTACCACCATCACCTGGTCCTGGGTGATGGCGTGGGCGCAGAAGGACACGTCGCGGCGCATGTCGACCTTGCCGACACCAGTGCTGGCGGCGAAGAACACATGGTCGCTGCCGATCATGTTCACCGCGGCCAGCGGCATGTCGAACATCCGTGCGGCGATTCGCACCACCGGGTCGAGGCTGGAGACCACGCGTTCGTCGTCGAGGCCGTAGTCGGCGAGGGCACGCAGGCGTTCGGCTTCGTTCGGCAACTGCGAGGGACAGCGCATGGCAACCTCCTGTCGTTGATCGCTCCCTGTAGCAACGCCCTAAGGATAGATGGGCGGTGCGGTGCGCCAGCCCCGGGTGGCCGCGAGCGGACGGACGGCTGCGGTCGTCAGCCGCCGGACGTGGGTTCGCGCAGCTTGGCCAGGCGCCGGTGGATCAGCATCAGTGCGATGGAGGTGCCCTGGCGCAGTGGTGCGTCCAGGCGGCCGGAGAACATCGGCGGCGGGTCGATGGCGCCGCCGGCCTCCAGCTGCCGTGCAATGCGCTCCAGCTCGAAGATGCCATCGCCTTCGCCCGGGCCGGCCTCGCGGGCCCGGGCTATGGCCTCGTCGAGCCGCTGGGCCAGGTCCTCCGGGGCGCTGGTGGCGATCAGGACTCTGGCCATTTCCAGGCCGGCGAGGTGGGTGCGGTCGGGCGTCTTCTGCATGGCGCTTCCTTAAGAGGTCAAGGAGGTAGACCGCCGCACGGGTAGGTTGCTCAAGGAATTTGACGCAACGGCGCGCTGCAAGAACGTACAAGACGCCCCAGCCGCCGGCGGGCGAGACTGTCGCCCCCACACACGCCGCGCGAGCCCCCCATGCCCCTGCATATCCAGACCCCGCTGATCCATTCCCGCCCCCTGAGCCTGGCCGCCGGCACCGAGGTGTGGCTGAAGCTGGAGGCCCTGCAGCCGGCGGGCTCGTTCAAGCTGCGCGGCATCGGCGCCGCCTGCGAGTTCCATGCACGCCGGGGCACGCGGCGCTTCATCTCGTCCTCCGGCGGCAACGCGGGCATCGCCGTGGCCTTCGCCGGCCGCTGCCTGTCGATCCCGGTGACGGTGGTGGTGCCGGAAACCACCACCGAGCGGGCCAGGGCGCTGATCCGCCAGGAAGGCGCCGAGGTGATCGTCCACGGCAAGGCCTGGCACGAGGCCAATGCCCTGGCGCAATCGATGCTGGGCGAGGCGGATGCCTTCATCCACCCCTTCGATGACGCGCTTCTGTGGCAGGGCCACGCGACCCTGGTGGACGAGGTCGCCGCCAGCGGCTGGCGCCCCGACGTCGTGCTGCTCTCGGTGGGTGGCGGCGGGCTGTTCAGCGGCGTGGTGGAAGGCTTGCAGCGCAACGGCTGGGGCGCGGTGCCGGTGATCACTGCCGAAACCGCCGGTGCGGCGTCGTTCGCCGGTTCACTGCAGGCCGGCCGGCGTATCGAGCTGGAGCGCATCGACAGCGTGGCCACCTCCCTGGGGGCGAAGCAGGTGTGCGAGCGGGCCTTCGAACTGGGGCGCAGCCACCCGGTGCGGGCGCGGGTGGTCAGCGACCGCGCGGCGCTGCAGGCCTGCGAGCGCTTCCTCGATGAGCAGCGCCTTCTCGTCGAGCCGGCCTGTGGCGCGGCGCTGGCCCTGGCCTATGCCGGGGACGAGGCGCTGCGGGACTTCGAACGGGTGATGGTGGTGGTGTGCGGCGGGGTGACCGCCAGCCTGGAGCAGATCAGCGCCTGGAAGGCCGCCCAGCCGGAAGACTGAGCGGCCGGGCGGTCACTTGACGCCCTGTTCCTCGATGCGGTCGGTGTCGAACAGGGTCTCCAGTTCGGCGCGCGCCTCGCGGGCGGTCTGCATCATCGCGGCGGCATCGCCATGCACCTTGTGCTGGGCGGCCAGCACCTCCTCGTCGTGGCGCTGGAAGCGGCGGATGCGCGCGTTGGCCTGTTCCTCGTCCAGGCCCATGCCGAGCAGCACCTGGCGGCTCATCTCCAGGCTGGAGTGGAAGGTCTCGCGCACCGGCTGTGCGCCGAGGTCGAGCAACTGGTGCACGTGCTGGCGGTCACGGGCGCGGGAGATGATCTTCAGGTGCGGGTAGAGGCGGCGCACCAGCTCGGTGGTCTTCAGGTTGGTCACCGGGTCGTCGGTGGCGACGATGAAGAACTCGGCCTTGTCGACCTTGGCCGCGCGGAGGATCTCCGGGCGCAGCGGGTCGCCATAGAAGATCGGCATGCGGCCCAGGCTGCGGGACAGCTCGATGGTCTCCACCGAGGTGTCCAGGGCCAGGAACGGCACGCGCTGGGCGCGCAGCACACGGGCGACGATCTGGCCCATGCGGCCGGTGCCGGCGATCACCACCCGGGGCGAGTCGCTGTCGATCTGCTCGTACTCCGGCGGTACGTTCACCGGCGCTGGCCTGGCCTTGACCAAGCGGTTGATGGCCAGGATCAGCAGCGGCGTCAGCGCCATGGACAGGGTGATGGCCAGCACCAGGAAGCCGTGCAGGCGGGCCTCGAACAGGCCCTGGTCGCGGGCCATCTTGAACACCACGAAGGCGAACTCGCCCCCGGCGGCCAGGACCACGCCCAGGCGCAGCGCGCTCTGCCGGGTGAGCCCGCCGGCGCTGCGGCCGAGCAGGTAGAGCACCGGGAACTTGACGGCGATCAGCAGCGCCGTGAGGCCCAGCACCAGCAGCGGCTGGCCCAGCAGCAGGCTGAGGTCGGCACTCATGCCCACGCTGATGAAGAACAGCCCCAGCAGCAGGCCCTTGAACGGTTCGATCTGGGCTTCCAGTTCGTGGCGGTATTCCGAGTCCGCCAGCAGCAGGCCGGCGAGAAAGGCACCGAGGGCCATGGACACGCCGGCCAGCTCCATCAGCCAGGCGGTGCCGATCACCACCAGCAGCGCAGTGGCGGTGGACACCTCCTGCAGGCCGGTGCGAGCCACCACGCGGAACACCGGGCGCAGCAGGTAGCGCCCGCCGATGACCACCAGGCCGATGCTGCCGACCACCTCGGCGAGGTGGGCCAGCTGGCCGCCGTCCTCGCGGGCGGCGGTGGCACCGCTGAGCAGCGGGATCAGGGCGATCAGCGGGATGGCCGCGATGTCCTGGAACAGCAGGATGGCGAAGGCCAGGCGGCCATGGGGGCTGGTCAGCTCCTTGCGCTCGGCGAGGATCTGCAGGCCGAAGGCGGTGGAGGACAGCGCCAGGCCCAGGCCGAGCACCACGGCGCTCTGCCAGGTGCGGGCGAAGGCCAGGTAAGCGATGCCGGCGATCAGCGCGCCGGTGAGCAGCACCTGGGCCAGGCCGACGCCGAACACCGAGCGGCGCATGACCCAGAGGCGACGGGGCGAGAGCTCCAGGCCGATGATGAACAGCAGCAGCACCACGCCCAGTTCGGACAGGTGGCTGACGCTCTGCGGGTCGCTGACCAGGCGCAACACGGAGGGGCCGATCAGCACGCCGGCCAGCAGGTAGCCGAGCACGGCCCCCAGTTGCAGGCGCTTGGCGAGAGGCACGGCAAGGACGGCGGCGAGCAGGAAGACCACGGCGACCTGCAACGAGCTGCCTTCATGGGGCATGGGAGTTTCCTTGGGCTGACTTACGAAAGATCCGACGGAGCGGCAGAGGGCGCAAGGATAGGGGGTGGGGGCCGCCGCTGTCACGGCGCGGCCCTGTGTCCGGTTGGCGCGGTGCCGGCGCGGGGCGCGAAAATCCTGGCTGCCGCGCGACGGGCGGCTATCCTGCTGCGGTCCCGGACAAGGAGCCCACTGCCATGAACGTGCTACGCCTGGTGGCCAACTTCGCCACCCCCGATCCCGCCGCACTGGCGGACTTCTATCGCCGCCTGTTGGGCCTCGACCTGGTGATGGACCATGGCTGGATCCTCACCCTGGCGTCCCCGGAGGCGGTGCGCATGCGCCCGCAATTGAGCCTGGCCAGCGAAGGCGGCTCGGGTACGCCGGTGCCGGACCTGTCCGTCGAGGTGGACGACGTGGGCGAGGCCCACCGGCGCGCCCTGGCGTTGGCGGCGGAGATCGTCCACCCGCTGACCGACGAGCCCTGGGGCGTGCGGCGCTTCTTCGTGCGCGACCCGGCGGGGCGGGTGCTGAATGTGCTGGAGCATCTTTAGCGGGCCCTGTGAAAGGGGCGGTCGTGCCCACTTCGCCATTCCCCTACAATCGGCCTCCCCATCGCACGCACCCGGGAACCATGACAGGCACCGTCGTCGAGAAAGGCACCATTTCCGTCCAGCTGGTCCGCGAGGCCCTGCTGGAGCTGCGTGCCCGCGGGCTCGACCCGGCGCCCTTGCTGGGGCATGCCGGGATCGCCGCCGAGGCGCTGGAGCGACCTTATGGACGGGTCTCCTCGCAGCAGTACGCGCGCCTCTGGCTGCGCCTGGCCGAATGCATGGACGATGAATTCTTCGGCATGAACCCCAGGCGCATGAAGTCCGGCAGCTTCGCCTTCATGGCCCGCGCGGCGTTGAAGGAGCCCAGCCTGGGGGCGGCGCTGGAGGGCGTGCTCGGCTTCCTCGACCTGGTGTTCGACGGCCTCTCGCCGCGCCTGGTGCGCCAGGGCGGGATGGCGGAGATCGTGCTGGAGGAGGAGCCGGGCGAGGCCCAGCGCGCCTTCGCCTACTTCACCCTGTGGATGATCGTCCACGGCCTGGCCTGCTGGCTGGCCGGGCGGCGCATCCCCATCCTCGCCATCGACCTGCGTTGCCCGGCGCCCGAGTACATCGAGGACTACCGGGTGATGTTCAGCGACAACCTGCGCTTCGCCCGGCCGCGCACGCGCCTGCTGTTCAACGCCGATTGCCTGGAGTTGCCGGTGCGCCGCAGCGAGCGCGAGCTCAAGCGCTTCCTCGGTGGCGCACCGGCCAACATCCTGGTGCGCTACCGCGACCCGCAGAGCCTGGCGGCCCGCATCCGCGCCTACCTGCGCAGCCTGCGCCCCGAGCGCTGGCCGGACCTGGAGGCGCTGTCCAGCCACTTCTTCATGGCGCCCTCGACCCTGCGCCGCAAGCTGGCGCTGGAGGACCAGTCCTACCAGGCGCTCAAGGACCAGGTGCGCCGCGACCTGGCCCTCGCCAGGCTGCACAGCGGCGAGGGCAACTTCGCCGAACTGGCCTTCGAGCTGGGCTTCGCCGATGCCAGCGCCTTCTACAAGGCGTTCCGCAAATGGACCGGCACCACGCCGGGGCAATACCGCGAGCTGATGCACCCGGGCCCGCCGCCGACCTGAGCTGGCCAGTGGCCGTTGTCAAAAATGCTCGCCGAGGTTGGCGCCATTCGACATTGCCGGCGAGCCAGGCCGGTCCGAAGATTCCGCCCACTACAAGAACAATGCGGAGTCACCGTCCATGCGCGACTACCACGAGGCTGCACGCCGGTTCGACCTGGCCGAGGCGTTCGCCACCACCCTGGCGGGCACGCCGGAGGCCCTCAACGCCTGTATCGAATGCTGTGACCGCCACGCCGACGCGGAGCGCGTCGCGCTGGTCTGGGAAGGCCGCGACGGCCGCCGCGAGGACTGGACCTTCGCCCGCCTGAAGGAAGCCAGCGCCCGGTTCGCCCACCATCTGCGCGAACTGGGCATCGGCCCGGGGGATTGCGTTTCCGGCCTGCTGCCGCGCACTCCGGAGCTGCTGGTCACCATCCTCGGCACTTGGCGCGCCGGGGCCGTCTACCAGCCGCTGTTCACCGCCTTCGGGCCCAAGGCCATCGAGCACCGCCTGCAGTGCGGCCAGTCGCGCCTGGTGGTGGTGGACACCGCCAACCGCGCCAAGCTGGACGAGGTGGCGCAGGTGCCGGCGATCCTCACCGTCGGTGCCACGGGCGCCGCCGGCTGCGCCTTCTGGAGGGCGCTCGAACGCCAGGACCGTGACTTCGAACCGGTCATGCGGCGTGCCGACGACCCCTTCCTGCTGATGTGCACCTCCGGTACCACCGGGCTGCCCAAGGCCCTGCAGGTGCCGCTGCGGGCCATCCTCGCCTTCGTCGGCTACATGCGCGACGCGGTGGGCCTGCGCGAGGACGACCGCTTCTGGAACCTGGCCGACCCGGGCTGGGCCTATGGCCTCTACTACGCCGTGACCGGGCCGCTGGCCATGGGCCACGCCACCACCTTCTTCGAGGGTGGCTTCAGCGTCGAGAGCACCTGCCGGATCATCCGCGAGCTGGGCATCACCAACCTGGCCGGCTCGCCCACCGCCTTCCGCCTGCTGCTGGCGGCGAAGGAGCAGGTGGAGCCGCAACTCAAGGGCCGGCTGCGCGCGGTGAGCAGTGCCGGCGAGCCGTTGACGCCCGAGGTGATCCGCTGGTTCGCCGACGGCCTGGGCGCCACCATCCACGACCATTACGGCCAGACCGAAATGGGCATGGTGCTGTGCAATCACCACGAGCTGGCGCACCCGGTGCGCATCGGCGCCGCCGGTTTCGCCGTGCCCGGGCATCGCGTGGTGGTGCTCGACGAGGCCCAGCGCGAACTGCCGGCGGGGCAGCCGGGCATCCTCGCCATTGACCGCGCCCGCTCGCCGCTGTTCTGGTTCCCCGGCTACCTGGGCACCGCCACCCGGGCCTTCGTCGGCGACTATTACCTGAGCGGCGACACCGTGGAACTGAATGCCGACGGCAGCATCGCCTTCGTCGGCCGCTCGGATGACGTGATCACCACCTCCGGCTACCGGGTCGGCCCCTTTGACGTGGAAAGCGCGCTGATCGAGCACCCCGCGGTGGTCGAGGCGGCGGTGATCGGCAAGCCGTGCCCGGAGCGCACCGAGCTGGTCAAGGCCTTCGTGGTGCTCAAGCCCGGCCACGCCGGGGACGCCTCCCTGGCCGAGGCGCTGCAACAACACGTGCGCAAGCGGCTGTCCGCCCATGCCTACCCGCGCGAGATCGAGTTCGTCGCGGAACTGCCCAAGACACCCAGCGGCAAGATCCAGCGCTTCCTCCTGCGCAACCAGGAAGTCGCCAGCGCCCAGGCGCGTGCCGCCCACCCATGACCCAGGAGCCACCGACGTGCGTATAGAGAACAAGACCTTCCTGATCACCGGCGGCGGCTCCGGCCTCGGCCTGGCCACCGCCCGCGCTTTGCTGGCACAGGGCGCCCGGGCGCTGCTGGTGGACATCAATGCCGAGGCCGGCGCCGCCCGCGCGGCCGAGCTGGGTGACAACGCCCGCTTCCAGCGTGCCGACATCACGCGCGAAGACGAGGCCCAGGCCGCCGTCGAGGCCGCCGTCGAGGCCTTCGGCGCGGTGCACGGGCTCATCAACTGCGCCGGCATCGCCCCCGCCGAGAAGGTGCTGGGGCGCAAGGGCGTGCACGGCCTGGACAGCTTCCGCCGGGTGGTGGAGGTCAACCTGATCGGCAGCTTCAACATGCTGCGCCTGGTGGCCGAGGCCATGGCCGGCAACGAGCCGGGCGAGGAGGGCGAGCGGGGTGTGCTGATCAACACCGCCTCGGTGGCGGCCTTCGACGGGCAGATGGGCCAGGCCGCCTATTCCGCGTCCAAGGGCGGCGTCGCCGCCATGACCCTGCCGCTGGCGCGGGACCTGGCGCGCTCGGGCATCCGCGTGATGTGCATCGCCCCCGGCATCTTCGAGACGCCGATGATGGCCGGCATGCCCCAGGAGGTGCGCGATTCCCTGGCCGCCGACGTGCCGTTCCCGCCGCGCCTCGGGCGCCCGGACGAATACGCCGCGCTGGTGGCGCACATCATCGGCAACACCATGCTCAACGGCGAGGTCATCCGCCTGGATGGCGCGCTGCGCATGGCCGCGAAATAAGGAGAACCGCATGAACGCGAAGATCGACCCCATCGTCATCGTCGGTGCCGCACGCACGCCCATGGGCGGCTTCCTGGGTGACCTGCGCGAGATGAGCGCCGCCGAGCTGGGCGCCGCTGCCATCGCCGCCACCCTGGCGCGTGCCGGCGTGGCCGCCGACGCGGTGGACGAGGTGCTGATGGGCTGCGTGCTGCAGGCCGGCCAGGGCCAGGCGCCGGCGCGCCAGGCGGCGCTCGGCGCCGGGCTGCCCCAGGGCGTGGTGTGCTCGACGGTGAACAAGATGTGCGGCTCGGGCATGAAGGCGGCGATGCTCGGCCACGACCTGCTGGCCGCCGGCAGTGCCGACGTGGTGGTCGCGGGCGGCATGGAGAGCATGTCCAACGCGCCCTACCTGCTGGAGCGCGCGCGCTCCGGCTACCGCATGGGCCACGGCAAGGTGCTCGACCACATGTTCCTCGACGGCCTGGAGGATGCCTACGACAAAGGCCGCCTGATGGGCACCTTCGCCGAGGACTGCGCCCAGGCCTACGGCTTCACCCGCGAGCAGCAGGACGCCTTCGCCATCGCGTCCCTGACCCGTGCGCAGAAGGCCCTGGCCGAAGGCCGCTTCGCCGCCGAGACGGTGGCGGTGCAGGCCCGGTCGGGCCGCGAGGTGCGCGAGGTCGCGGGCGACGAGCAGCCGCCGAAGGCGCGCCTGGACAAGATCCCCACCCTGAAGCCGGCGTTCCGCGAGGGGGGCAGCGTCACCGCCGCCAATTCCAGCTCCATTTCCGATGGCGCCGCGGCCCTGCTGCTGATGCGCCTGTCCGAGGCCCAGAAGCGCGGTCTCACGCCCCTGGCGCGCATCGTCGGGCACGCGTCCTTCGCCCAGGCCCCCGGGCTGTTCACCACCGCGCCGGTGGGCTCCATCCAGCGCCTCCTGGCACGCACCGGCTGGAGCCTGGAGCAGGTGGACCTGTTCGAGATCAACGAGGCCTTCGCCGTGGTGCCGATGGTGGCCATGCGCGACCTGGGCATCCCCCACGAGCGGCTCAACGTGCACGGCGGCGCCTGCGCCCTCGGCCACCCCATCGGTGCGTCCGGTGCGCGGGTGCTGGTGACCCTGCTCGGCGCCCTCGGCCAGTACGGCTACAAGCGCGGCATCGCGTCGGTGTGCATCGGCGGCGGCGAAGCCACGGCCGTGGCCATCGAGCGCATGGACTGAAGGAGAGAACGATGATCCCGTCCGAACAAGACCTGCAGATACGCGACGTCGCCCGCCAGTTCGCCCAGGAGCGGCTGAAGCCCTTCGCCGCCGACTGGGACCGTGAGCACCGCTTCCCCGTCGAAGCCCTGCGCGAAATGGCCCAGCTGGGCTTCCTCGGCATGCTGGTGCCGGAGGAGTGGGGCGGCGCGGCCACCGGGCACCTGGCCTACGCCATGGCCCTGGAGGAGATCGCCGCCGGCGATGGCGCCTGCTCTACCATCATGAGCGTGCACAACTCGGTGGGCTGCATGCCGATCCTCAAGTTCGGCGACGAGGAGCAGAAGCGCCGCTTCCTGCGCCCGCTGGCGGAAGGCTCGATGATCGGCGCCTTCGCCCTCACCGAGCCCCAGGCCGGCTCGGATGCCAGCGACCTGCGCACCCGCGCGCGCCGCGACGGCGACCACTACGTGCTGGACGGCGCCAAGCAGTTCATCACCTCGGGCAGCCATGCGGGGATGGTGATCGTCTTCGCGGTGACCGACCCGGCCGCCGGCAAGAAGGGCATCAGCGCGTTCATCGTCCCCACCGACACCCCGGGCTACCAGGTGCTGCGGGTGGAGGAGAAGCTCGGCCAGCATGCGTCCGACACCTGCCAGATCCAGCTCGACGGGGTGCGCATCCCCGCCTCGCTGCGCCTGGGCGCGGAGGGCGAGGGCTATCGCATCGCCCTGTCCAACCTGGAGGGCGGGCGCATCGGCATCGCCGCGCAGTCGGTGGGCATGGCCCGCGCGGCCTTCGAGGCGGCGCGGGACTACAGCCATGAGCGCCGCACCTTCGGCAAGCCGATCATCGAGCACCAGGCGGTGGCCTTCCGCCTGGCGGACATGGCGACGCAGACCGCCGTGGCGCGGCAGATGGTGCATCACGCCGCCGCCCTTCGGGAGGCGGGGCTGCCCTGCCTGACCGAGGCCTCCATGGCCAAGCTGTTCGCCTCGGAAATGGCGGAGAAGGTCTGCTCTGCCGCGATCCAGACGCTGGGCGGCTACGGCTACCTGAAGGACTTCCCGGTGGAGCGCATCTACCGCGACGTGCGCGTGTGCCAGATCTACGAAGGCACCAGCGACGTGCAGCGCGTGGTCATCGCGCGGAGCCTGTAGGGGAGGGTGGGAGGCCGTCGCGGCCTCCCGGAGGTCAGCGGTAGGTGGCGCGGGTCTCGGCGCTGCCGAGCGGCGCCTTGCGCGGCGGCTCGTCGCCCTCCCGGGCGCGGCCGAACATCAGGTAGGCATCCAGCAGCAGCGCTTCGAGGCCGGACAGCAGTTGCTCCTGGTACTGCGCGCGTTCGCCGGCGGTGTCGGGGTCATGCTCGTCGAGCGTTTCGCGAATGCGCTGGACCAGGTGGGTGGCCTGCACCAGGCGGTAGTCGCCCAGGGCCTGGCAGGCCTGCGCCGGGGAGTCGGGGCGGATGTCGAGGATCTCCTCGGGAAAATGCTCGAGCGTGGGGAACTTCAACGAATCTTCCATGGGTGGGGTCTCCTGGCTGCGCGCCTGGTCCAGGCGCCGAAGGGGGCTGTCGGGCAGCTCTGGCGCGCGGGAATCGCGCATGAGCACGTCGAAGTGCGGTCGGGGGAAATGGCGGGCATCAGGCATGGCAAGGTCCTCGCGGCGGTTGTGCTGCCCCGGCGGGGCATGCCGTCTGGACTCTAGCGAGCGGTTTTGTAAGGGCTCAAGAATGATGGGAAGTAGGAGCGGTCCCCATCACCTGTGTGAAAGCTGGCAGGCCCGCCTTGCGCGGGCCGTGCCCGTCAGGGCGTGGCCACCAGGGCGGCCGGCAGGCTCAGGTGGACTTCGGCGCGCCCCTCTTGGTTGGCGAACGCCACGCTGCCGCCGTAGCTCTCGCAGAGCGCCTTGACGATGGGCAGGCCCAGGTCCCAGCTCTTGGTGTCGCTCCGGGTGGAGATGAAGTAGGGCGTGGCGAGGTTGGCCAGCACCTCTTCGGGGAAGGCGCCACGGTTGCTGACGCAGAGCAGCACCCTGTCGTTCTCCACGCGCTGCGACACCTCGATGGTGGTGCCCGCCTCGCCGTGCTTGGCGGCATTGAGCACCAGGTTGTCGAAGATGCGCAGGAAGGCCAGCTTGTCCCAGAACACCAGCTGGCCCGCGCCCTCGGCGTCGAGGGTGAGCGGGTTCTCCACCTGCAGGCGCAGGTTGGCCACGGCTTCCTCCAGCAGGGGGGCCAGGGGCATCTGCTCGCCGATCAGGCGAATGCCGCCGCCCATGCTGACGTGGGAGATGTCGAGGATGTTGGCGACCATCTTGTCGATGCGGCGCAGGTTCTCCTCCAGCAGGGTGATCATCTCCTCGGTGCGTCGTGCCGGGTTCTTCTGCATAAGCCCGGCGACCATGACGGCGGCGGCCAGGGGCGAGCGCAGGTCATGGCTGAAGGAGCGCATGAAGCGTTCGAGCATGATCTTCTCGGCGCGCAGGTTCTCACTTTGCGCCTCGGCCACCTCGCGCTGCTTCTCGACGTCTTCGAGCTTGCTGTCCGATCTCATCAGGCTGGAGATGGTCGCCAGCATCTCGTCGGGGTTGATCGGGTGGGTGAGGTAGGCGCGGGCACCGGTGTTCAGCCCCATCGCCTTGTCCTTGCCGCTCATGAAGGTGGCGGAGATGTTGATGATCGCCGGCAGCTTGTCGTGGCCAAGGCGCTGCTCGGCCTTCTGGATCAGTTCGAAGCCGCTCATGTCCGGCAGGTTGATGTCGAGGATCACCAGGTCCACGCCGCTTTCCAGACGCGCCAGGCCGTCGCCGCCATTGGCGGCCTCCAGCACCTCGTAGCCGGGTTCGCTGGCGAGGATCTTGCGCAGGACGTAGCGGTTGGCATCCATGTCGTCGATGATCAGGATCCGTCTATTTCGCATCGTGGTATCTCCCCGCCAGGCGCTGCACCTGGTGCAGCAGGGTTTCGGCATGGTTGGGTTGGGACTTGTCGAGGATCGCCTGGCACCGGCTGCCGAGGCGCGCGCGTTCGCCGTCGTCCATCTGCTTGGCGGTGTTGACCAGCACCCGGGCGTGCATGCTCCAGTCCATGCTTTCCAGCAGGTCCTCGCCGGAGATGTCGGGCAGGTCGAGGTCGAGGATGATGATGTCCGGGCGCACCGCGTGCAGCTTGTCGATGCTGGCGCTGGCGCAGTCCGCCTCGATGATCACCGGCTCGAAGGGTTGCAGCAGGTGGTTGATCAGGTAGCGGTCCGCCGCGCTGTCGTCGATCACCAGGATGGTGGTGCCGGCGAGGCTGACCAGCGCCGGTTGCCGCTGGTTGTACTCGCGCGCCACCTGGACGTGGAAGCGGCTGCCACGCCCGGGTTCGCTGTTGAGGCTGATATCGCCCTTGAGCAGGTTGGCCAGGCGCAAGGCCAGCGGCAGGCCCAGGCCGTTGCCGTGGACCTGCACCCCAGGCGCGCGGATGCGGGCGAACTCCTCGAAGATGCGCGCCTGGTTCTCCACGGAGATGCCGACGCCGGTGTCCTCCACGACGAACTCCAGGTTGTGCTCGTCCGGCTGGAAGCAGCGCACGCTGACGCTGCCTTCGCGGGTGTACTTGAAGGCGTTGGTGATCAGGTTGCGCAGTATCTGGAACAGGCGGTTTCGGTCCGTCTCCAGGGGCAGGTCGAAGGCCGGTTCGTGAATCGTCCAGCCCAGGTGCGGGTAGCGCATGGCCAGGGCCCCGGTGAACTGGCGCAGCTGTTCGAGGAACTCGCTGAGCTCGAAGCGTTCGGGAAGCACTTCCATGCGCCCGGACTCGGCTTCCGCGAGGTCCAGCAGTTCGTTGACCAGCCCGGAGAGATCGGCCGCCGCATCGGCGATGAAGCGCACCTGCTTGTTCTGCTCGGCGTTGAGCACCCCGTCGACACCGCTGAGCAGCAGCTTGGAGATGTTCTCGATGATGTTGATCGGGGTGCGGAACTCGTGGGTCATGTTGGAGAAGAAGCGGCTGCGCGCCTCGCTGGCGTCCTTGAGCTCCGAGGACGCCTTCTCCAGCTCCGAGTAGAGCGCCACCACGCCCTTGTTGGTGTTCTCCAGTTCCTGGTTGGTGGCTTCGAGTTCCTGCTGCTTGCTCTGCAGCTCGGCGCTGGTGAGCAGCAGTTCGGAGCCTCGTACCTGCAGTTCCACGTAAGGGTCGGCGGCCCCTTCGCTCTGCAGCTGGCGGCGGATCTGCTGGATCGACTGCTCGCTGGGCAGCGGGCGCGGCGGATAGACCGCCTTGCAGGCGCTGATGCGGGTGCCCCGGGAGCCGGTGTCGATCTCGAACTCGTCCATCAGCCGCTGTGCGCCACGCAGGCCGACGCCCATGCCGGTGGGCGAGACGTAGCTGCCATCGAGGATCTGCGCGATCTCGGCGATGCCGCTGCCCTGGTCCACGGCATCGAAGCAGATGCCGGTGACCAGGCCGCGTGCGTCGCAGCGCAGGTCGAAGTGGAAGACGCCGCTGCCGGCGTACTGGTAGACGTTGCGGGCGAGCTCCGAGACCGAGGTGGCCAGGCGGATCTGTTCCAGGGGCGAGAGGCCGAGCCAGGCGGCGATCTGCTTGGCGCCCTGGCGGCAGCTGACCACGTCGATTTCCTCGAGGATGCTGATGCTGGTGATGCGGCGCTTAGTGCTCACGCTTGACCACCACCACGGTTGCATCGTCGTTGAGCCGCCGGTGGTCGCGGTGGATGAGCGCGGCGATCACGCCAGGGTGGCGTGCGCGCAGGCCTGGATAGGCGTTGTAGTCGATCTTCGTGCTGATGCCGTCCGAGGCCAGGATCATGATTGAACTGTCGTCCCAGGGATAACTGAATGTATGGATACGACCGATGCGGTATCCGACCGTTCCATTGCTCGACACCATGCTGCGGCCCTTGTCGGTCAGCAGGGTGCCGGCGATGTTGCCGATGCCGCAGAACTGCACCTGGCGCTGCTCCGGCTGCACCTCGGCGATGGCCGCCGCGCCGCCGCGGGTCGACATCAGGGCGCGGTGCAACTGCTCCATCAGCGCCTGCAGGGGCAGTTGCGGGTTGTGTTCGAGGAAGACCTGGCGGGCCTTCTGGCTGGCCACGTTCGCGGCGTGGCCATGGCCGAGGCCGTCGCACACCAGCACGCGGTTGCCGCGGATCGCCCAGGCGTCCCCGCCGATGTGCTCGCCGGGGTAGGGCGTGCACACGGCGCCCGCCACCAGGCCGTTGCCGGGCGGGGGCGGGGCGAGGTGGAAGCGCGCCTGTACCACGCTGCCCATCCCGGGCTGGGAGAACAGGTCGAAGCCGTCGGACATGCGCTGGATGGCGCCGAGCCCGGCGCCCATGGTGCCGGTGGTGGAGTAGTTGTCGCTCAGGCACTGGGCGACGTTGCCCATGCCCGGCCCACGGTCCACCGCGATGACGTCCAGGCGCTGGTCGCCGCAACTGAGCAGCAGCTCGCCGCCCCCGGCATGGATCACCAGGTTGCGGCCCATCTCCTGCACCACCACCGTGAGGCGGCCGAGCAGGTTCTCGTCCGCGCTGCGCTGGCTGGCATGGCGGATGATGCTGCGCCTGGCCGCGTCCACATGGGCCAGGTCGGTGACGGTCAGCACCAGGTGGCAGCGTTCGACGTTCACTTCCACTTCCACAGCTCCACCCGGGTGCCCTGGCCTGGCTGGCTATCGATGGCGAACTGGTCCACCAGGCGGCGTGCGCCGCTGAGGCCCAGCCCGAGGCCGCCGCCCGAGGTGTAGCCGTCCACCATGGCGCGCTCAAGGTCGGCGATGCCGGGCCCCTGGTCGCTGATGCACAGGCGTACCGCCGCGCGGCCGTCGCGCAGGCAGCTCTCGATGACGCATTCACCGCCGCCGCCGTAGATCAGGGCGTTACGGGCGATCTCGCTGGCCGCCGTCACCACCTTGGTCTGCGAGACCAGGCCGAGCCTGGCTTCCTCGGCCGCTTTGCGCACGCGCTGGCGAATGACGACGATGTCAGTCTCCTGCTTCAGCGGAAGCGTCTCTGTCTTCGTCACGCTCGTGCTCCAGGGTCAGGTCATCGTCGGCGACTGTGCTTTCCAGCCAGCGCATGCCTTTCTCGACGTTGAGGGCGGTCGCGATGCCCTCCAGCGAGAGCCCCAGCTCCACCAGGGTAATGGCCACGGCAGGCTGCATGCCGACGACTATGACCTTGGCGTCGAGGATGCGGGAGACGTTGGCGATGTGGGAGAGCATGCGGCCGATGAAGGAGTCGACGATCTCCAGGGAGGAGATGTCGATCAGCACGCCCTTGGCCTTGTGCCGCACGATCTGCTCGGTGAGGTCTTCCTGAAGGTCCAGGGCGAGCTGGTCGTGCATGTCCACCTGGATGGTCAGCAGCAGGTACTTGCCCATCTTCAGGATCGGGATTCTGTCCACCATCTGTGCGATCTCCTCAGCGTGCGCTGCTGACCAGGCGGACGTTCAGTTCCTTGAGCGCGAGCTGGAAGGCGTCGGCCAGGGATGCCTTGGTCAGCACGTCGCCCAGCTCCACGCCCAGGTGGACGATGGTGGCGGCGATCTGCGGGCGGATGCCGCTGATGATGCACTTGGCGCCCATCAGCTTGGCGGCGGTGATGGTCTTGAGCAGGTGCTGGGCGACCATGGTGTCCACGGTCGGGACGCCGGTGATGTCGATGATGGCGATGTCGGATTCGGTCTCGACGATCTTCTGCAGCAGCGCCTCCATCACGATCTGGGTGCGGTTGCTGTCCAGCGAGCCGATCAGCGGAATGGCCAGCACGCCCTTCCACAGTTGCACCACCGGGGTGGACAGTTCCAGCATGCTTTCCTGCTGCTCGCGGATCACCGTCTCGCGGCCGGCCACATAGGCCTGCATGCTGTAGAGGCCGAGCTTGTCGATCAGGCGGCTGGCCGACCAGACCAGCTCGACGACGTTGTCGTTGCCGCCCTGGATCAGCTGGAACAGCGGCTCCTTGAGGGACAGCACGAAGGTGGCCGTCTCGATCGGGGTGAAGCCCTGGCGGCTCTGGGCCACGGACAGGCGTTCGAGCAGGGTGCGGGCGTTCTTCCAGGCCGGCGCGTTGAAGTCCTCGCCACCTTCGGTGATGCCCGCCACCAGGGCGCGGAGCAGCTCGCGGGAGTTCTCCTGCACGGTGCGGTCGTCGATCAGGTCGCTACGGATACCGGCGCCGCGTTGGGCGGCCATCCAGTCTTCGAGGATGGTCTTTTCGTTTTGCTTGAGCAGATCGGCTAGAACGGCGGTGGACATTGTTATCTCCCTGTCGGATGGCTCGTTGAAGAGCGGTTTGGTTTTCGACCACGAAAAAGTGCCCAACACTAGCGAGGCGCACGGGTAAACGGAGCACGAAGCGGCGGAGTCTACTGGCGTTTCGTGCCTCCGTCGCGCACAGCCGCAACGGGCTTCGGCAATAGGAACGCAGCGGCACCATTTGGTGCGACAAGAAGTTGGATGAAGCGTGCTGCAGCCCACGATTCCGGGCGCTTCATCAAGGCGATTCGCAGGGCTGCCCCGCTCGTGCGCGACCGGCGGGACGCCCCGTTGAACGTGACCGCCCGGTCGTTTCGGGGGAACCACCGGCGTCGACGGTGTTTCCAACGTTCGGATAGCACCGAGTCGGAGGACCGAGAGATGCCAGCCAGCCTGACCCGCTTCGCCACCGAGCCTGCACGCCGCGCCTACGTTGCCGCCCGGGTGGGACACGCCGAGCCCGAGCTGCTGTTCTTCGAGGGCGATGGACGCACGCCCAACAGCCGCTTTCCCGTACTGCTCTATCGCGCCGCGCTGCCGGGGCAGGTGGACCGTGCCGAAGCCTTCGAGAAACGCTTCGCCGCCCATCGCTGGGTACCTCTGTGGCGCGACGGGGTGTTCGACTACCACCACTATCACGCCAGTGCCCACGAGGCCCTGGGTGTCGCCGCCGGCAGCGCCCGGCTGATGCTCGGTGGCGAGAACGGACGGGAAATCACCGTGCGCGCCGGGGACGTGCTGGTGTTGCCGGCAGGCACCGGGCACTGCTGCCTGGAGGCCAGCGAGGACTTCCTGGTGGTGGGGGCCTATCCGCGCGGGCAGGAGGCCTATGACATCCAGCGCGCGGGCACCGATCGCTATCTGGCCTCGGTGCGCCGCATCGCCCAGGTGCCGACGCCGGTGGCCGACCCGCTGAGCGGACGCGACGGCGCGCTGTCCCGGGCCTGGCGCGCCGCCTGAGCACGCGCGGGCTCTTTACTCGGCAGGTACCGCCGGTGCAGGCTCGACCATCGCCCCGATGGAGGGGCCGAGGAGGGAAGCCCATGTCGCCCAGGACGCTGCTGCCGGTACTGCTGGTCTCGACCGTCTGCGCGGCCGAGCCGCCGTCCACCGGCAAGGAGCCGCCGAATGCCTTCGAGGCCGCGTTCTCCATGACGATGGTCTCGCCGATGATCAGCGTCATCGCCACCACCGATCTCAGCAGCGACGAGAAGCAGTTGAAGCTGGGGCGTGCCCGCGAGGACGCCCTGGCCTTCGTCGCCTCCGCCGGGGCCATCCGTGGGGCGCACCTGGAGCAGGCGCTCGGGCTGCTGCGCGACGGCTCGGCCACGGGCGACATGGCGTGGGCGCAGGCCCTCGCAGCGGGCCGTTGACCTGCCGTCCGTCGTCCTTACACAACCTTTACCCAACGGCGGTGATCCGTGATTTCGCGCCGTTGTCTGATCTTGCGTCCCGGTCCATTCCCTAGCCGGGCGCAGGAGGAGTCATGTTTCGTCGTTTGCCCCAGGTTGCCCTGCTGCTGGGAGCCGCCGCCCTGGCCGGCCAGGCTTCGGCCCACGGGCATGATGCCGGCCCCGCCGTGATCGGGGCGGTGGTCGGGGCCGTCGTCGGCGGTGCCATCGTCGCGTCCCGCCCGGCCCCGGTGTATGTCCAGCCCGCGCCCGTGTACGTGGCGCCACCACCGGTGGTCTACGCGCCGCCACCTCCGCCGCCGCCGGTGTACTACTACCCGGCGCAGCCCGTGTACTACCCGCCGGTGGTCGCCCAGCCCGTCTACTATGGTCCCGGCCCCTATTACGGCCCGCCGCGCCACTGGCACGGCGGTGGTCCGCGCCGCTGGTAGAGTAGGGATGCCCCGCTGATGCGGGGCTTCTTTTTAGTGGGTCCCCGCGTGCGCGGGGATGACGAGGGGGCGGGGAGGTTTCTGCCAGCACCGTCACCCCCGCGAAAGCGGGGGCCACTCGACGGTGCTGCTGGTGGGTGCGGTGCGGCGCTTGGGGGGATGCTGTTTAGTGGGTCCCTGCGTGCGCGGGGATGACGGGGTTGGGTGGATGTCCGCGTTTGCACCGTCACCCCTACGAAAGCGGGGGGCCACTCGACGGCTCTGCCGCCGATAGGGGGATCAATCAGGTGCCGCTTTCGGTGAATTTCTCCAGGTACAGCGGGTTGCCATCGAGGGCGTTTTCCTGGAGCCAGGTCTTCATCGACTCGATCATGGGCGGCGGGCCGCACAAGTACATGTCGAAGGGGGCTGCGCGCAGCTGTGCAGGGTCCAGGTGCTCGCTGACGTAGCCGCGCCTGCCGTCCCAGCCCGGCGCGGCGTCGCTGACCACCGGGATGAAGGTGAAGCCCGGGATACGTTCGGCGTAGCCCCTGAGGCGTTCCAGTTCGCAGAGGTCGGCCGGCTGGCGCACGCCGTGATAGAGCTGCACCGGCTGGTCGCAGCCGCGTTCGGCGAGTTCGTCGAGCATGCCGAGGAAGGCGGAGAGCCCGGTGCCGCCGGCCACCATCACCAGGGGCCGTTCGACCTGGCGCAGGTAGAAGGCGCCCAGCGGTGCCTCGAGGCGGATTTCATCGCCGGCCTTGCAGCGCTCCCTCAGGTAGTCGCTCATCACCCCGCCGGGCAGCAGGCGGATGAGGAACAGCAGGCGGTTCTGCACATTCGGCCGGTTGGCGAACGAATAGGCGCGATGCGCCTCGGTGCCCGGCACCTGCAGCCGGGCGTACTGGCCGGGAAGGAAATCCAGCGGGCTGTCGCCGCCCGCCTCCAGGTGGAGCAGGGCGGTGCTGGCGGAGAGCAGCTCCACCTCGCTGACCCTGGCCTGTACCGCGCGGGTGCCGCTGGCGCTGCACAGCGTGGAGTCGACATCGAAGTAGAAGGCGGCATCGGAACGCACGCGGGTCTGGCAGGCGAGCACCTTGCGCTGCTGCAGGTCGCTGGGCGAGAGCGCTTCCTCGTCGACGTAGTCGAGGCTGTATTGGCCGGATTCGCAGCGGCCCATGCAGGTGCCGCAAACACCTTCGCGGCAGTCCAGCGGGATGTTGATGCCGTTGCGCAGGGCGGCGTCGAGGAGCAGTTCGCCGGCCTTGATGGGGAAGAAATGGGTTTTGCCGTCGGCGAAGCTGATGGCGACCTTGTGGTTCATGCTGCGGTTTCCGTTGGCTCAGAGGTGATAGAAATCCAGCACCGAGTTGATGGTGTCGTTGAGCAGCACCACGTGCTTGCGGGTGATCTTCCAGCTGTCGCCCTCGGCCCGCAGGTGGTAGGTGGCGTGGCCGAAGAACTGCTCGCTCTGGCCCAGGCGGTGGAACAGCGTGTGCCAGTTGGCCCTGACCTCCAGTTGCCCGTCCGCGCGCTCGGCGATGCGCAGGTTGCCGATGCCGTGCAGGGTGCGAGGCATGGGGATGGTGGAGGCCGCCTTGCCGGTGCGGATGCGGAACACCCGGTCTTCCAGCCCCGCGCGGCTGGCGTAGTAGATCAGCGACATGCCCCGGCGGGGATCGGTGGTGTAGCTGTGCTCGCTGTCCCATTGCGGCAGGTGGAATTCGCTGTCCTCGCTGAACAGGTCGAGGTAGGCGTCCCAGTCCTGGGCGTCGCACAGCTCGCACTTGCGATAGAGGAACTGCTCGATGCGGTACTGCAGCTGCGGGCTCATGCGTGCACCTCCTTGAGTGCCAGGGCCTTGCGTTCCAGCCCCTGGAGCAGGAAGCGCTGCCAGTTGCCGTGCTGGTTGACGTAGAGGCCTTCATGGGTGAATTCGGTGCCGGTGAGCACGGGGGCGATGCCGAGGGTCTCGCTGTGCGGCGTGGCACCGCTGACCCAGCGGTCATGGCCGCGGGAGATGTCGCTCCAGCGTTCCAGGCGAGCCTCGAAGCCGCGCTGGGCCTCGCGGAATTCCACCAGGTCGTCCGGCGTGCCCATGCCCGAGACGTTGAAGAAGTCCTCGAACTGGCGGATGCGGCTTTCGCGGTCGGCGTCGGACTCGCCCTTCACGCCGATGCACTGGCTGATGACCTCGGTGCGGTTCCAGGCCACCGGGCGCACGATGCGCAGCTGAGAGCTGATCTGGTCCATGAAGAACAGGCTGGGGTAGAGGTTGAGGTTGCGCAGGCGGTGCATCATCCACTCCGCGCGGGCCTGGCCGTACTCCGCCACCAGGCGCGGCATCACCGTGGCGTAGCCGGGGCGCACCGTGGGGTTGGGCATGTCGCTGAACAGCACGCTGTGGCCGTTCTCGAAGGAGAACCAGCCGTCGTCGGTGGCGGCGTCGCCCGCGCCCAGCTTGCTGTAGTCGAGGGTGCCGCCCACCTCGCCGCGGCCGGCGTTGACCTGCTGGCGGTGCTGCACCGTGGCCACGTAGTTGTAGTGCACGGTGCTGACGTGATAACCGTCCAGGCCGTTCTCGTTCTGCAGCTTCCAGTTGCCGTCGTAGCTGTAGGTGGAGCGGCCCGGCAGCACCTCCAGCTCCCCGGTGGGGGACTGCGCGACCATCATGTCGAGGAACACCCGGGCGTCGCCGAGGAAGTCCTCCAGCGAATCGCTGGCCCCGACATCCAGGCTGATGAAGACGAAACCCTTGTAGCTGGCGATGCGCGCCTTCTTCAGGCCGCGCGTGGCCTTGTCGAAGCCCTCGGGGTACTCGCCCGGCGCCTTCACCTTCACCAGGCGGCCGTCGTTCTTGTAGCACCAGGCATGGAAGGGGCAGGTGAAGGTGGACTGGTTGCCCCGGCCGACGCGGGTGAGGGTGGCGCCCCGGTGCTGGCAGGCGTTGATCAGCGCATGCAACTGGCCGCTGGCGTCACGGGTGACGATCATCGGCTGGCGGCCGGCGCGCAGGGTGATGAAGTCGTTGGGGTTGGCGATCTCGCTCTCGTGGCAGGCGTAGATCCAGTTCTTCTCGAAGATGAGTTCCATCTCCAGGTCGAACAGCTGCGGCTCGGTGAACATTTCCCGGGCGATGCGGAACACGCCCTCGGCCGGACGGAAGTCCAGGCAGCCGCTGATGAAGTCTTTCCACTGCGTGATGCTCTTGTCGTTGTTCATGCACCTGTACCTGTCACATCGGGCGAATCGGTCGGCACATTTAACGGAGCGCCGCGTCGGCCGGTCTATCCGCTTTGTCGAGGAAGGCGATCCGTTAATTCCGGGTGGCGTAACACCGCTTGGGTAGCTACTACCCAGCGTGAGGCGGCCGCGGGGGCGCATGGGGCGTGGCGGGCAGCCGCGCGTGCCGGTGGTTGTCCGCAAAGTTGGCGAATGCTGTCCGGATAGTGGGCGGGTGGGCTTTGCCGAGCATGCGTGGCATGGTGCTTGCGTCCTCGGACGACGACGCGCCGTCAGAGCGCGCGGAACAACAGCCTTGAGAGTGCCCGTGATGAACCCGCCCGAATCGCATTTCCGTGATATCCGTGCCGATCGTTTCGACCTGGCGGGTGCCCGCTCCTGGATGGCGGGCATCTGCGGACCGCACCAGCTCGATGCCAGCCGCCCCAACCGGATCCGCTTCCACCACAGCGGCAACGTGCTGCGGTCGATGTCCACCACCCTCGGCATCATCGAATACGGCACCGACGTGACGGTGGCCGTGGCCGATATCGAGGGTTTCAACAGCTACAGCCTGAGCCTGCCCCTGTGCGGTGAGCAGGAGTTGCGCTGCGACGGGGCGGCGTTGCGCTCGGACCGCGACCAGGCGGTGATCGTCGCGCCCAACCGCAGCCAGGAGCTGAGCATCACCGGCGACTGCCGCAAGCTGCAGGTGGTGATCACCCGCGCCGCGATGCGCGAGGTGCTGGAGGGCATGTTGCAGCGGCCGGTGGAGGAACCGTTGCGTTTCGAGCCGCTGATGGATGCGGTGGAGGGTGCCGCCGCCTCGTGGTGGCGCATGGCTCGGCACATCCTCGATGAGATGGAGCACGGCGGGCTCTACGGCCAGCCGCTGTTCAGCCGTGACCTGGAGAGCGCGTTGCTCAAGGGGCTGATCCTGGCCCAGCCGAGCAACTACTCCGAGGAGCTGCGCCAGGTGCTGGGGCTCAAGGTGCCGCACTACCTGGTGCGGGCGCGCGACTACATCCACAGCCACGCCCGCGAGGCGCTGCGCCTGGAGGATGTGGAGAGCGCCGCCGGGGTGTCGCGGTTCAAGCTGTTCGAGGCCTTCCGCAAGTACTACGGCGTCTCGCCCATGGCCTACCTGAAGAAGCACCGTCTCGGTGCGGTGCGCCAGGAGATCCTGGAGGACCGCTCCGCCCGCAACATCTCGGTGATCGCCATGGGCTGGGGGTTCGGCCACCTCGGGCGGTTCTCGGTGGAGTACCGCAAGCTCTTCGGTGAGACGCCGAGCGCCACGCTGCAGCGGGCCGAGTCGCGTCGTCGCGAACCCTTCGCATAGCCTGCCCCGGAGGCCCGCGCAGGCGGACGTTATAGGGCGAGCGCGGCTTAGCACCAATCGGTCGAAGGCGCGGGCGAGGGTGGGTGGACTATCCCTGTCTATGCTTGGACGACTTTTTTTCTTCCGGCCTGTCGATCCGGCCGTCCCCCGTTCGACCAGGGATGCAAGCCCATCAACAAGGAGCGAACGATGAAGTACCTGTGCCTGATCTATTTCGACGAGACCGTGCTCGATTCCATGCCCGCCGAGCAGTACGAATCCATCGTCGGCCACTGCATGGACTACGAGCAGCGCCTGCAACGCAGCGGCCAGTACATCGCCGCCGAGGCGCTGCAATCCACCCAGACCGCCACCACGTTGCGCCTGCAGGGCGACAAGCTGTCGATCACCGACGGCCCCTTCGCCGAGACCCGCGAGCAACTGGGCGGCTTCTACCTGATCGATGCCAAGGACCTCAACGAGGCCATCCAGATCGCCGCGAAGATCCCCCCGGCCCGCCTGGGCTGCATCGAGATCCGCCCGATCAAGGAACTGCCCCGGCTCTGAAAACGGAGGAACCCCCATGAAGATCGAATCGCACCCCGTCGTCAGCCATGAACAGTGGCTGGAGGCCCGCAAGCAATTGCTGCGCAAGGAGAAGGCCTTCACCCGCCTGCGTGACGAGCTCAGCGCCGCGCGCCGCGAGCTGCCCTGGGAGCGGGTGAGCGACGCCTACCGCTTCGAAGGCCCCACGGGGACGGAGACGCTCGACCAGTTGTTCGCCGGTCGCAGCACCCTGGTGGTCTATCACTTCATGTTCGGGCCGGGGTGGGAGGAGGGATGCGATGGCTGCTCCTTCCTCGCCGACCATTTCGACGGTGCCAACCTGCACCTGGCCCATCACGACGTCAGCCTGGTGGCGGTCTCGCGCGCGCCCTGGCAGGCGTTCCAGGACTTCAAGCGGCGCATGGGCTGGCAGTTCAAGTGGGTGTCTTCCCACGGCTGCGATTTCAACGCCGACTTCGGCGTCAGCGCCACGCCCGAGGCGATCGCCGCCGGCACCGCCCGCTACAACTACGACACCAGCCGCGACCCGGGGGAGGAGATGCCCGGCCTCAGCGTGTTCTTCCGCCTGCCGTCGGGCGAGGTGTTCCACACCTATTCCACCTACGCGCGCGGGTTGGACATGCTGGTGGGCACCTACAACTTCCTCGACCTGCTGCCCAAGGGCCGTGACGAGGACGAAATCATGGATTGGGTGCGCCACCACGACCGCTACGAAGGTGCGGGGCCGCGCCATGACTGCTGCTCGGCCCGGGCCGGGGGCGACTGATGGCGCTGACGCAGGCCCGCCAGCGGGTGGAGGCGGTCTACCGCGAGGAGTCGCGCCGGGTGCTGGCGACGCTGATCCGCCTGCTGGGTGATTTCGAGCTGGCCGAGGAGGCGTTGCACGACGCCTTCATCGCCGCCGTTGAGCAGTGGCCCGTCGACGGCGTGCCGGCCAACCCGCGCGCCTGGCTGGTGTCGGCGGGGCGTTTCAAGGCCATCGACGCGCTGCGCCGACGTGCCCGTTTCGATGCGCGCCAGGCGCAGTTGATCATCGAACTGGAGCGCGACGAGCCCGAGGAGATCGAGGATGTGGAAGACGACCGCCTGCGCCTGATCTTCACCTGCTGCCACCCGGCGCTGCCGGCGGACGCGCAGGTGCCGCTGACCCTGCGCGAGGTCTGCGACCTGAAGACCGAGGAGATCGCCCGGGCCTTTCTCGCCACGCCCTCGACCATCGCCCAGCGCATCGTCCGCGCCAAGGCGAAGATCCGCGATGCACGCATTCCCTACCAGGTGCCGTCCATGGGCGAGTTGCCGGAGCGGCTGGATAACGTGCTGCGGGTCATCTACCTGGTGTTCAACGAAGGTTATTCGGCCACCTCCGGCGACTCCCTGACCCGCGCCGACCTGTCGGCCGAAGCCATCCGCCTGGGCCGCCTGTTGCTGGAGCTGCTGCCGGATTCAGAAGTCATGGGCCTGCTGGCGCTGATGCTGCTGCACGACTCGCGACGCCAGGCACGCACCGGCGCCGAGGGCGAGCTGGTGCTGCTGGAGGACCAGGACCGTGCGCTGTGGAGTCGCGAGCAGATCCTCGAGGGCTGCGCCCTGGTGGAGCGCGCCCTGGCCTCGCGACGCATCGGCATGTACACGCTGCAGGCGGCCATTTCCGCCGTGCACGCCAGCGCCACCACGGCCGAGGCGACCGACTGGGCGCAGATCGTCGCGCTCTATGGCGTGCTGCAACGGGGGATCGGCTCGCCCGTCATCGAACTCAACCGCGCGGTGGCGGTGGCCATGCTCCAGGGGCCGGAAGCCGGATTGGCGTTGATCGAGGCCATTCTCGAACGCGGCGAGCTGCGTGATTACCAGCTGGCGCACTCGGCCCGCGCCGATCTCTACCGGCGGCTGGGGCGCCGCACCGAGGCACGGGCCGCCTACCAGGTGGCGCTGGGGTTGACCCGCCAGGACACCGAGCGGCGTTTCATCGAACGGCGCCTGGCGGAGTTGGCGTCGTGACGGATTCACCCGTGGCAGGCACGGGAACCGGGGCTGAGGCCCGGGCTACGAACCGAGGAGAAGCACCATGAGCAGCAACGAACAGGCCGTCGAGCAACTGCATGCCCTGCTGGCCGACTGGGCCGAGGCGGTACGCAGCAAGGACGTCGCGCGCATCGTAGGCTTCTACGCCCAGGAGGTGGTGGCCTACGACGCCATCCTGCGGTTGCAGTTCGTCGGCCGTGAGGCCTATGGCGCGCATTGGGCCTACTGCATGGAGGTGTGCCAGGGCTCGTCGATCTTCGACCCGCAGCACGTGACGATCCGCGCCAGCGGTGATGTCGGCTTCGCCCACTTTCTCTGCCTGTGTGGCGGCACCAACGCCGAAGGGGTCGAACAGCGCAGCTGGATGCGCGTCACCTGCGGCTACCAGCGCATCGGCGGGCAGTGGCGCATCGTCCATGACCACTTTTCCGCGCCATTCGACATGGAAAGCGGCCAGGCGCTGTTCGACCTCGAGCCCTGATCAGGCGTCGAGACTGCGGAAGTGCTCGAGCATGCGCTGGGCATCGGCCTTGGCGCCACTGAACAGTTCGAAGGCCTTTACCGCCTGGAACACCGCCATGGTGCCGCCATCCAGCGTGCGGCAGCCGAGGGCGCGGGCGTCCTTGAGCAATTGGGTCTCCAGCGGGAAGTAGACGATTTCGGCGACCCATAGCGCGGGGCGCAGCAGTGCGGCGGGCACCGGCGTGCCGGGCAGCTTGGCCATGCCCATGGGCGTGGTGTTGACCAGGCCGTCGGCATTCGCGAGTGCGTCGGGCAGGTCGTCACCGGCGCGGGCACGGCCGGTGCCGAAGCGTCGCTCCAGGCTGCTCGCCAGGGCGTGGGCGCGCTCGGCGTCGACGTCGAAGACCAGCAGTTGGCCGACGCCCTCGGCGAGCAGGGCATGGGCCACCGCAGCCCCGGCACCCCCGGCACCCATCTGCACCACCCGGCGGCGTTCGACATCGCCCAGCCCACGGCGGAAGCCTTCGGCGAAGCCCAGGCAGTCGGTGTTGTGGCCGACACGACGGCCGTCGCGCAGCACCACGGTGTTCACCGCCCCGATGCCCTCGGCCTCGGGGGACAGTTCGTCGAGCAGCGGGATGACCGCCTGCTTGCAGGGAAAGGTGATGTTGAGCCCGGTGAAGCCGGTGCGCTCGGCGGCTTCCAGCAACTGGGGCAGGGCGCTGACGTCGAGCTGGAGCGGGTCGAGGTCGATCAGCCGGTAGAGGTAGCGCAGGCTCTGGGCGTCACCTTCGCGCTCGTGCAGGGCGGGGGTGCGCGAGGCCTGGATGCCGGAGCCGATCAGGCCGGCGAGTACGCTTGCGTGTGCGGTCATGGCGTCACCCCTTCAACAGCTTGCCGAAATGCTGCACGCCGGCCCGGTAGCCGTCGCTGCCCAGGCCGCAGATCACCCCGACGGCGATGCCGGAGACGAAGGAGTGCTGGCGGAATGCTTCGCGCTTGTGGACGTTGGAGAGGTGCACCTCGATCACCGGCAACTCGCTGGCCACCAGGGCGTCGCGGATGGCCACGGAGGTGTGGGTCCAGGCGCCGGGGTTGATCAGGATGCCGGCGCAACGGCCACGTGCCTGGTGGATCCAGTCGATCAGCTGGCCTTCGTGGTTGGTCTGGCGGCACTCGGCTTCCAGGCCCAGCGCGGCAGCGGTTTCCTGGCACAGCCGATCGATATCGGCGAGGGTTTCGTGGCCATAGGTCGCCGGCTCGCGGGTGCCGAGCAGGTTCAGGTTGGGGCCGTTGAGGACCAGCAGGGTGGGGGACATCAGGGGCATTTCTCCATTGTCATGAGCCCCTGCCGGGAACGCGGGCGGGGCTGGAATGGGAAAATGTACTAACTGGTTACTTTAATCAATCGAAGGCTGTGGGGCGGGCAATCGGGCATCGGTTATTCCGTTCGATAATCGGTCACTCGGATGCGTCATCGGTCTCCAGCAGCAGCGGGCCGCTGCCGAGATCCGAGAGCTCGTCACCCGGGTTGCGCAGGGGGCAGACCTCCATGGTCAGGCAGCCGCAACCGATGCAGCCGTCGAGCTGGTCGCGCAGTTGGGTGAGGCGGCGGATGCGTTCGTCCAGCTCGGCCTGCCAGCGTGCCGAAAGCGCATGCCAGTCGGCGGCGGTGGGCGTGCGGCCTTCCGGCAGCGTCATCAACGCGGCGCGGATGGACGCCAGCGGGATGCCCAGGCGCTGGGCCACCTTGATCACCGCCACCCGGCGCAGCACCTCGCGCGGATAGCGGCGCTGGTTGCCGGCGTTGCGGGTGCTGCTGATCAGCCCCTTGGTTTCGTAGAAGTGCAGGGTGGACACGGCCACCCCGCTGCGCTCGGCCACCTGGCCCACCGTCAGCGCCTTGCCGATGTTGCTCGCCGTCACCTTTGGCATTGCTTGCGTCCTCTTGACCTAAAGTTAAGTTTAGGTTTTACCCTCGCCGCCAGCATTGCACAACGGTAGAAGGAGTCTCGGCATGACCAACGAGCAGTTGCAGGGCGTCGTTTCATCCATTCATTTCTCGGCCGATCCGGCCTGCCTGCCAGCACTGGTGGAGGACCTGGGCGTGCGTTTGGCGGCCTGCCTCAAGTCCCAGGTGGGGCTGCTTTCCACCAGCCTGGAAACCAGCGCCGATGGCCGCTGGTTGATCCAGCGCAGCCGCTGGGTATCAGCCGATGCGGCACAGGCCGCGCTGGAGGGCGACTCCTGCAGCGCGCGTCTGCTGGGCGAGGCGATCTGGCGCTACGGCGCCAAGGCGGTGCGCTTCGACGTGCCCGAGGAGGCATGACGGCTCGTCCGGCAGCTCGATGAAGGTGGGGGAAGTTGGAACGGCGGGGGAGGTTGGGGCGGGGTGTCGCGTGATTGACTCGCCCGGGCGTCCCGGGCGAGTCGGGGGTGTTACTCGTAGCTCATGGTGTAGGTGACGCTGGTGCTGACCTGGCCCGGCTTGACCTGTTCACTGGCCGGAGCCAGGTAGGCCGCGAAGAAGGCCAGGGTGGTATTGCCGCCGCCTGTGACGACCACCTCTTTGCTGTTGTCGTTGTTGCCCAGGTTGATAGGCTGCTGGTCAGCGTTGAACAGCTGGACTGCCACGTTGGAGGCATCCGCACCTGTGAGCTCGTTCTTCAGGGTGCCGTTGGCGGCGTCCACGTTCGGCCCGATCTCGAAGTTGGCCTTGACCTTGGTGCCCACGCTGCAGCCTGAGAGCTCGATCATGAAGGGCTTGAAGCTGGCGTTCTGGCCCGCAGCCAGCGAGCTCTGCGATACCGGTGCCAGTTGCACGCTCTGGTTGAGGGACGGGCTTGCGATGGTGCAGCTCTTGCTGGAGACCTCGCCCTTGATGGTGATGGTGCCGTCGACTGCAAGCGCCAGGCTGCTCAGGCCGAAGCCAATCAGTGCCGTGCTGGCGGTGAGAAACTTCTTCATGTAGCTCTCCTTGATGGCGCCTGGCTCCACGCGCCGGATTAAAGGTTGACCTCAAGAGTCGGAACCAGAGCTGAGTGACGGCGCAGCCTCGAAAATGAGAGCTGGATCGCACTTCAGCGGAGCGAGCGCAATGATAACGAGGGCCATCTAGGCCGAATGGAGTCCCGGAGCTACGAGGGGTGTAGGAAAGGTCGCTCAGGCTGCAAGTTTATTCCGTGGAGCTGATCTGAGCGGCAGGGAAGGCCCAGGGCGAGGGTTGGCCTGACTTAAAGCCCATTGGCAGCTCGGCCGCAAAGGGGGAAGTGGAATAACGCGGAGGCGAGGCGGGGTGTCGCAGGAATGACTCGCCCGGAGTCCCGGGCGAGTCGAAGGCGTTACTCGTAGCTCATGGTGTAGGTGACGCTGGTGCTGACCTGGCCTGGTTTGATTGTTTCACCGGCCGGAGCCAGGTAGGCCGCGAAGAAGCCCATGAAGGTTTTGCCGTTGCTGTCGGCGATCCCTTCCTTGAGGTTGGTATCGCTACCCACGCGGATGGGCTGTTGGTCGCTGTTGAACAACTGGACCACTACGTTGGAGGCATCCGCGCCTGTGAGTTGGTTCTTCAGGGTGCCAGTGGTGGGATCTACGTTGGGCCCGAACTCGAAGTGGGTCTTGATCTTGGTGCCCGCGGCGCAGTTGGTAAGCGCGATCAAAAAGGGCTTGAGGCCAGCGTTCTGGCCCGGAGCGAGGGAGCTCTGGGACACCGGCTCCAGTTGTACGGCCTGGTTTATGAAGTTGCTTTCAATGCCACAGGTGCTGCTGGAGACCTCACCCTTGATGGCGATGGTGCCGTCGACTGCGAGCGCCAGGCTGCTCAGGCCGACGCCGATCAGTACTGCGCTGGCGGTGAGAAATTTCTTCATGTAGCTCTCCTTGTTGGCGCCTGGCTCCACGCGCCTGTTTAAAGGGGGACTCAAAAGTCGGAACCAGAGCTGGGTGACGGTACAGCCTCGAAAACAGCAGGCTTGATCCCAATACAGCGGAGCGAAGGCGATAATAGCGAGGGCTTTTTAGGTCGAATGGAGTCCCGCATCTTCGAGGGGTGTAGGAAAGGTCGTTCAGACCGCGCGATTATTCCGTGGAGCTGGCCCGTTTTGCACGGGGGCCTGGAAGGTGGTCGTGCAACAGCGCCATGGGTTGGGAAAGTGTGCGCCCGGGAGGCCCGGGCGGGTCGACGGCGTTACTCGTAGCTCATGGTGTAGGTGACGCTGGTGCTGACCTGGCCGGGTTTGATTGTTTCACCGGCCGGAGCCAGGTAGGCCGCGAAGAAGCTCATGACGGCTTCGCCGTTGCTATCGGCGGTCCCTTCCTTGAGGTTGGTGTCGTTACCCACGCGGATGGGCTGTTGGTCGCTGTTGAACAACTGGACCACCACGTTGGAGGCATCCGCGCCTGTGAGTTGGTTCTTCAGGGTGCCAGTGGTGGGATCTACGTTGGGCCCGAACTCGAAGTGGGTCTTGACCTTGGTGCCCGCGGCGCAGTTGGCAAGCGCGATCGCGAAGGGCTTGAGGCCGGCGTTCTGGCCCGGAGCGAGGGAGCTCTGGGATACCGGCGCCAGTTGTACGGCCTGGTTGATGAAGTCGCTTTGGATACCGCAGGTGCTGCTGGAGACCTCACCCTTGATGGCGATGGTGCCGTCGACTGCGAATGCCAGGCTGCTCAGGCCGAAGCCGATCAGTGCCGCGCTGGCGGTGAGAAATTTCTTCATGTAGCTCTCCTAGTTGGCGCGGCTCCACGCGCCTGTTTGAAGGTTGACCTCAAAGAGTCGAAGCCAGAGCTGAGTGACGTTTGGCAGCCCGACAATGAAAGCTGCATCCCACCTCAGCGGAGCGGGCGCGATGATAGCGAGGGCGCTCTAAGCGGAATGGGAGCCCGGAATCACGCGAAGCGTAGGGAAAGTCGTTTGGGGGGTAGGTTTGTTCCGAGGAATTTGCTTGCGCTATATCGGGGAATGTTTCCGGTACGCGCATCGATAATGGGCCCTTGTTAACATGCCGGCTTTCTCGAACGAGTCGGCACCGTGGACATCGACCTGGCGCGCACCTTCCTCGAAATCGTCCGCAGCGGCAGCTTCGTCGCCGCTGCCGAGCGCCTGCACGTGACCCAGACGGCGATCACCGCGCGGGTGCAGAACCTGGAGAACCAGCTGGGCTGCAAGCTCTTCGTGCGCAACCGTGCCGGCGCACGGCTGACGGCCGAAGGCGAGGTGTTCATCGGCCATGCCACGCAACTGGTGCAGACCTGGGAGGCCGCAAGGCGCGACCTGCCGCTGCCCAAGGGCTACCGCGACCTGCTCGCCATCGGCGGCGAACAGAGCCTGAGTAACCCGCTGCTGCTGGGCTGGATGAGCCGCTTGCGCGAGCGCATTCCTTCCCACGCGGTACGCGTCGAGGTCGCACCCGGCCAGCAGTTGCAGAAGCAGCTGGAGCTGGGCCTGCTGGATGCGGCGCTGGTCTACCAGCCCGAATACTGGCCGGGCATGCAGGTGGAGCAATTGCTGGAGGAGAAGTTGATCCTGATCCGTTCCACCACCCACCCCGAGCCCTACGTGCAGGTGGACTGGGGCCCGACCTTCCGCCAGCAGCACGACGCCGCGCTGCCGGACAAGGCCCGCGCCGCAGTGACGGTGAACCTGGGGCCGCTGGCGCTGCAGTTCATCCTCCAGCACGGCGGTTCGGGGTATTTCCGTACCCGCGTGGTGCAGAGCTACCTGGACGGCGGCCAGCTCGAACGCGTGGAACGCGCCCCCGAATTCACCTACCCGACCTACCTGGTCTATTCCCGCGACAAGGATTCACCGTTGCTGCAGCAGGCCATCGCCGTGCTGCGCGAGGTGGTGAGCGAGGACATCGACTGGTCGCAGCGCTGGGAAGCGACGCTCTGAGGGCCAGCCTGCGCAGGGCTGGTCCGGTGGATCACCGCGTTCGCGAGGATGACGAGGTGGCGGGGAGCGTCCCTGTTTGCACCGTCACCCCCGCAAGGGGGAGGCGTCCCTACGGGGCCGCGTGAGCCTCAGCTCGCTACCTTCAGCGCGGGTGCCGGAGCCTGGGCGGTGAGGTCCTTGAGCCAATGGCGGTAGAGGCCGCCGATCAGATCGCTCTGAGTCACCAGACCCACCAGCTTCTCGTCGTCACCCAGCACCGGCAGGCAGTGCAGGCCCTGGTCGGAGAGCATCGACACCAGCACGCCGATATCGGTATCGCGCTTCACGCAGCGCACCGAGCGGGTCATGAGTTCACCCAGGCGTGGGGCGGGGCGGTGGCGCAGGCGGCCGAACAGCGAGCCGGGCGTCTCGTCCCGGGCGTGGCGGAACAGGTCGCCGGGGGTGACGATGCCCACCAGCTGCTTCTGCTCGTCGAGCACCGGCAGCGCCTTGATGTGGTGCTTCTCGAACAGTTTCCAGGCCTGCTCGCGGGTGGTTTGCGCGGTGGCGGTGAGCAGGTCGCGGGACATGATCTGCCCGGCCGTGACCTGGCCCACGCTGCGGCGCAGGGCGTTGCGTTCGGTCTGGCGCAGCAGGCGCTCCAGGTCGTCGCGGGTGATGTCGACGAACTCGCCGAACTCCTCGAGCGCCTGGTCCAGGTCTTCATCAGAAAACACGCCACGCTCGCTGGGCAGTGGGTCGGCGGTCAGGTGCTGGCCGACGCGGGCCTGGCTCGTCGCGGTGCTCAGGGCGCTGCGGGTGAGGCGGTTATAGGCCAGGGCGACCGCCACCAGCAGGGCGGAACCGAGCAGCACCGGCCAGGCGACGGCGAAGCCCTGGGCTTCGAACGCGGGGCCGCCCAGGGCCACCGACACGGCCAGCGCCGTACCCGGTGGGTGGAGGCAGCGCAGGCCGTACATGGCCAGCACGGTCACGGCCAGGCCCAGGGTCGCGGCCAGCACGGAGTGGTCGATCCAGAGCCCGGCGGCCGTGCCCACCAGGGCCGCCACCAGGTTGCCCATCACCACCGACCAGGGTTGCGCCAGCGGGCTGGAGGCGACGGCGAACACCAGCAGCGAGCTGGCGCCGAGCGGGCCGGCCAGGCGCAGGGTGATCTCGCTGCCGAACACATGGCTACAGGCGATGCAGCACAGCGCCAGCCCCATACAGGCACCCAATGCGGCACGCAGCCATTCCCCGGGGTGCGCGGTACGTGGGGCGGGGGCCAGGCGCTTGCGCCAGCGCTGCCAGAGGGCGTCCGGGTTCTCGTGCATCGGGGTTCGTTCGCTTTTCAGTCGTTCGGGGCGATAAAAAAAGGCCCATAAAGGGCCCTGCAGGAGTCCCACTGCGTGCGCGGGAGGGGTGCCATCCCTGACATGGAACAGGGCTAAGGGTGGTGCAAGCGTTGCCGCAGCCGGCGTGGCCGGGCGGCGAGATGGTGCGCATGCTACGGGCGGCATCAGCCATGCCGCCAATGAATAATATTGCTCGTTCGGTGCAATTTATTTGAATCAAAGGCGCCTCCCTTCGCCTGGGCAAGGGCCCGGTGCCGGCGTAGCATCGGCTCCCTCCAGGCATTCGAGGCGATGGCGATTATGCAGCGGCATACGGTGGGCGCAGGGCTGGACGCGGAGCGGCAACTGCTGGACAGGATCTACGACGGGCAGCACGACAGCGGCCTGCTGCTGTGGCGACCGCTGCACGCGGCGCTGGTCATGCCCCGGCGCATGAGCCGCCTGCCGGCCTTCGAGGTGGCCCAGCGCGCCTGCCTCGAACAGGGGTGGCCCATCGCCCTGCGTGACACCGGGGGCGAGCCGGTGCCGCAATCATCGGCGGTGCTCAATGTCGCCCTGGCCTATGCGGTGCCGCGTGAGGAGAACGAGCTGACGCGCATCGAGACCGCCTACCTGCGGCTGTGCCAGCCCCTGTGCGACTGGCTGGCCGACCTGGGCCTGGAGCCGGGGCTGGGCGAGGTGGAGGGTGCCTTCTGCGATGGCCGCTTCAACGTCAACCTGGAGGGCCGCAAGCTGGTGGGCACCGCCCAGCGCTGGCGTCGGCGGCAAAGCGATGGTCGCCACGTGGTGCTGGCCCACGGCGCCATCCTCATGGGCAACCAGCGTGAAGCCATGGTGGAGGTGGTCAACACCTTCTATCGCGTGTGCGGCCTGGGCACCCGCTGCCGTGCCGGCAGCCACATCGCCCTGGAGGAGTGCCGCGCGGATGCCTGGGATGCCAGCGGGCAGCTTGCCGGGTATTACCGGCGGATGCTGGGCGCCGCCGGAATCGATACCGACCTGTAGCCCGGGCTTCAGCCTGGAGAAGGACCCCACCTGCATGGTGCGGAAGTCTCGGTTCGTAGGATGGGTAGAGCGAAGCGAAACCCATGCGGCGGAAGGCCACGCGCATCCAGAACCGAGCGAAGAAATGTGGAGCGGCGATCCCAGGCAAGAACGGTGGGCTGAAGCGGAGCGCCGCCCGGCCCACCCTACGGAGCTGGCCTCTGAAGCCGCACAAGTGGCTCAGGTTGGCCGTTGGGTACGCATCACCTTCTCGGTGCGCGCGGCACACCCTGCAAGGTGCCGCCGCTTTCCGGTCAGCGGTAGATGAAGGCGAGGGTGCCGGCGATGACCAGCACCACGGCGACCAGGGTACGGGCCACCCAGGGGGCGGCGAGCCAGACACCCGCCACGCCGGCCACCTGGCCGATGTTCTTCTCCGAGAGCAGGCGCGGGTTGGCGCCGCCCTTGATCGGATAGCCGCATTGCGGGCAGCTCGGGGCCTGGTCGGAGATGGAACGCTTGCATTCGGGGCAGTCGATGAGGGCCACGTCGGGAACTCCTTGTCAGTGATCGTGCAGACCTTCTGACAAGGCGCGGGTGGCCCGGTTCAGCCGCCTGTCGCCTCCACCTAGAAGTCGAGGGTCGCCGAGACCTTGAGGGTGCGCGGTGCGCCCTGGGTCAGGTAGCCGCCGTAGGCGGATTCCCAGTAGTCCTCGTTGGCCAGGTTCTCCAGCCCGGCGCGCAGGGTGATGTCGTGCTCATCCAGCGTGAAGGCGTAGCGCGCGCCCAGGTCGATGCGGGTCCAGGCGGGGATGCTCAGGGTGTTGCCCGAGTCGTAGTACTGGCCGCCGGTGCGTTGCAGCAGGGCATTGACCGCCAGCCCGTCCACCCCGGGCACATCCCAGTCGGCGCTGAGGTTGTACTGGAATTCCGGCACGCCGACGGCGCGGTTGCCGTCGTTGGCGCCGTTGGCCGTCCCCGTGAGCTCGGTGTCCATCAGGGTGCCGCCGGCCAGCAGCCGCAGGCCCTGGGTCGGCTCGCCGAACACGCTGAACTCGATGCCCTTGTTGCGCTGCTCGGCATCCACGCTGTAGACGCCACCACTGGTCATGCCCTGGGGCTGTTCGATGCGGTACACGCCGAGCTGGGCGCCGAAGGTGCCCTGGTCGAACTTGATGCCGGCCTCGATCTGGCGGGTGCGGTAGGGCGCGAACATCTGCCCCGAGTTGCTCGCGGTGCTGGGGGCGATCGGGCCGGGGGCCAGGCCTTCGATGCGGTTGGCATAGAGGGAGATCGAGTCGGTGGCCTTGAGCACCAGGCCGTACACGGGCGTGGTGATCGAGGCGTCGTAGTCGGACGTGCGAACGCCCGCGGTGGACCAGCCATCGGTGGCGATGGACTGGCGGCGAACGCCCAGGGTCAGCAGCGCGCGCTCGTCGAAGAAGCCGAGGGTGTCCGACACCGCCACGCTGCGTGCCTTGCTGGAGCCGGTCTTGCCGGGGTGGTGAAGGTCGCCGTTGCGAGTCGGCGTCGGTTCGGGGCTGGGGAAGGGGTCGTAGAGGTTCCCCGGCAGGCGATTGCCGGCGCTGGTGGACTGGTTGGCGCTGCGGTATTCCCGCCAGTTCCCCGTCAGCCCGGCGTTGAATTGATGTGTCACCGCGCCGGTCTCGAAGTGGCCCCGCAGCCCACTGCTCAGGCTGTCGCTTTCCTCGTCACGCGGGGCATAGAGCCGGCCGACGCGCCCGGTGCCGTCCGCCGCGCTGACATAGAGGGAGGAATACACGCCATTCTCCCGGGTGTACTTGCTGCCGACGGAGAGGTAGCCGCTCCAGCTGTCGTCGAAGTCGTACTCGGCGTTGAGCATGCCGTAGGTGTCTTCCAGCTGCGACCAGGCCCAGGGCTGCGAGTAGCTGTGGTCGGCATCCGGCACCTTGGGCACCTTCGTCAGGGTCGGGGGCGGTGGCGTGACCAGGTAGACGACCGAGCGGCCGTCGTTGATGCGCTGCTTCTGGTAGCCGAAATCGCCGGACAGGCGCAGGCGGTCGCCCCGGTAGTCGAGGCCGACGCTGAACAGGCTGAAGTGCTGGTGCTCGTCGTCCACCGCCGTCTCGCCGTCGCGCTTGGCCATGTTGACCCGCACGCCGAAGCGGTCGTCCTCGCCGAACCGCTGGCCGAGGTCGACGTGGCCGCCGACGCGGTCGTCGCTGGCGTAATCCAGGGTCAGGCTGCGGGTCGGCTCGTCCTCGGCGCGCTTGGGCACGACGTTGATGTTGCCGCCGATGCCGCTGCCGCCGGGCGATACGCCATTGAGGAAGGCGCTGGAGCCCTTGAACACCTCCACGCGCTCCACCGCCTCGGTGGCGATGATCTGCCGGGGCAGTACGCCATAGAGGCCGTTGAAGGCGATGTCGTCGCTGAACAGGGCGAAGCCGCGGATCACGAACACCTGGGAGAAGTTGCCGAAGCCGTAGGACTGGCGCACCGCCGGGTCGCTGCGCAGCACGTCGCCGATGTTCTGCGACTGGCGGTTCTCGATCAGTTCGCGGGTGTAGCTGGAAAAGCTGAAGGGCACGTCCTGCATGTCCTGGTTGCCCAGCATGCCGATGCGCGCGCCGCGTGCCACCTGGCCGCCGGCGTAGCTTTCCGGCAGGCCGTCGCCGCGCAGCGCGCTGTCGCTGATGGTGGTCGCGCCCAGCTCCAGGCTTCCATCATTGGCCACGGGTACCAGGGTGTAACCGCTACCGCTGCTGGCGAGCTGGTAGCCGCTGCCGGCGAGCAGCGCCGCGAAGCCGTCCTGCACGCCGTAGCTGCCCTGCAGGCCGGGGCTTGTCCGGCCATCCAGCAGGCCCTGCTGGAAGGACAGCGGCACGCCGGCCTGGGCGGCGAACTGGGCGAGCACATGGCCCAGCGGCCCGGGGCCGATGGCGTACTGGCGCGTGGCGGCCTGCTGCGCGAGCGCCTCGGCCTGGGCCGGCTGGGCGAACGGTGCGGCGCAAAAAGCGAGGCCCATGGCCAGGCCCAGCGCGTGCAACGGAAGACGGGCCGGAGCCGGTGGGGTGGCGGGGCGACGCTGCTGGGGCGACCACGAAGTCATGCTGCTTTCCTGTCGACGCTTGGATGAAAGGGGTTCATCCAGCACACCGGACGAGATCGAAAAAGGTGTCAGGGGAGCGCGAAAATACGGTCCCGGGGGCGTGCGGCCCTGTTTCCAGGGGGGCGATCCGTGAAGCTGCGGCCCCGCAGCGGGGCACTGCGTGGGGCGCCTTTGGGTCAGGCGCTGGCTGCCGGCTCCAGGGTCACCCAGTAGCGGGTCAGGCGGGTGAGGGTGATGGGCAGGGTGTCCTGCAGCAGGCGCAGGCTGGCGTCGGTGTCGCGCAGCGGGAAGGCGCCGGAGACCCGCAGGTCGGCGATACCCGGGTGGCAGCGCAGCACGCCGGGGCGGTAGCGCCCCAGTTCACCCACCAGCTCGGCCAGGCGCATGTCCTGGGCCAGCAGCATGCCGGTTTCCCAAGCGCTGGCCGCCGGGTCGAGGGGCGCGCTGGGCAGCAGGCGGTCGCGCTCGAAGGCGGATTGCCGGCCGGCCTCGATCACCTGCGAGTCGCCGCGCCCGGCGTTGCTGACCCGCACCGCGCCTTCCATCACCGCCACGCGGCAGCGCGCGCCGTCCAGGCGCAGGGCGAAGCGGGTGCCCAGTGCCTGGGCGACGCCCTGTGGCGTTTCCACCAGGAAGGGGCGGGGGCTGGGCGAGGGGTCCCTGGCGGTGGTGATCAGCACTTCGCCGCTGAACAGGCGCAGGCGGCGGCTGGTCATGTCGAAGGCCACATCGATGGCGCTGGCGGTGTTGAGCAGCAGGCGGCTGCCATCGGGCAGGTGCAGGTCCTTCTGTTCGCCGGTGGCGGTGCGCAGGTCGGCGCTCCAGTCCTGCCAGGGCAGCTGGCGCCAGGCGGTCCAGGCGACGGGGGCGGCGAGCAGCAGCATGCCCAGACGGGCGATGGCCTGGCGGCGGCCGAGCCCCTTGCGCGCGGCGCGGTCCAGGGTCTGCAGCGCCAGGTTGCCGGGCAGGTTGCGGAAGTCGCCGAGGATGCTCTCGGCACGGGCCCAGGCCAGCGCGTGCTGGGGGCTGCGGTTGCGCCATTGCTGGATGGCGCGGTGGTCGTCTTCGGTGGCGCTGCCGGAATGCAGCTGCACCAGCCAGTCGGCGGCCTCGCCGAGGATCTGCGGGTCGATGCGGTTCATCAGGCCACGCTCAGGCAGGCGAGGAAGGCATCGCGCATGTAGCGCTTGACGCTGGCCAGCGACACGCCCAGGCGCGTGGCGATCTCGGCATAGCCCAGGCCTTCGAGCTGTGACAGCAGGAAGGCCTGGCGGGTCTTCGCGGGCATACCGGCCAGCAGCGCCTCGATGCGGCACAGGCTTTCCAGGATCAGCAACCGGGTCTCCGGCGAGGGCACCTCGGGCTCGGGCAGGTGGGCGATGCTTTCCAGGTAGGCCTGCTCGATGTCCTGGCGGCGCCAGCGGTCGATCACCAGGCCCTTGGCGATGTGGGTGAGCAGGGCGCGTGGTTCGCTGCCGAAGTCCCGGCCCGCCTGGCGGCCGAGCAGGCGCAGGAAGGTGTCATGGGCCAGGTCGGCGGCATCCCAGGCGTTGCCCAGGCGCCGGCTGAGCCAGGCGTGGAGCCAGCCGTGATGGTCGCTGTAGAGGGTGTGGATCTGGCGGTGGAGGGTCTGTTCGGCTGCCGGCATGGGCTACTGCGTCCGTCCGGGCGGCCCGCGCCTGGATGTAGATAAGAATTGATCTCATTCTATATTCGCGCCCGGAAAGCTGGCAATCACCGTGGCGGGCCGGCCGTCACCCCTGGGGGAGCGATGCGCCTGGCGTCGACGTTTCCAAGAGGTTTTTTTCACGAATTCTTGACCGACCGCTACCTAGGCTGCGAGCCGTCTCCTGCAACTCCTGCAGGGCCGTCGAGCGTCGTCCATGCTGAAAAACCTCCGGTTGCGTCCCGAAGCCCTGACCCTGCTGGTCAGCGTCGCGCTGCTGCTGTTCTACAACCTGCCGCTGTGGCGGCACGTCGCGGAGATCGTTCCGGACCCCTGGCTGCGCGTGGTCTTCGGCCTGCTGGTGGTGCTGATCTTCAACCTGGTGTTGACGCTGTTCTCCTTCCGCTGGGTGTTCAAGCCATTGCTGACGCTGGTGCTGCTGGGCAGTGCCGGGGTGCTGTATTTCATGACCCAGTACGGCGTGGTGGTGGACATCGAGATGCTGCGCAACGTCGCCGAGACCAACGTCAGCGAGGTGGGCGACCTGCTGACCCCGAGGTTCGCCGGCTTCCTGCTGGCATTCGGCGTGTTGCCGGCCTGGCTGCTGTGGCGCCTGCAGATCGGCCATCGCCCGCTGCTGCGCGAGCTGTTGAGCAAGCTGCTGGTAATGGCGGCGTGCCTGGTCGCGCTCGGCGCGATCGCGCTGAGCAACTACCAGGCCCTGGCGTCGCTGTTTCGCAACCATCACGAGTTGCGCCTGATGGTGGTGCCGAGCAACTACCTGGGTGCCTCGTTCAGCTACCTGCGGGGCCAGTTCGCCCAGCCGGCCGAACCGATCCGCGCCATCGGCACCGACGCCCATCGCGCCGCGGCGTGGCAAGGCCATGCACGCAGGTCGCTGACGGTGCTGGTGGTGGGGGAGAGCGCCCGTGCCGCCAACCTCGGCTTGCTCGGCTACGGCCGCGACACCACCCCGCTGCTGGCCCGGCAGGCGGGCCTGACCGCCTTCACCCAGATGCGCTCCTGCGGCACCGAGACCGCCGTGTCGGTGCCCTGCATGTTCTCCAACCTCACCCGGGGCGGTTACAGCCATGACCGCGCCGCATCCCAGGAAGGCCTGCTGGATGTGCTCAAGCACGCCGGCCTCGCCGTGCGCTGGCGCGACAACCAGTCCGGCTGCAAGGGCACCTGTGACCGCGTGGCCTTCGAAGACGTTGGCAACGCCAGGGACCCGGTCCTCTGCGCCGGCGGCGAATGCCAGGACGCCATCCTCCTGCAGGGCCTGCAGGGCTACATCGACAACCTCAAGGACGACAGCGTGCTGGTGCTGCACCAGATGGGCAGCCATGGCCCGGCCTACTACAAGCGCTACCCCGCGGCCTTCGAGCGCTTCACCCCGGTGTGCCGCAGCGCCACCCTGAGCGATTGCTCGCGGGAGAGCATCGTCAACGCCTACGACAACACCCTGGTCTACACCGACTACGTGCTGTCCAGCCTGATCGACCTGCTGCGCAAGAATCAGGACCGCGTCGACACGGCGATGATCTACCTCTCCGACCACGGCGAATCGCTTGGCGAGTACAACCTCTACCTGCACGGCACGCCCTACGCGATGGCGCCGGACGAGCAGAAGCACGTCGGCCTGCTGACCTGGTTCTCCGAGGGCTACCAGAAGGATTTCGGCCTGGACAACGCCTGCCTCGCGACCCGCCGCGACGAGCCGGTGAGCCAGGACAACCTGTTCCACTCCCTGCTCGGGCTGTTGCAGATCGAGACCGGCGAGTACCAGCGTGACCTGGACCTCTTCGCACCGTGCCGGAGGTCGGCGTCCTGATGCCTCTATCCCCCTGGTTCGGGCGCTGGCGCCAGCGGCAGATTGCCCGACGCGCCCTCAAGGCCGCCGGTGAGCCCAACCTGGTGCTCGACCTGCCGTGCGGCCTGGGGCGGTCCTGGGCGCTGCTGGCCGAGCACCCGAACCGCTTCATCCTGGCGGCCGACCCCTCGCGGGAAGTGCTCGACCGCGCGCTCGCCACCCGCAGCGGTCCGCTGGTGGAGAGGGTGCGTGGCTTCCAGACCTCGGTGCTGGCCATCCAGCTGCCGGAAAACGCGGTGGACAGCATCCTCTGCCTGCAATCGCTGAGTCGCCTGAGCCCCGAGCAGCGGCTGATGGCCCTGCGCGAGCTGCGCCGGGTGACCCGCGACACGCTGATCCTCTCGCTGCCGGTGGACGGCAACCTGGAGGCCTGGCACTGGCGGCGGCATCGGGGGGAGGAAGGCGACGCCGTGCCGCCCCTGCGCCGCGACGTGCTGGAGGACGAATTCCGCCAACTCGGCCTGCAGGTGCTCTCGCATCAGGACTTCCTGCCCGGCTGGGCGATGGTCCGCACCTACGTCCTGCGCAAGGACGGCTGATGGAAAAGCCGGTTACCGCTGAACCTTTCCCATTTGGCTTACCTAAGCACTATCATCGCGGCTCCCCGGCATCCCGCTTCGGACGCCCGGCAGTTCGCATTTCCTCTTCCCATTGGATGGACTCCGAGACATGAGCAGAACCCGCAGCCCGTCAGGTGCCTACCGCCCGACCCTGGGCAGCCACCTGGCCTTCACCCTGTCCTGCGGCCTGGTTTTCCTGGCGATGTACACCCTGTTGCGCGGCGCGCTGCTGGTCTACAACCGTGAACTGATCGGCGCCACGCCCGCCGCCACCTTCGTCGAGGCGTTCTTCAATGGCTTGCGCTTCGACCTGCGCCTGACCATCTACGCGCTGGCGCCGCTGCTGCTGTCGATCCCCTTCGCCACGGCCATGGCCGCGCGGCGCCTGCACCGCGTGTGGCTCACCGGTTTCGCCAGCATCACCCTGTTCTTCGGCCTGCTGGAGCTGGACTTCTACCGCGAGTTCCACCAACGCCTGAACAGCCTGGTGTTCCAGTACATGAGCCAGGACCCGAAGACCGTGCTGAGCATGCTCTGGTACGGCTTCCCGGTGGTGCGCTACCTGCTGGCCTGGGCCGTCGCCACCTGGCTGCTGTTCAAGCTGTTCCAGTGGCTCGACCGGCGCAGCCGCCCTCGCAGCGAGCCCGCTGCGGGCGGAAGCGGCCGCGCGGCCATCGCCCCCTGGTACCTGCGCGCCGGGGTCTTCGCCCTGGTCCTGGTCCTCGCCGTGGTCGCCGCCCGGGGCACCCTGCGCCAGGGGCCGCCGCTGCGCTGGGGGGATGCCAATACCACCGACTCCGCCTTCGCCAACCAACTCGGCCTCAACGGCACGCTGATGTTGATGAACGCCGCCCAGGCGCGCTTCTCCGAGACCCGTGACAACCAGTGGAAGGCCAGCCTGCCCGAAGGCGAGGCCCAGGACGTGGTCCGCCAGATGCTGCTGACCCCGCAGGACCAGCTGGTGGACGAAGGCAGCGCCGCCGTGCGTCGCCTGCTGACCCCCAATGCCGACGGCAGCCTGCCGGTGCGCAATGTGGTGGTGATCCTCATGGAGAGCCTGGCCGGGCACTACGTCGGCGCGCTCGGCGGCAAGGGCGACATCACCCCCAACTTCGATCGGCTGAGCAAGGAGGGGCTGCTGTTCACCCGCTTCTTCTCCAATGGCACCCACACCCACCAGGGCATGTTCGCCACCATGGCGTGCTTCCCCAACCTGCCGGGCTTCGAGTACCTGATGGAGCAGCAGGAGGGCACCCACAAGTTCTCCGGCCTGCCGCAACTGCTCAGCGCCCGCCAGTACGACGACCTGTACGTCTACAACGGCGATTTCGGCTGGGACAACCAGCTGGGCTTCTTCGGCAACCAGGGCATGCGCAACTTCGTGGGGCGCAATGACTTCGTCAACCCGGTGGTCTCCGACCCGACCTGGGGCGTCTCCGACCAGGATATGTTCGACCGCGCCGCCCAGGAGCTGAAGGACAACTACGGCAGCAAGCCTTTCTATGCGCTGCTGCAGACCCTCTCCAACCACACGCCCTACGCCTTGCCGGCGCAGCTGCCGGTGGAACCGGTCACGGGCTTCGGCTCGCTGGACCAGCACCTCACCGCCATGCGCTATTCCGACTGGGCCCTGGGGCAGTTCTTCGAGAAGGCCAAGCAGTCGCCGTACTACAAGGACACGCTGTTCGTGATCGTCGGCGACCACGGTTTCGGCACGCCCGAGCAGCTCACCGATATCGACCTGTACCGCTTCAACGTGCCGTTGCTGCTGATCGCCCCCGGCATTCAGGAGAAGTTCGGTGCGCGCACCGACGTCGTCGGCACCCAGGTCGACGTGGTGCCCACCATCATGGGCCGCCTCGGCGGCGAGACCCGCCACCAGTGCTGGGGCCGCGACCTGCTGAGCCTGGCGCCGGAAGACAAGGGCTTCGGCGTGATCAAGCCCTCCGGCAGCGACCAGACGGTGGCCATGGTGGCCGACGGGCGCATCCTGGTGCAGCCGCGCGGCGCCGATCCGCTGCTCTACGAGTACCGCCTCAACAGCGGCCAGGGCGCGACCCGCGTCGAGGACCCGCAAGCGGTGCAGGCCATGAGCCGTCGCCTCGAAGCCTTCATCCAGGTGGCCACCAAGAGCCTGCTGGGCAACACCACCGGCGTCGTCGACGCCAAGCCCTGACCCCCGCCGCCCCGGAGCCATTCCGGGGCGCGTTCCTTCCTGCCACGGCGTCGCGCTCCCGGGGACGCGGCCCTGGCAGAGTCGCCAACACATCTGGCATGCAGGGAAAAACCTGCGGTGCTCCGAGCGGTAAGAATCGGCTGACCGTCGCCCAGCAGGCTGCGCCCCTCACGGGCGAGCCCCGGGGCGGCATTCGCCATCAAGGTCCGCTGCATGCCGCACAACAACAAGAAACCTTCGTTCCTCGCCGTACTCCCGCTGCTGTTCCTGCTGCCGGTCCTGCCGGCCCGCGCCGATTGCGGCCAGGCCAAGGTGGAGCGGGGCGCCAGTGCCTTCGCCGCCGAGTGCTCGGTGTGCCATGCCGCGCGCCAGGACGCGGCCCCGGGCATGGGCCCGAACCTGGCCGGGGTGATCGGCCGCAACGCCGGCAGCCAGCCCGGCTTCGCCTACTCGCAAGCGATGAAGGCCCGCGCCCGGGCCTGGGAACAGGACGGCCTGCAGGCCTTCATCGCCCAGCCCCAGGCCGAGGTGCCCGGCACCTACATGCCCTACGCGGGCATGGCCGACGCCGACCAGCGGCAGGCCATCGCCTGCTTCCTCGCGCAGCAGCGCTGAGCCGCCCGAACCCTTCCACGAACGAGGACAAGCACATGAACAAGGTCGAAGTACTGCCGCAGGTCGCGGCCTTCCTGAAACGCCGCCACGGCTGCTTCATCGATGGCCGTTGGGTGGTGCCCGAAGGCGCATCCACCCCCGTACTGAACCCGGCCACGGGCGAGGCCATCGCCGAGGTGGCGGAAGCCGATGACGCGCTGCTGGACCGCGCCGTGCAATCGGCCCACCGCGCCTTCAAGGCCGGTGCCTGGTCGGGCCTGCGCCCGGCCGATCGCGAACGCATCCTGCTGCGCTTCACCGCGCTGGTCGAGGAGCACGGCGAGGAGCTGGCGCAGCTGGAGACCCTGAGCCAGGGCAAGTCCATCAACATGGCGCGGATGCTCGACGTCGGCGCCACGGTGGAGTTCATGCGCTACATGGCCGGCTGGGCGACCAAGATCGAGGGCCAGACCCTGGACGTTTCCATCCCGCTGCCCGAAGGCGCGCGCTTCACCGCCTTCGCCCGCCGCGAGCCGGTGGGCGTGGTGGCCGGCATCGTGCCCTGGAACTTCCCGCTGATGATCACCACCTGGAAGCTGATGCCGGCGCTGGCCTGCGGCTGCACGGTGGTGATCAAGCCGGCCACCGAGACGCCGCTGACCGCGCTGCGCCTGGCCGAGCTGGCGCTGGAGGCGGGCATCCCGCCGGGGGTGTTCAACCTGGTCACCGGCGGTGGTGCCACCGTGGGCAACGCCCTGGCCTCGCACCCGCTGATCAACAAGGTGTCCTTCACCGGCTCCACCGCCGTGGGCAAGAGCGTCGGCGCGGTGGCGGTGCGCAACATGACCCGCTTCGCCCTGGAGCTGGGCGGCAAGAACCCGATGATCATCCTCGCCGACGCGGACATCGACAAAGCCATCGGTGGCGCGCTGCTCGGCGGCCTGCTCAACCAGGGCCAGGTCTGCGCCGCGGCCTCGCGCTTCTACGTGCAGCGTTCGCGCTACGACGAGTTCGTCGAGAAGCTGGCCGGCGCCGTTTCCGGCCTGAGCATCGGTGCGGGCATGGACTGCGATGCGGCGATCAACCCGCTGGTCTCGCGCAAGCAGCAGCAGGGCGTGCTGCGCCACATCGAACTGGCCCGCAGCGAGGGCGCCCGCGTCGTCACCGGAGGCACGCCGGTCGAGGGCGAGGGCTTCTACGTGCGCCCCACGGTGCTGGCGGACGTCGAGCACGGCATGACCGTGGCCCGCGAGGAAGTGTTCGGCCCGGTGTTGTCGGTGATCCCCTTCGACGACGAGGACAGCGCCATCGCGATGGCCAACGACAGCGAGTACGGCCTGGCCGCCAGCCTCTGGACCAACGACCTGACCAAGGCGATGAACCTGGTCCCGCGTATCGAAGCCGGCACCGTGTGGGTCAACGCCCATGTGCTGCTGGACCCCAACATGCCGTTCGGCGGCGTCAAGCAATCGGGCATGGGCCGCGAGTTCGGCCGCACCGTCATCGAGGCCTACACCGAGCTGAAATCGGTGTGCATCGCCCACTGAGCAAGTGCGACACCCTCCTAATTCACAGGCCTTCGGGCCTGTTTTTTTATGGGTGTCTTTCAGTGGGCCCCCGTGTGCGCGGGGGTGACGGTGTAGAGGGGTAATTTGTCGCCCCGTCATCCTCGCGAACGCGGGGATCCACTCAACCCAGCGGGCGCGGCGTTGCCTGGGGCTGCGCATCGCGAATGAATTCGCTCCCACGGGGGGACGGGCAGCGCGAACCCTTCAGCCACCTCGTCATCCCCGCGAACGCGGGGATCCACTCGACGGCCATGCGCCGGGCCTCCCATCGCGGGTCATAACCAAACCTGTTGGCCTGAGCGGCATTCGAGGCTAGGCTTCGGCCATTTCCCTCATCGGGCAGCTGCCGTGAATATCGATACCCGCATCAAGTTCCGCCACCTGGTGTGCTTCCTCGAAGTGGCGCGCCAGGGCACCCTGGCGCGGGCGGCGGACAGGCTGGCGGTGAGCCAGCCGGCCATCTCCAAGACCCTCAAGGAGCTGGAGGAGCTGCTCGGCACCAGCCTCTTCGCGCGCAGCAAGAGTGGCGTCACCCTCAGCGAGGCGGGCGTGGCCTTCATGCGCTACGCGGGCCCCTGCGTGCAGGCGCTGCGCGATGGCGTGGACAGCCTGCGCAGCGGCGAGCACGAGTCCGCCAGCCTGCGCCTGGGCGTGCTGTCCACGGTGGAGAGCCTGCTGGTGCCCGAGGTGGTGCGCCGCCTGCACGCGCGCCACCCGACCCTGGTGGCCAGCGTGGTGACCGGCCCCAGCGCCTTCCTGCTGTCGCAACTGCACCTGGGCGAGCTGGACCTGGTGGTGGGGCGCATGACCGACAGCCCGCAGATCCAGGGCCTGCTGTTCGAGCACCTGTACAGCGAGTCGATGACCCTGGTGGTACGCCCCGGCCACCCGCTGCTGGAGGGACCTCTGCAACGCGAGCGGTTGCAGGACCACCCCCTGGTGCTGCCGCTGGCCGGCACCACCATCCGCAAATACGCCGACGCCTTCTTCGTGCAATGCGGCATCAGCCAGCCGCGCCAGCGCCTGGAAACCCTCTCCGTGGCCCTGAGCCGTCGCTACGTGCAGACCAGCGAGGCCATCTGGATCGCGCCCACCGACGCCGTGCGACTGGACCTGCAGCGGGGCGAGCTGGTGGAGCTGCAGCTGGGCATCCGCGAGCCGGGCGGCTCGGTGGGCATCTGCAGCAATGCGGCGCTGCCGCTGCCTTTGGCGGCGCACTGGTGCGTCGAGGTGCTGCGCGAGCTGGGCCAGGCCTATCGGGAAGGGCAGTACCCTTAACCCATTGGTTATGGATGGGGCGCGTTATTTCAGTTTTCCAGGCTCCCGCGAGGCGTGACACTTCGCCACAGCCTGCTGCCCCGCAGCCTCCACAAATCCAATAACGAGGAGATCGACATGCCCGATGCGCAACAGAGCCGCTTCGTCATTCGTGATCGCAACTGGCACCCCAAAGCCCTGACGCCCGACTACAAGACCTCCGTCCCGCGTTCCCCGCGCCAGGCGCTGGTGAGCATCCCGCAATCGGTTTCCGAGACCAGCGGCCCGGACTTCTCGCACCTGAAGCTGGGGCGCTTCGACAACGACCTCCTGCTCAACTTCGACCACGGCGGCCTGCCCATCGGCGAGCGCATCATCGTGGCCGGGCGCGTCTGCGACCAATACGGCAAGCCGATCCCGCACACCCTGGTGGAAATGTGGCAGGCCAACGCCGGCGGCCGCTATCGCCACAAGAACGACCGCTACCTGGCGCCGCTGGACCCGAACTTCGGCGGCGTCGGCCGTGCGCTGACCGACAGCGAGGGCTACTACAGCTTCCGCACCATCAAGCCCGGCCCCTATCCCTGGCGCAACGGCCCCAACGACTGGCGTCCGGCGCACATCCATTTCTCCATCAGCGGGCCGTCGATCGCCACGCGGCTCATCACCCAGCTGTACTTCGAAGGCGATCCGCTGATCCCGATGTGCCCCATCGTCAAATCCATCGCCAACCCCGAGGCGGTGCAGAGCCTGATCGCCAGGCTCGACATGAGCGCGGCCAATCCCATGGATTGCCTGGCCTACCGCTTTGACATCGTCCTGCGCGGCCAGCGCCGCACCCACTTCGAGAACCGCTGAGGAGCTGCGCGCATGCCCATTCAATTGCTGCCGGAAACCCCGTCGCAAACCGCCGGCCCCTATGTGCACATCGGCCTGGCGCTCGCCGCTGCCGGCAACCCGGCCCGCGACCTGGAAATCTGGAACGAGATGGCCAGGCCCGGGGCGCCCGGCGAGCACATCCTGCTCATCGGCCATGTCTACGACGGCAACGGCCACCTGGTGCGCGATTCCTTCCTGGAGTTCTGGCAGGCCGACCACGAGGGGCGCTATGACTGCGCCTTCGACCCGGAGAAGCCGTTCAACGGCTTCGGCCGTACCGCCACCACCTTCGACGCTGGCGAGTGGACGCTGAAGACCATCAAGCCCGGCGTGGTGCACAACGCCGCCGGGGTGCCCATGGCGCCGCACATCAACGTCTCGCTGTTCGCCCGGGGCATCAACATCCACCTGCAGACGCGCCTGTACTTCGACGACGAGGCCGAGGCCAACGCCCGCTGCCCGGTGCTCGCCCTGATCGAGCAGCCGCAGCGCCGGGAAACCCTCGTCGCCCAGCGCTGCGAGGTGGACGGCACGCTCGCTTACCGCTTTGATATCCGCATCCAGGGGGAAGGGGAAACGGTCTTCTTTGACTTCTAGAACGCTGCACTCCGATCAGCCCGCCGAAACGGTCCTCGACCGTATCCGGCGGCACTTCAACGCCGTGCTGGAGGCGCGGGGCTACCGCGCCGACAGCGCACAGCAGGCGGCCATCGAGCACCTCGGCGACTGGCTGGGCAAGCACCTGGCCGCGCGCCGGGGCTGGTTCCGCCGGCCGGTGGCGGGTGTCTACCTGTGGGGCGGCGTCGGCCGGGGCAAGAGCTTCGTGATGGACGCCTTCTTCGCCGCCGCGCCGGTGCAGGCCAAGCGCCGCGTGCACTTCCACGCCTTCCTGCAGGAGTTGCAGGTGCGCATGCTCGCCTTCAGCGGCCAGTCCGATCCCCTGGCCCGTGTCGCCCGGGAGATCGCCCAGCAGACGCGCTTGCTGTGCTTCGACGAATTCCACGTGCACGACATCGGCGACGCCATGCTGCTCGGGCGCCTGCTCAAGGTGCTGGTGGAGGAGGGCGTGGGGCTGGTCTGCACCTCCAACTACAGCCCCGACAGGCTGTGCCCGAACCCGCTGTACCGTGAGCGCTTCCGCCCGGCCATCCAGCTGATCGAGAAGCGCTTCGACGTGTTCTCCCTCGACGCCGGCCAGGACTACCGCCAGCACAGCACCGAGCTGGAGGCCTGGGGCGACTACTGCTGGCCCGAACCGGACGATGGCGGCGCGCTGATCCGCCGCACGCTGGGGCTGGGGGAGGGCGCGGCGCTGCACCAGTTGCTGGAGGTGAACCACCACCCGCTGCGGGTGCATGCACTGGAAGGCGACCGGGCCTGGCTGGACTTCCACGAGCTGTTCGCCACGCCGCGCTCGGCCAGTGACTACCTGTGGCTGATCGAGCACTTCCCGCACATGGCGGTCAGTGGCCTGGACCGCCTGGGCGATCACCCGCAGGACGTCAGCCAGCGCTTCCTGAATTTCATCGACATCGCCTACGACCGGGGGCTACACCTGCGGCTGTTCTCCGCCGTGGCGCTGGAGCAACTGGCCGAGGGCGGCAATGCCGTGGATTTCGCCCGCACCCTGAGCCGCATGAAGCAACTGCGCAGCGTGAAGCTCGATACCGCCCACTAGAGAATCCGCCGGGACCACCGTCATCCCCGCAAATGCGGGGACCCACTGGACGGCCGCCAATTGCGATAACCGCCCACCGCTTCGATAATCGCCCATCAGCCCGGTGCGATAGCCAAGGACAACAACAATGAGCGACGAACAACGAGTCCCCCTGCCGCCCCTGGCGCCGCCCATCATCGCCTCGCCGGCCAAGCGCATCGAAGCCTTCACCGGCGACCCCAACTTCATGACTTCCCTGGCCCGTGGCCTGGCGGTGATCCACGCCTTCCAGGAGCGCAAGCGCCACCTGACCATCGCCCAGATCAGCCACCGCACCGAGATCCCCCGCGCCGCCGTGCGCCGCTGCCTGCACACGCTGATGAGCCTCGGCTACGTGACCACCGACGGGCGCACCTATTCGCTGCTGCCCAAGGTGCTCACCCTCGGCCACGCCTACCTGTCCTCGACGCCACTGGCGGTCACCGCGCAACCGATCCTCGACCGCCTCAGCGAGCAGCTGCACGAGGCCTGTTCCATGGCCACCCTGGAGGGCGACGAGATCCTCTACATCGCGCGCTCGGCCACGCCGCAGCGGCTGATCTCGGTGGACCTCAGCGTCGGCAGCCGGCTGCCGGCCTACTGCACGTCGATGGGGCGCATCCTCCTCGCCGCGCTGGATGACGCGGCGCTGGAGGAGTACATCGAGCACGCCGACCTGCAGATCAAGACCAGCCGCACCGTGCACACGGCGCAAGGGCTGCGCGCGAGCATCGCGCAGATCCGCACCCAGGGCTGGGTGATCATCGATCAGGAGCTGGAGGTCGGCCTGCGTTCGGTGGCGGTGCCGCTGAAGGATTCCGCTGGCCAGGTGCTCGCCGCCCTCAACGTCGGCACCCATGCCGGGCGCGTCACCCGCCAGGAGCTGGAGACGCGCTTCCTGCCGGTGCTGCTGGAAGCGAGCAAGGAGCTCAGCGCACGGCTGTTCCAGTAGGCGCCGGCCCCCCGTGGGGCCGGCATCCGCCTACCGCTTGCAAAGCGTTCGATAAGCGCACGCAGAGTCGATTATCGAATTGAACTGCCCCAGGCCTCTCCGTAGTGTTTGCCGGGCCGCACGAGACGCTGCGGTCCCATAAAAACAATGAGAGTCAGCCATGGCCAGCAGCCACCCGCGGTGCTCCCGCGCGCAGCCGTTGCACGCCGCAGGGTTCCGCTTGCCGGGCACGCTCATTCCTGTCTCATTCGTGCGATACCCCACGGAGGCCGAGATCATCGGCCCGTGCCGCGCGAAGAGGCCTTCACAGGAACTTCCGACATGACCCGCCCTGCATCGCTACCGGTCGCCGGTACCCTCGACGTCCAATCCTTCATCAACGCCCAGCCGCTTTCCCGCTACCAATGGCGGATCGTGCTGCTGTGCTTCCTCATCGTCTTCCTCGACGGCCTCGACACCGCCGCCATGGGCTTCATCGCCCCGGCACTGACCCAGGACTGGGGCATCGACCGCGCCAGCCTCGGCCCGGTGATGAGCGCCGCACTGATCGGCATGGTCTTCGGTGCCCTCGGTTCCGGCCCGCTGGCCGACCGCTTCGGCCGCAAGATCGTGCTGGTGGTGGCGGTGTTCCTCTTCGGCCTGTTCAGCCTTCTGTCGGCCTTCAGCAGCGACATCGACCAGTTGCTGGTGCTGCGCCTGCTCACCGGCCTCGGCCTGGGCGCGGCGATGCCCAACGCCACCACGCTGCTGTCCGAGTACACCCCGGAGCGCCTCAAGTCGCTGCTGGTGACCAGCATGTTCTGCGGCTTCAACCTGGGCATGGCCTCCGGTGGCTTCGTCTCCGCGAAGATGATCCCGGCCTTCGGCTGGCACAGCCTGCTGCTGCTCGGCGGCGTGCTGCCGCTGCTGCTGGCGGTGGTGTTGCTGCTCTGGCTGCCGGAATCCGCCCGCTACCTGGTGGTGCGCAACCGCGGAGCCGACAGGGTGCGCCAGGTGCTGGCGCCCATCGCCCCGGCTGAAGTCGCCGTGGCCACCGACTTCAGCGTGCCGGAGCAGAAGACGGTGCAGAGCCGCAACGTGCTCAAGGTGGTCTTCGCCGGCACCTACAGCGCCGGCACCCTGCTGCTGTGGCTGACCTATTTCATGGGCCTGGTGATCGTCTACCTGCTCACCAGCTGGCTGCCGACCCTGATGCGCGACAGCGGCGCGAGCATGGAGCAGGCCGCCTTCATCGGCGCGCTGTTCCAGTTCGGCGGCGTGCTCAGCGCCGTCGGCGTGGGCTGGGCGATGGACAAGTTCAACCCGCACAAGGTCATTGGCGTCTTCTACCTGCTGGCGGGCGTCTTCGCCTATTTCGTCGGCCAGAGCCTGGGGCAGGTCACCCTGCTGGCGACCCTGGTGCTGCTCGCCGGCATGTGCATCAACGGCGCGCAATCGGCGATGCCGTCCCTGGCCGCACGCTTCTACCCCACCCAGGGCCGCGCCACGGGTGTGTCCTGGATGCTCGGCATCGGCCGCTTCGGCGCCATCCTCGGTGCCTGGATCGGCGCCACGCTGCTGGGCCTGGGCTGGAACTTCGAACAGGTGCTGACCGCGCTCGTGGTCCCCGCCGCCATCGCCACCGCGGCGGTGGTGATCAAGGGGCTGGTGAGCCATGCGGATGCGACCTGAACCTGCGTGACGAGGAGGCGGGTCGTTGCGCTCCGCCTCCGGTTGTCCAGCCGCCCTGGAGCTCTGCAGCCCGGGCACCCCGTGACTCAGCGCGGGTGTCCGATAATCGAACAGATATTCCGCCGACGAATTGCTTGGTTCGCGAGCCCGGGGATACCGTGCCGGTCACTGTGGCTCCGTAAATAACAACAAGAGTGCGTTGGACATGGAAAATTGCCTGCTGAGCGAGCGCAGCATGGTGTTTGAGCGTGCCGACCCTTATGCGGTGTCGGGTTACGTCAACCAGCATGTCGGCTCCCACGATATCCGCCTGCCCACCCTGGGGCGGCCCGAGGCCAGCCTCAATCACCGCAAGTTCGCCAGCCTGGACCTGTGCCGCATCAGCTATGGCGGCAGCGTGCGGGTCACCTCGCCGGCCCTGGAAACCATCTACCACCTGCAGGTGCTGCTGCGCGGCAACTGCCTGTGGCGGGGGCGTCGCCAGGAGCATTATCTCGCGCCGGGCGATCTGCTGCTGATCAACCCGGACGATCCGGTCGATCTGACCTATTCCGACGACTGCGAGAAATTCATCCTCAAGATGCCGGTCGCGCTCATCGACGCCGTATGCGACGAGCAGCGCTGGCTGCATCCTGGCGACGGCGTGCGGTTCCTGCAGAACCGCTACCGGCTGCTGGAGCTGGATGGCTTCATCAACCTGCTGGCCATGGTCTGCCGGGAGGCGGAAAGCAGCGACCCCTTGCAGCGGGTGCAGGAGCACTACACGCAGATAGTCGCCAGCAAGATGCTCACGCTGATGCGCACCAATGTCAGCCGCGAGCAGCTCGGCACCCAGGCCGCGTCCTTCGAACGCATCGCCGAGCACATCGAGCGCAACCTCAAGCAGGACATCTCCAGCGAGGAACTGGCCGCCCAGGCGCAGATGAGCCTGCGTTCGCTCTACGCGCTGTTCGAGCGCCACGCCGGTACCACGCCCAGGAACTACATCCGCCTGAAGAAGCTCGAGCGCATCCATGCCTGCCTCGGCGATCCGGACTGCTGCGTGCGCAGCATCACCGAGCTGGCGCTGGACTATGGCTTCTTGCACCTGGGGCGCTTTTCCGAGAACTACAAGGCGCAGTTCGGCGAATTGCCGTCGGACACCTTGAGGCGGCGCGGCTTGTAGCCCGAGCCCCCGACTCGGGGGCACCCCTCCATCCGCGAGTGTAGGGTGGAGGTCGCTTTTTACCTCCACCCTGACGGTGTCTCATGTGGCTCCGGGGTGGGGCAGTCCTGCCGCTTGCCTGGCGAATGAATCCGCCCCTGCAAGAAGCGCGTCCGTGCCCTGGAGCGGGCGTCGCGCGCGGTATGTGCAACACCCCGTAACCCCTCTGCACAAAACGGATAGCGATCTGCACACAGCGGATATTGCCCTCGCTCCCGCATCCCTAACCTGAGCCTGCCTGAACAATAACAATGGAGGCCCTGGCCATGTCCCTGGGATTCGATTACCTGCACTCGCTGCTCGAGGAAGACAAGGAGAAGGGCATCTACCGCTGCAAGCGCGAGATGTTCACCGACCCCCGCCTGTTCGAACTGGAGATGAAACACATCTTCGAGGGCAACTGGATCTACCTGGCCCATGAGAGCCAGCTCCCCAACGTCCACGACTACCTGACCCTGACCATGGGGCGCCAGCCGGTCTTCATCGCGCGCAACAAGGAGGGTCGGCTCAACGCATTCCTCAACGCCTGCAGCCATCGCGGTGCCCAGCTCTGCCGGCACAAGCGCGGCAACCGTTCCAGCTACACCTGCCCCTTCCACGGCTGGACCTTCAACAACAGCGGCAAGCTGCTCAAGGTCAAGGACCCCGCCGAGGCAGGCTACCCGGCGAGCTTCAACTGCGAAGGCTCCCATGACCTGACCCCTGTCGCCCGCTTCGAGTCCTACCGCGGCTTCCTCTTCGGCAGCCTCAACCCGGATGTGGTGCCGCTGGCCGAGCACCTGGGCGAGTCGGCGAAGATCATCGACATGATCGTCGACCAGTCCCCCGGGGGCCTGGAGGTGCTGCGCGGCTCCAGCAGCTACCTCTACGAAGGCAACTGGAAGCTGACCGCCGAGAACGGTGCCGATGGCTACCACGTGAGCTCCGTGCACTGGAACTACGCCGCCACCCAGAACCAGCGCAAGCAGCGCGAGGCCGGCGAGGAGATCAGGACCATGAGCGCCGGCAGCTGGGCGAAGAACGGCGGCGGCTTCTACTCCTTCGAGAATGGCCACCTGCTGCTCTGGACCCGCTGGGCCAACCCCGAGGACCGCCCGCTCTACGAGCGCCGCGACGAGCTGGCCCGGGACTTCGGCCAGGCCCGCGCCGACTGGATGATCCACAACTCGCGCAACCTCTGCCTGTACCCCAACGTCTACCTGATGGACCAGTTCAGCTCGCAGATCCGCATCGCCCGGCCGATCTCCGTCGACCAGACCGAAATCACCATCTACTGCATCGCCCCCAGGGGGGAGAGCGCCGAGGCCCGCGCCAGGCGCATCCGCCAGTACGAGGACTTCTTCAACGTCAGCGGCATGGCCACGCCCGACGACCTCGAGGAGTTCCGCTCCTGCCAGCTGGGCTACGGCGGCGGCCGTGGCTGGAACGACATGTCCCGGGGCGCCGCCCATTGGGTGGAAGGTGCCGACGAAGCCGCCCGCGAGATCGGCCTGCACCCGCGGCTCTCCGGTGTGCGGACCGAAGACGAAGGCCTGTTCGTCCTGCAGCACCTGTACTGGCAGCAGGCCCTGCGCCAGGCCGTCGAGGCCGAGCAGCGGCTGATCCCCGTGGAGGCCGTGCAATGAACGCTTCCTACGAAACCGTGCGCGACTTCCTCTACCGCGAGGCCCGCTACCTCGACGACAAGGACTGGGACAACTGGCTGGAACTCTATGCCGCCGATGCCAGTTTCTGGATGCCGTCTTGGGACGATGACGACGAGCTGACCACGGACCCGCAAAGCGAGATCTCGCTGATCTGGTATGGCAACCGTGGCGGCCTGGAGGACCGTGTGTTCCGCATCAAGACCGAGCGTTCCAGCGCGACCATGCCGGACACCCGCACCTCCCACAACATCAGCAACGTCGAGATCCTCGAGGTCGCCGATGGCCTCTGCCAGGTGCGCTTCAACTGGCACACCCTGAGCTTCCGCTACAAGACCGTGGACAGCTATTTCGGCACCAGTTTCTACACGTTGGACGTGCGCGCCGAGCAGCCGGTGATCAAGGCGAAGAAAGTCGTTCTGAAGAACGACTACGTCCGCCAGCTCATCGACATCTACCACATTTGATGGCGCGCTCCGGGGTGGTCGTGCCTGTGCCGGACGGCCACCGGAGCCGTGCTTCGCGGAGACAGACATGACTCACCAGATCGCGCTTACCTTCGAAGACGGCGTAACCCGCTTCATCGACGCCAGCCCCGGCGAAACCGTGGCCGATGCGGCCTATCGCCAGGGCATCAACATCCCACTGGACTGCCGTGACGGCGCCTGCGGCACCTGCAAGTGCCTTGCCGAGGCCGGCCGCTACGACCTGGGCCAGGACTACATCGAGGACGCCCTCAGCGAGGAGGAAGCCGCCCAGGGGTACGTGCTCACCTGCCAGATGCGCGCGGCAAGCGATTGCGTCGTGCGGGTGCCGGCGTCCTCCGACCTCTGCAAGACCCAGCAGGCCCGCTTCGAGGCGGCCATCAGCGAGGTGCGCCAGCTCTCCGACAGCACCATCGCCCTGTCCATCAAGGGCGAGTCACTGGCCAGGCTGGCCTTCCTGCCGGGGCAGTACGTCAACCTCAAGGTGCCGGGCAGCGAGCAGTCCCGCGCCTATTCCTTCAGCTCGCTGCAGAAGGGCGGCGAGGTCAGCTTCCTGATCCGCAACGTGCCGGGCGGCCTGATGAGCAGCTTCCTCACGGGCCTGGCCAAGGCCGGCGACCAGCTGACCCTGGCCGGCCCCCTGGGCAGCTTCTACCTGCGCGACATCCGCCGGCCCTTGCTGCTGCTGGCCGGTGGCACCGGGCTCGCCCCCTTCACCGCGATGCTGGAGAAGATCGCCGAGCAGGGCAGCGAGCATCCCCTGCACCTGATCTACGGCGTGACCCACGACTTCGACCTGGTGGAACTGGACAAGCTGGAAGCCTTCGCCGCGCGCATCCCCAACTTCACCTTCAGCGCCTGCGTGGCCAGCCCCGACAGCAGCTACCCGCAGAAGGGCTACGTCACCGAGCACATCGCACCCGGGCACCTCAACGAGGGCGACGTGGACATCTACCTCTGCGGCCCGCCGCCGATGGTGGAGGCGGTGAGCCGGTTCATTCGCGAGCAGGGCGTGCAGCCGGCGAACTTCTACTACGAGAAGTTCGCCGCCAGCGCGGCCTGACGGTACTGCGGACGCAGCTTGGCGCAGAGCGCAGCGAAGCCCGACGCCTGGATCGACGGGCCTCGCGCAGCTCGGCCCAACCTACGAATCGCCATTGCCCACTTTGAGGTGTATTGCCATGAACAAGAGATTCCAGGACAAGGTCGCGCTGGTCACCGGCGCGGCGCAGGGCATCGGCCGCCGCGTCGCCGAGCGCCTGGTTGAGGAGGGCGCGAGCCTGGTGGCGGTGGACCGCTCCGAGCTGGTCCTCGAACTGCGCGAGCAGCTGGGGGAGGGCCGGGTCCTGACGCTGACCGCCGACCTCGAGCGCTACACCGAATGCAGCCGGGTGATGGAGGCGGCGGTGGCACGCTTCGGCCGCCTCGACGTGCTGGTCAACAACGTCGGGGGCACCATCTGGGCCAAGCCCTACGAGCACTACCAGGCGCACGAGATCGAGGCGGAAGTGCGCCGCTCGCTGTTCCCCACCCTGTGGTGCTGCCACGCCGCGCTGCCCTACATGCTGGAGCGGGGCGCGGGGGCCATCGTCAATGTTTCCTCCATCGCCACCCGCAGCCTCAACCGCGTGCCCTACGGCGCGGCGAAGGGCGGCGTCAACGCACTGACCGCCTGCCTCGCGTTCGAGAACGCCGAGCGCGGTATCCGCGTCAACGCCACCGCCCCGGGCGGCACCGAGGCCCCACCCCGGCGCATCCCGCGCAACACGTCGGAGCAGAGCGCCCAGGAGAAGGTCTGGTACCAGCAGATCGTCGACCAGACCCTCGACAGCACCCTGATGAAACGCTACGGGACCCTCGACGAGCAGGTGGGCGCGATCCTCTTCCTGGCCTCCGACGAGGCCTCCTACATCACCGGCGTGACCCTGCCGGTGGGCGGGGGTGACCAGGGCTGAAGGAGAGCGCCCCACATCCCGAAGTTCCAGGGCAATGATGGGCCGGGCACCGCCAGGCGCCCGGCCACGCAGCACCTCAACAACAAAAACAAAAGAGACCCATGCCATGCGAAAAATCGACGTTCACAGCGTTATCGACAACGCGCGCTTCTCCGGCTTTCACTGGATGGTGATGTGCTGGTGCGCGCTCCTGCTCATCTTCGACGGCTACGACCTGTTCATCTACGGCGTCGTCCTGCCCGTGCTCATGAAGGAGTGGGGCCTCACCCCACTGGAAGCCGGCGCCCTGGGCAGCTACGCGCTGTTCGGCATGATGTTCGGCGCCCTGGTCTTCGGTTCCCTGGCCGACAGGATCGGCCGCAAGAAGGGCATCGCCGTCTGCTTCGTGCTCTTCTCCGGCTTCACCGTGCTCAACGGTTTCGCCACCACCCCCACCGAGTTCGGCATCTGTCGCTTCGTCGCCGGCCTCGGCATCGGCGGGCTGATGCCCAACGTCGTCGCGCTGATGAACGAATACGCGCCGAAACGGCTGCGCAGCACCCTGGTCGCCGTGATGTTCAGCGGCTACTCCCTGGGTGGCATGCTCTCGGCCGGTGTCGGCATCTACATGCTGCCGCGCTTCGGCTGGGAGGCGATGTTCTTCGCCGCGCTGCTGCCGCTGTTGCTGCTACCGCTGATCCTCTGGTACTTGCCGGAGTCCGTCGGCTTCCTGCTGCGCCAGGGCCGGGTGGACAAGGCCCGCGCCATTCTCCAGCGCATCGACCCCGAAGCACGCATCGGTGATCAGGACGAGCTGCTGCTCAACGAGGTGAAAGCCCAGGGCACGCCGGTGCTGGAACTGTTCCGTGAGGGCCGTGGCCTGCGCACCCTGATGCTCTGGGTGGCCTTCTTCTGCTGCCTGCTGATGGTCTATGCACTGAGTTCCTGGCTGCCGAAGCTGATGGCCAACGCCGGCTACAGCCTGGGTTCCAGCCTGTCCTTCCTGCTCGCCCTGAACTTCGGCGGCATGTTCGGTGCCATCGCGGGTGGCTGGCTGGGGGATCGCTACAACCTGCCCAAGGTGGTGGTGGCCTTCTTCCTGGTGGCGGCCGTCTCCATCAGCCTGCTCGGCTTCAAGAGCCCGACCCCGGTGCTCTACCTCCTGATCGGCATCGCCGGGGCCACCACCATCGGCACGCAGATCCTGCTCTACGCCACCGCCGCGCAGTTCTACGGCCTGGCCTTCCGCTCCACGGGCCTGGGCTGGGCGTCCGGCATCGGCCGCAACGGCGCCATCGTCGGCCCGCTGCTGGGGGGCGCGCTGCTGGGCATCAACCTGCCGCTGCAACTGAACTTCATGGCCTTCGCCATTCCGGGCGCCATCGCCGCCCTGGCCATGTGCTTCGTGCATCAGCGCGAGCCTGGTGTCGCGCCCCTGGCACCGGCCGCCTGAGCCTGACAGGTCGCCCCGCAACCGGCCCGGAGGATGTATGCCCAGCCTGTTCAAGGATTGTTCGTTGTCCGCCGTGGTGGCGGGCTTCATCGCCACCCTGATTTCCTACGCAGGTCCCCTGGTGATCGTGTTCCAGGCAGCGGAGAGCGCGGCCATGCCGGCCGAGCTGCTGTCCTCCTGGGTCTGGGCGATCTCCATTGGCAGCGGCCTGCTGGGGATCGTCCTCAGCCTGCGCTACAGGGTGCCGGTGATCATCGCCTGGTCGGCACCAGGTTCCGCGCTGCTGGTGTCCATGTTGCCGGGGATCAGCCCCGGGGAGGCGGTGGGGGCCTATGTCATGGCCAACGCCATCATCCTCGCGGTGGGGCTGTCGGGGGCCTTCGACCGCATCGTCGGCAAGCTCCCGGCGGCCATCTCGGCGGCCATGCTGGCGGGCATCCTGTTCAGCTTCGGCACCCGGCTGTTCACCTCCCTCGACGATGAGCCGGCGCTGGTCATGGCCATGTTCATCACCTACCTGCTGGTGCGGCGACTGTCGCCACGCTATGCGGTCATGGCGGTGCTGCTGGTGGGCTGCGCCATCGCCGCCGGCAAGGGCCGGCTCGACACCTCGGCCCTGGTGATCGGCCTCGCCACGCCGGAGTGGGTCACCCCGAGCTTTTCCTGGCACGGCCTGTTCAACATCGCCCTGCCGCTGGTGATGGTGGCCCTGACCGGGCAGTTCGTCCCCGGTGTCGCGGTGCTGCGCAACGCCGGCTACCCGACCCCGGCCAGCCCGATCATCTCCGCCAGTGGCCTGGGCAGCCTGTTGCTGGCGCCCTTCGGTTGCCATGGCCTGACCCTCGCGGCCATCACCGCGGCCATCTGCACCGGCCGCGAGGCCCATGAGGACCCGGCCCGGCGCTACGTCTCCGGCGTGGCGGGCGGGGTGTTCTACCTGCTGCTGGGCCTCTTCGGCGCCACCCTGGTGTCGATCTTCAGCGCCTTGCCCGGGGAGCTGATCGCGGCCTTGGCCGGCCTGGCGCTGTTCGGCGCCATCGCCGGGGCCCTGGCCGGGTCCATGGCGGTGCCGGAGGACCGCGAGGCGGCCCTGATCACCTTCCTGGTCACCGCCTCGGGGATGTCCTTCCTCGGCCTCTCGGCGGCGTTCTGGGGGCTGATCTTCGGCATCGTCGCCCACCTGCTGCTGACGGCGCGCCGCGCGCCCAAGGCGGTGCCGCAAGGGGAGGAGGTTCTCGAACCCCATCCCTGATCCATCCGGCGCCGGAGTTCTCGCGGCAGCTGTCCGCGACCGGCGCACCACCTCCCCACGCCTGTGTGAGGCTCCCTGGCGGGGCCTGGGGGAGTTCCGTCCCAATAAAAACAAGAGTGACGACATGACCAAGCATTCGAGCAAACTGTGCGTTCTGCTGTCCGCCGGTGTCGGCGCGAGCCTGGCCCAGGCCGCCGAGTCGGGTTTCCTCGCGGGCTTCAGCGCGACCCTGCAGGCCCGCAACTACTACTTCAGCCGCGACTTCTCCGATATCCGCGGGCCGGAGCAATCCAGGGCGGAGGAGTGGGCCCAGGGATTCATCCTCAACGTCAGGTCCGGGTATACCGCGGGCCCCGTGGGCTTCGGCCTGGACGCCATCGGCACCCTCGGGATCAAGCTGGACAGCAGCCCGGACCGGGTCAACACCGGCCTGTTGCCGGTGCAGGAAGACGGCCGTGCCGCCGACGACTACAGCCGCCTGGGCGTGGCGGTGAAAATGCGCCTGTCGAAAACCGAGCTGAAGGTGGGCGAGCTGCAGCCCAACCTGCCGGTGCTGGCGTTCAGCGATATCCGCCTGCTGCCGCCGAGCTACCAGGGGGCGAGCATCACCTCCAGCGAAATCGCCGGGCTGACCCTGCAGGGTGGCCATCTCGCCTCCACCAGCCTGCGCAACGAAGCCGGGGACGACAAGCTGCAGGCCATGCTCGGCCACAAGCCCCAGCGCCAGGCCAGCAGCGACGCCTTCAACTACGCCGGGGCGGACTACGCCTTCAACGGCAACCGCACCATCCTGAGCGCCTGGTACGCGCAGCTGGAAGACATCTACGCGCAGCGTTTCCTCGGCCTCAAGCACAGCGAGCCGCTGGGCAACTGGGTGCTGGGAGCCAACATCGGCTATTACGTCTCGGCCGAAGACGGCAAGAAGCTCATCGGCGCCATCGACAACCAGGCCTTCTTCTCCCTGCTTTCGGCCAGGCGCGGCGGCCACACCTTCTACATCGGCTACCAGGCCATGTACGGCGACAGCGCCTTCCCCCGGGTATTCGCCAACGTCACCCCCCTGGGCAACGAGGTGCCCACCTTCGAGTTCGCCTATGCCGACGAGCGCTCGTGGCAGGTGCGCTACGACTACGACTTCGCCGCCCTCGGCGTGCCCGGCCTGGTGGCCAGTGCGCGCTACATCACCGGCGATAACGTCGACACCGGGCTCGGCTACGAAGGCAAGGACCGGGAGCGCGACCTGGACCTCGGCTACGTGATCCAGGGCGGCGCCCTCAAGGGCTTGGGCGTGCGGGTGCGCAACGTCACCGCACGCTCCAACTACCGCACCGACATCGACGAGAACCGCTTGATCCTCAGCTACACCTGGACGCTGTTCTAGATCGCGGCAAGCCCCGTGGCGCCAGGGACGGCGCGGCGGTTCCGACGGCAGGCGGCACTCGGGATAAATGCTTAGCAAGGTACATAGTTGTTCGATTATCGAACGAATAGTCGATTATCGGATTGTTCGCCGGTCGGGCCAGCGGTAGCTTTCCATCACCCGGCGAACCTTCCGCCCTGGATAACAGAACGAGATCGACATGGCTGAAATCATCTCCCTGCGCGAAGCGGTCGAGCGCTTCGTCAACGACGGCGACACCGTCGCCCTCGAAGGCTTCACCCACCTGATTCCCACCGCCGCTTCCCACGAGCTGATCCGCCAGAACAAGCGCGACCTGACCCTGGTGCGCATGACGCCCGACCTGGTCTACGACCTGCTGATCGGCGCCGGCTGCGCGAAGAAGCTGGTGTTCTCCTGGGGCGGCAACCCGGGTGTCGGTTCCCTGCACCGCCTGCGTGACGCGGTGGAGAAGGGCTGGCCCCATGCGCTGGAAATCGAGGAACACAGCCACGCCGACCTGGCCAACTCCTATGTGGCCGGTGCTTCGGGCCTGCCGTTCGCGGTGCTGCGCGCCTATGCCGGCTCCGACCTGCCCAAGGTCAACCCGCTGATCAGGAGCGTGACCTGCCCCTTCACCGGTGAAGTGCTGGCCGCCGTGCCTTCGGTGCGCCCGGACGTGACCGTGATCCACGCACAGAAGGCCGACCGCAAGGGCAACGTGCTGCTCTGGGGCATCCTCGGCGTGCAGAAGGAAGCCGCCCTGGCCGCCAAGCGCTGCATCGTCACGGTGGAAGAGATCGTCGACGACCTGAATGCGCCGATGAACGCCTGCGTGCTGCCCACCTGGGCGCTGACCGCCGTCTGCCACGTGCCCGGCGGCGCGCACCCGTCCTATGCCCACGGCTACTACGAGCGCGACAACCGCTTCTATCAGGCCTGGGACCCGATCGCCCGCGACCGCGAGACCTTCAGCGCCTGGATCGACGACTACATCCGTGGCACCGAGGACTTCGCCCAGTTCCAGCAGAAAATTGCGGAGGCCAAGCAATGAGCGCCCATTCCACCCCCGGCTACAGCACCAATGAAATGATGACCGTCGCCGCCGCCCGCCGCCTGAAGAACGGCGCGGTGTGCTTCGTCGGCATCGGCCTGCCGTCCAAGGCCGCCAACCTGGCGCGCCTGACCTCGTCCCCGGACGTGGTGCTGATCTACGAATCCGGCCCCATCGGTGCCAAGCCCACGGTGCTGCCGCTGTCCATCGGCGACGGCGAGCTGGCCGAGACCGCCGACACCGTGGTGCCCACCGGCGAGATCTTCCGCTACTGGCTGCAGGGCGGGCGCATCGACGTCGGTTTCCTCGGCGCCGCCCAGGTCGACCGCTTCGGCAACATCAACACCACGGTGATCGGTGACTACCACAACCCGAAGGTGCGCCTGCCGGGTGCCGGCGGCGCGCCGGAGATCGCCGGTTCCGCCAAGGAAGTGCTGATCATCCTCAAGCAGTCCCATCGCACCTTCGTCGACAAGCTGGCCTTCGTCACCTCGGTCGGCCATGGCGAAGGCGGCGACTCGCGCCAGCGCCTCGGCCTGCCCGGCAAGGGCCCGGTGGGCATCATCACCGACCTGTGCATCATGGAGCCGGAAGCCGGCACCCACGAATTCATCGTCACCTCGCTGCACCCGGGGGTGACCCGCGAGCAGGTGGTCGAGGCCACCGGCTGGCCGATCCGCTTCGCCGACAGCGTCAGCGAGACCCTCGCCCCGAACGACGAGGAACTGGCCGCGCTGCGCGCCCTGGAAGCCCGCACCGCCGCCGCCCACGGCCAGCAGGGAGGTGAGGAATGAGCCGCGACGTATTCATCTGCGATGCCGTGCGCACGCCCATCGGTCGCTTCGGCGGTGGGCTGGCGCCGGTACGTGCCGACGACCTGGCGGCCATCCCGCTCAAGGCCCTGATCGAGCGCAACCCACAGGTGCGCTGGAGCGAAGTCGACGAAGTGTTCCTCGGCTGCGCCAACCAGGCCGGCGAGGACAACCGCAACGTCGCGCGCATGGCGCTGCTGCTGGCCGGGCTGCCGGAAAGCGTTCCCGGCGTCACCCTCAACCGCCTCTGCGCCTCGGGCATGGATGCGGTGGGCACCGCCTTCCGCGCCATCGCCGCCGGTGAGATGGAGCTGGCCCTGGCCGGCGGCGTCGAGTCCATGTCCCGCGCGCCCTATGTGATGGGCAAGGCCGACAGCGCCTTTGGCCGCACCCAGAAGATCGAGGACACCACCATCGGCTGGCGCTTCATCAACCCCCTGATGAAGGCCCAGTACGGCGTCGATGCCATGCCGCAGACCGCCGACAACGTCGCCGACGACTACCGGGTGAGCCGTGAGGACCAGGACGCCTTCGCCCTGCGCAGCCAGCAGCGTGCCGGTCGTGCCCAGGCCGAGGGCTTCTTCGCCGAGGAGATCGTCCCGGTGGTGATCAAGGGCAAGAAGGGCGACACCGTGGTCGATGCCGACGAGCACCTGCGCCCGGATACCACCCTCGAGGCCCTCGCCAGGCTGAAACCGGTCAACGGTGAAGGCAAGACCGTCACCGCCGGCAATGCCTCGGGCGTCAACGACGGCGCCGTGGCGCTGATCCTCGCCAGCGCCGAGGCTGTGAAGAAACACGGCCTGACCCCGCGCGCGAAAGTGCTGGGCATGGCCAGCGCCGGCGTGGCGCCACGGGTCATGGGCATCGGTCCGGTGCCGGCGGTGCGCAAGCTGCTGGAGCGCCTGAACCTGGGCATCGACCAGTTCGACGTGATCGAACTCAACGAAGCCTTCGCCGCCCAAGGGCTGGCTGTGACCCGTGACCTTGGCCTCGCCGACGATGACGCCCGGGTCAACCCCAACGGCGGCGCCATCGCCCTCGGCCACCCCCTGGGCGCCAGCGGCGCGCGCCTGGTGCAGACCGCGTTGCACCAGCTGGAGAAGTCCGGCGGCAAGCTCGGTCTGGCCACCATGTGCGTGGGGGTGGGGCAAGGGCTCGCCCTGGCCATAGAACGGGTGTGACAGGCTACTGCGCTTGGCATCTCGGGGTTGGGCAGTGCTCGCAATCCTCATGTACAGCCGTACATTCCGGTTGCTGCACGCTGGCCGCCCCCGACCTGCCTGCGCTCGCTACGCCTGCTGTGCGCGGCGCAGCCGTAGGGACGTTCCGTGGTGCTGCGAGGCACGTGATGGGTTTCGCTCCGCTCTACCCATCCTACGGCTGGTTGGGGGATGCAGTCGTAGGGTGGGCTTCAGCCCACCATGACTCATCCGACGAAGCGGTCTGTGCTCGCTATGCCTGTTGAGTGCGCAAAGGCTGGTCGTGACCGGCCGGCTGCTATAAAACGATTCACCTTCCTGATTTCCGGAGCACTGGCTTGAACAGCCCGAGCAACCAACTCTTCGATGCCTACTTCACCGCGCCGGCCATGCGCGCGATCTTCTGCGACCGGGGCCGGGTGCAGGGCATGCTGGATTTCGAGGCCGCCCTGGCCCGCGCCGAGGCCCGTGTCGGGGTGATCCCTGCCGAGACGGTGGCGGTCATCGAGGCGGCCTGCAAGGCCGAGCTCTACGATTTCCCCACCCTGGCCGTGGCCATCGGCAGCGCCGGCAATTCGGCGATCCCGCTGGTCAAGGCGCTGGGCAAGCGCATCGCGGCGAGCAGCCCCGAGGCCGAGCGCCATGTGCACCTGGGCGCCACCAGCCAGGACGTGATGGACAGCGGCCTGGTGCTGCAACTGCGTGCCGCCGTCGGCCTGATCGAGGCGGACCTCAAAGCCCTGGGCGACGCCCTCGCACAGCAGGCCGAACGCCACGCCGACACCCCGCTGGCCGGGCGTACCTGGCTGCAGCAGGCCACCCCGGTGACCCTCGGCATGAAGCTCGCCGGCCTGCTGGGCGCGATCAACCGCCATCGCCAGCGCCTGGCCGAGCTCAAGCCGCGCCTGCTGTGCCTGCAGTTCGGTGGTGCCTCCGGCAGCCTCGCCGCCCTTGGCGAATACGCCTGGCCAGTGGCCGAAGCGCTGGCCGCCGAGCTGTCGCTGAACCTGCCCGACCAGCCCTGGCACACCCAGCGTGACCGCCTGGTGGAGTTCGCCGGGCTGCTGGGGCTGATCGCCGGCAGCCTGGGCAAGCTGGGGCGCGACCTCAGCCTGCTGATGCAGACCGAAGCCGGCGAAGTCTTCGAGCCCGCCGCGCCGGGCAAGGGCGGCTCCTCGACCATGCCGCACAAGCGCAACCCGGTGAGCGCCGCCGTGCTGATCGGCGCCGCCACCCGGGCCCCGGGGCTGGTGGCGACCCTGCTGGCCGCCATGCCCCAGGAGCACGAGCGCAGCCTCGGCCTGTGGCACGCCGAATGGGAAACCCTGCCGGAGCTCTGCTGCCTGGTATCCGGTGCCCTGCGGCAGGCGCTGCTGGTGGTGCCGGGCCTGGAAGTGGATGCCGCGCGCATGCGCCACAACCTCGACCTGACCCATGGGCTGGTGCTGGCCGAAGCGGTGAGCATCGCCCTGGCCCAGCGCATCGGCCGTGACGCCGCCCACCACCGGGTGGAGCAGTGCTGCCGCCAGGCGGTGAAGGAGGGCGCGCACCTGCGGGCCACGCTCGGCGCCGATCCCGAGGTCGCCGCGCACCTTTCCGCCGACGAGCTGGACCGCCTGCTCGACCCGGCCCATTACCTCGGGCAGGCGCGTCGCTGGGTCGATCGCGCCGTGGCCGAGCATCAGAACCTTTTGTGCTAGGAGCCTTTGCATGCCTGCCGTACGACTCGCCGATGGCGACCTGAACTACCTGCTCGAAGGCCCGGCCGACGCGCCGGTGCTGGTCCTCAGCAACTCGCTGGGCACCGACCTGCACATGTGGGACGCACAGGTCCCGGCCTTCAGCCGGCACTTCCGCGTGCTGCGCTACGACACCCGTGGCCATGGCGCGTCCCTGGTCACCGAAGGCCCCTACAGCATCGAGCAGAACGGCCGCGACGTGCTGGCCCTGCTGGATGCGCTGGATATCGCCCAGGCTTCGTTCTGCGGCCTGTCCATGGGCGGGCTGATCGGCCAGTGGCTGGCGATCGAGGCGCCGCAGCGCATCCAGCGCCTGGTGCTGTGCAACACCGCCGCCAAGATCGGCACCCCGGATGTGTGGAACCCGCGTATCGAGACGGTGCTGCGCGACGGCCCGGCGGCCATGGCGGCCCTGCGTGACGCTTCCATCGCCCGCTGGTTCACCGCGGACTTCGCCGAGGCGCAACCGGGCAAGGTCGAGCCCATCGTCGCCATGCTGGCGCAGACCTCGCCCCAGGGTTACGCCGCCAACTGCGCGGCGGTGCGCGACGCCGACTTCCGCGAGCGACTCGGCGCCATCCGCGCGCCGACCCTGATCGTCTGCGGCAGCGGCGATGCGGTGACCACGCCCGAGCATGGCCGATTCCTGCAGGCGCATGTCGCCGGTGCGGAACTGGTCGAGTTCCAGGCTGCGCACCTGTCCAACGTCCAGGCCGGCGAAGCCTTCACCCGCCGGGTGCTGGATTTCCTGAACGCCAAGGGCTAGCGAGGAACCACCGATGGACGAGAAAGAGCGCTACGAAGCCGGCATGCAGGTGCGCCGCGCGGTGCTGGGCGATGCCCATGTCGACCGCAGCCTGCAGAACCTGACGCCCTTCAACGAAGAGTTCCAGGAGATGATCACCCGCCACGCCTGGGGCGATATCTGGACGCGCCCGGGCCTGCCGCGCCACACCCGCAGCCTGGTGACCATCGCCATGCTCATCGGCATGAACCGCGAGGGCGAGCTGCGCCTGCACCTGCGCGCCGCGAAGAACAACGGCGTGACTCGCGACGAGATCAAGGAAGTGATCATGCAGAGCGCCATCTACTGCGGCATCCCCGCCGCCAACGCCACCTTCCACCTGGCCGAATCGGTGTGGGATGAGCTGGGCGTGGAGTCGTTGCAGGACTGACCCGCAAGCCATGCAAACGCCGCCCGGGCCACGCACCCGGGCGGCGTTTTTGTATGTGCGGCCTATCCTGCCCCGTGGCACCTGTAGGGGCGAATTCATTCGCCAGGCAGGCCGCAGGGCTGCCCTCGCACCGAGTTCGCCGGCGGCACCGCCCGGTGGATGAAAAAGCGCCATCCACCCTACGCACCGGTGGTGTTTTTGATCGGGCACGGTGGCGCAGCCCCCTGTGGGAGCGGCTTCAGCCGCGAAAGACCCGCCGCAGGTACCTGGAAGTGGAGGCCTGGCATTCCATCGCGAATGAATTCGCTCCCACGGGGTGGGCGCCCCCTGCGCCGGGTTTCGCGGGTCTATCCACCCCATAAAAAAGCCCGTCACGAGGACGGGCGAGGGACTTGCAGCAACGAGGATGAAGGTGGGCTTCAGAGCAGCGAGAAGGGGTAGCTGACGATCAGCCGGTTCTCGTCGAAGCTGTTGGTGTTGCCCCAGTCGCGGCGCTGGCTGGAGTTGCGCCACTTCACCGCCAGGCTCTTGAAGGTGCCGGACTGCACCACGTAGGCGAGTTCGCTTTCGCGGCCCCATTCCTTGCCGTCGGTGACGCTGCCGGTGTGCACGTTGGAGCCGTGGATGTAGCGGTTCATCAGGGTCAGGCCGGGGATGCCGAGCGCGACGAAGTTGTAGTCGTGGCGCAACTGCCAGGATTTCTCCCTGGCGTTCTCGTAGCTGGAGTTGTAGCTGTCGTTGGCCAGGGTGCCGCCGCTGGTGCCGTTGACGCGCATCCAGGCATCGTCGCCGCTGACCTTCTGCAGGCCCAGGTAGAAGGTGTTGCCGCCGATCTTCGCCGAGAACAGGCCCGACCAGGTGCGGTTGTCCAGGTCGCCGGCCAGGGCGCTGCCGTCTTCCTTGCCGTTGAACCAGCCGATATTGGCGCCCAGGGTCCAGTCGCCGATGGGCTGGCTGTGGGTCAGTTGCAGGTAGTTCTGCCGGTAGATGTCTTCCAGTTGCGCATGCCAGGCGCCGACCAGGGTGCGGCCTTCGTTGAAGGTGTATTCGCCGCCGGCGAAATCGAAGCGGTCCGAGGTGAAGGCCGCGCGACCGTTGAGCGACATGTCTTCCATGCTGGCGTCGTTGCGCGGGCTGTTGCCATGGAAGCGGCCGGCGTAGAGGGTCAGGCCGTCGAGTTCCCTGGAGGTCAGTAGGGCGCCCTCGAAGGTCTGCGGCAGGGAGCGGCCGTCGTCGGAGCGCAGGATCGGCAGCACCGGCATCCATTCGCCGACCTTCAGTTCGGTCTTCGACAGGCGCATCTTGCCGGCCACGCCGAGGCGGCCGAAGTCGTCGGCGGGGCGCCCGTCGTCATGCACCGGCAGCAGCTGGGTGCCACGGGTGCCCTTGCCGCCGTCGAGCTTGAGGGCATACAGGCCGAGTACGTCGACGCCCAGGCCCACCGTGCCCTGGGTGAAGCCGGAGCGGGCGTCGAGGATGAAGCTCTGGGTCCATTCCTCCGCCTGGTCCTGGGTGCTGGAGCCGACGAAGTTGCGATTCATGTAGAAGTTGCGCGCCGTCAGGGTGGCGGTGGTGTCCTCGACCAAGCCGGCTTCGGCGGCGGATACGGCGCCGGCTGCGATCGCCAGGGCGACGGCGAGTGGCAGGCGGGCGCGGGAAAGGCGGTCGGTGTGAAGCTGTTGCATGGCGGGCGTGCCTCTTTGCTTGTTGTTGTCAGGCATGGGGTGCCCGTTCCGCGCCGAGGGGCGCGAAAGGGCGGGTGCGGTCCGGGGGTGGGTGGGGCTCGCGAGAGCCCCGGCGGATCAGTGGCTGGCGACGCGCAGGCTGTCCTGGCGGCTGCTGTCGTACTGGGTCTTGTCCATCGGCTTGGCGTTCGGCTTGCCGAGGTCCTCCATCTGCAGGCGGTAGGTCTCGGGCGCCAGGTAGGCGGCGAGGGCGCAGAGGCAGGTGATGGCGAAGGCGAGGCTGCCGACGATCACCGGCACGTTGTCCGAGCCGGGCGGGGCGACGGCGGCGAACAGCGCCGGCAGCATGGCGGTGAGCATGGTGCCGATGTTCTGCGAGATGGCCATGGCGGACACGCGGTAGCGGGTCTGGAACAGCTCCGGGTAGAAGCTCGGGAACACCGCGTTGTAGCCCTGGTAGACCATGCCCCACATGAGGATCGACATGCCGAAGGCCAGCGGCACGTTCTGGATGCTGATGGCGTAGAGGTAGGCGAAGGCCAGCAGGCCGGAGCCCAGCGCACCGGCGATCATGGTCGGGCGACGGCCGATGCGGTCGGAGAGGTTGCCGACGAAGGGGATGACCAGCACGGCGACGATGTTGCCCACCACCGGTATCCACAGGTAGACGCTCTTGTCGAAGCCGATGCCATAGGCGGGCTGCACCGCGTAGGCCGCGCCGAAGATGGTGGCGACCACCGGGACCACGTTCATCAGCGCCATGAAGGTGACCAGGATCATGTTCTTCCAGCTGTGGCGGAAGGCTTCGGCGACCGGCGACCTGGCGACCTTCTGCTGCGACTCCTCGTTGACGAAGGCGGGGGTCTCGTGGACTTCACGGCGGATGATGTAGCCGGCCACCAGCACCAGGGCGCTGAGCAGGAAGGGAATCCGCCAGCCCCATTCGTTGAAGGCGTCGCTGGGCATGAAGTAGGCCAGCGGCAGGAACACCGCGGCGGCCATGACCTGACCCGCCTGCACGCCCTGCAGGGTGAAGCTGGCGTAGTAGCCGCGCCGGCCGAAGGGGGCGTGTTCCATGATCATCGAGCTGGCCCCGGAGATCTCCCCGGCCACGGCGAAGCCCTGGACCAGGCGCAGGATCACCAGCAGCACCGGCGCGAGAATGCCGATGTCGTGGTAGGTCGGCAGCAGGCCCACGGCCATGGTCGAGATGCCCATGAGGAACATGCACAGCAGCAGCACGTTCTTGCGGCCCCGGGTATCGCCCCAGTGGCCGAGGACGAAGGCGCCGACCGGGCGCGCCAGGTAGCCGACGCCGTAGGTGGCCAGCGAGGCGACGATGGCGATCTTCGGGTCGGTGGAGGGGAAGAAGATCTGCGGGAAGATCAGCGCCGCCGCCTGGGCGTAGATGAAGAAGTCGTAGTACTCGAGGGCGGAGCCTATCCACCCGCTGGCAGTTGCTTTCTTGGCTTGGGAGCTTGAGGGAGTAGCCATCGTTGTCTCCGTTGTTCTTGTCTGTACGTCGGGCAAGCGGGCTCGACCGGTATTGTGCCGGGTCGACTGACGTGCACGCAGGCTTGGCCGGACTGGCGGTGCCCTCGGGGGCACGTGCCGGGTTGACCGGTCTGGTTCGGGGAGTGCTGCCGGGGATGGCTAGGCTGTTCGCGCCCGGGGTTCGAGTCGCGCCGGGGCTGGCGGGGGGAGGAGTGCGGTGAGGCGGCTTGGAGTGAGCATGAGGATTTACCCGATTCTTGAAATTGTTATGTGGTGACGCTGGGTTTCGATTGCGTTTTGCCGTGGTGTTTTCAGCAGGCTGCACCGGCGGCGGGTTGCAATGTGGTGAAGATGGTTGCGCAGCGAGCGAAATACCGTCAATTCGATAACCGGCCTTCTGTTCGGTAATCGAACACAAAACTAACCAGTTCGTACATTTCAATTGCTGGGCGGACTTTAGCTACGAATAATCGATTGCGCTACGGCCTCCACGCAAAATCCCGGCCTCGCATCGGGAGGCGTGTCGGCCATCCATGCCGCCGGTCGCAGAACCGGCGCCCTTGCCAGGAGCTCAAGCATGCAGCGTTCGATTGCCACCGTCTCGTTGAGCGGAACCCTGCCGGAAAAGCTCGAAGCCATCGCCGCCGCCGGTTTCGACGGCGTGGAGATCTTCGAGAACGATCTTCTCTACTACGCCGGCAGCCCCCGTGAGGTGCGCCAGCTGTGCGCCGACCTGGGGCTGGCCATCACCCTGTTCCAGCCGTTCCGCGACTTCGAGGGCTGCCGCCGCGACCGGCTGCAGAGGAACCTCGACCGCGCCCAGCGCAAGTTCGACCTGATGCAGGAACTGGGCACCGACCTGGTGCTGGTGTGCAGCAACGTCGCCGCCGATTCCCTGGGCGATGAGCGCATCCTGGTGGACGACCTGCGCCTGCTCGGCGAGCACGCCGGCGCACGTGGCCTGCGCATCGGCTACGAGGCCCTGGCCTGGGGCCGCCACGTCAACACCTTGCAGCAGGTCTGGAACCTGGTGCGCCAGGCCGACCACCCGGCCGTGGGCGTGATCCTCGACAGCTTCCATACCCTGTCGCTCAAGGGCGATCCCCGCGCCATCGCCGAGATTCCCGGCGAGAAGATCTTCTTCGTGCAGATGGCCGACGCGCCGATCCTGGCCATGGACGTGCTGGAGTGGAGCCGCCACTTCCGCTGCTTCCCGGGGCAGGGCGAGTTCGACCTGCCGGGCTTCCTCGCGCCCATCCTGCGCAGCGGCTATCGCGGTCCGCTGTCCCTGGAGATCTTCAACGACGGCTTCCGCGCCGCGCCGCCCCGGGCCAACGCCGCCGACGGCCTGCGCTCGCTGCTGTACCTGGAGGAGAAGACCCGCGACCTGCTGCGCCAGGACCCGACGCCGCCGGCCGACCTCGACCTGCTGTTCGCCCCGCCGCCGGCCGGCCGCTACGACGGCGTGGAGTTCCTCGAGTTCGCCGTCGACGGCGAGCAGGGCGCGCGGCTGGCCAACTGGCTGGAGCGCCTGGGCTTCGCCCGCGCCGGCCAGCACCGGTCCAAGGACGTCAGCCTGCTGCGCCAGGGCGATATCAACATCGTGCTCAATGCCGAACCCTATTCCTTCGCCCACGGCTTCTTCGAGGCGCACGGCCCGTCGCTCTGCGCCACGGCCCTGCGCGTGGCGGACAGCGCCTCGGCCCTAGAGCGGGCGCGGGCCTACCGTGGCCAGCCCTATCGCGGCCTGGTCGGCCCCAACGAGCGGGAGATCCCCGCCGTGCGCGCCCCCGACGGCAGCCTGATCTACCTGGTGGAGCCCTCCGTCCCGGGCCAGACCATCTACGACAGCGATTTCCGCCTGGACGCCACCGCACGGCCCGGCGGCAGCCTCACCCGCATCGACCACATGGCCATGGCGCTGCCGGCCGACGGGCTCGACAGCTGGGTGCTGTTCTACAAGGGCCTGCTGGATTTCGAGGCCGACGACGAGGTGGTGCTGCCCGACCCCTACGGCCTGGTGAAGAGCCGTGCGCTGCGCAGCCGCTGCGGCACCGTGCGCCTGCCCTTGAACATCTCGGAGAACCGCAACACCGCCATCTCCCACGCGCTATCCAGCTACCGGGGTTCGGGCGTGCACCACATCGCCTTCGCCTGCGACGACCTGTTCGCCGAGATCGCCCGGGCCAAGGACGCCGGCGTGCCGCTGCTGGACATCCCCCTGAACTACTACGACGACCTGGCCGCGCGCTTCGACTTCGACGACGAGTTCCTCAGCGAGCTGGCCTATTACAACGTGCTCTACGACCGCGATGCGCAGGGGGGCGAGCTGTTCCACGTCTACACCGAGCCCTTCGAGGGGCGCTTCTTCTTCGAGTTGCTGCAGCGCAAGGGCGGCTATGTCGGCTACGGTGCGGCCAACGTCGCGGTGCGCCTGGCGGCCATGGCCAAGGCGCGCAGCGGTGCTGTGCGCCAGGCGAAGCTCTGAGCCGGTGATGGGGCGTTGAGATCGGCCTGATAGCCCGGCCATGACGTTCCGGCCAGGGCCCGTAGGCGGCTCCTGCCGATGGGCCGGCCGCGCTTCCTTCGGGAAGGCGACCGGCCCATAATCCGGCCGGTATGCATTGGCCTGAGTCCCGTATGACCATCACCGCTGATCTGCCCGTCGAGACACCCCGCAAGAGCCGCAAGAACAACCCGGAGAAGACCCGCGAGAACATCCTCCAGGCGGCCGTCGTCGAATTCGTCCAGCAGGGCCTCTCCGGTGCCCGCGTCGATGCCATCGCCGAGCGCACCCAGACGTCCAAGCGGATGATCTACTACTACTTCGAGAGCAAGGAGCAGCTCTACCTGCGGGTGCTGGAGAAGCTCTACGGCGACATCCGCCACACCGAGGCGCAGTTGCACCTGGCGGAGCTGGAACCGCGCGAGGCGATCCGCCGCCTGGTCGAGTTCACCTTCGACCACCACGACCGCAACGTCGACTTCGTGCGCATCGTCAGCATCGAGAACATTCAGCACGGGCAGTACATCCGCGAGTCCGATGCCATCGGTTCGCTGAACGTCACCATCCTCACCAGCCTCGACGACATCCTCCGGCGTGGCGTCGAGGCGGGTGCCTTCCGGGCCGGTGTGCAGGCCATGGACGTGCACCTGCTGATGTCGTCGTTCTGCTTCTACCGCGTTTCCAACCGCCACACCCTGGGCGCGATCTTCGCCATCGACCTCAACGAGGCCGATGTGAAGGCGCGTCACAAGGAAATGATCGTCGAATCGATCCTGCGCTTCCTGAAGGCCTGACCCCGTGCCGGGTCAGGCGCCCAGCAGCTGGCGCTGGCGCAAGGCCGGGGCGCTGGTGGGGAACAGCGGTCGGGTCGGGATGTAGCGGGCCAGGGCGCAGGCGGCGGCGATGCGCTGGCGCTGGTAGCCGGTGCGCAGCACCTCGAGGCAGCGTGCTTCGCTCAGGGGCTGGCCCAGCAGGTAGCCGCTGCCCCTGGTGAAGCGCTCCTGGTTGGCTTGCCACCAGCCTTCCACCCGCGCCGGGTCCGGCCAGGCGAGGTCGGTGTCCGGGTCCATCTCCACGTTCGGGTCCTCGGGGTCGTCCGTGGGCCCGGCGTCGTAGTCGGGGTGCACCTTCAGCTCCAGGTCCAGCTCGGCCAGGTCCGCCCCGGTGATCAGGGTGAAGGCTTCGCCGGCCACGCGGGCATAGGGCAGCTCGCGCATCTGCTGGATCAGCCAGGGCACCGTCACCGGGTCGCCGAACAGGCCGGTGGCCTGGATCACCAGGCGCCGGTGCTCGGGGCTCTGCATCAGCCCCCGCAGCCAGGCGATGCTGGCTTCGCGAGGTTGCCAGCAGAGCAGGGTATCGAGTGCCCGCAGGCGGAACACGCCCTGCTGTTCGGCCAGCAGGCGCAACGGGCCCAGGGCCTCTTCGTCACCCATCTGCACCGTCGCCCAGTTGGCCCAGAAGCGCACCGCCTCGTCGGCATGCAGGCGGTGGGCGCGGATGGTCTGCATCAGGTCGCGCCGGCGCAGCTCGCCGGCCGTGCGCGCGGCACGGGCCAGCACGCCCGGGTCGGCATGGGAGAGCCCGGCGATCAGCGCGGGGCCCGGGTCGCGGCGGTGCATGCCGCAGGCGGCCAGGCCCAGGCGGCGGAACAGCGGTTCCTGGGATGAGAGCAGGCGTTCGATCCAGGGCTCGACCTTTTCCCACTCCAGCCAGCCGAGGGCGGCGGTGAAGGCCCGCTCGCCGTCGGGCGCCTTGCGCAGGTGCTCGGCGAGTGTGGACAGCGCCGGGCCGTTGCCGGCCAGGAAGGCCAGCGCGGTGGCGGCGAAGACCTCGCCGGTGGCCAGCGGATGCAGCTCCTTGAGCAACAGGTCCAGGCCCTGGAGCCCGGCGATCAGCAGCCCGTCCAGGTGCGCCTCGATGCGGCCATCCAGGGTCTGCAGGTGCTTGAGGTCGTAGTGCGGTGCGCGCACGGCGTAGTCGCGCAGGCCGGCGAGGAAGCCGGCCTCTTCGGCGTGCTGCTCGAGGACGATGGGGATCATCAGTCGATCCGGGTCCACGTCTGGCCGTCGAAGGCCATTACGTCTTTCTTGCCGAAAGACCAGAGCACGCCATCGGCGGCGCTCAGGTGATAGGTGGTCCAGGCCTTGTCAGCACCGAAGTCGACGGGTACCAGTTTGTCGCCTGCCAGTTTGAACAAGCCTCTGTACGTCGACAGATAAAGGGACTCGCCATACCAGGCGAGGTCCCAGATATCCTCGTCCATGCTTTCGTGCTCGATGCTCTCCCAGCTGTCACCACGGCCGCGGATCAGCAGTCCCTGACGAGCCGCGATGTAGACATTGCCGTCTCCGGCACAGAGGACATTGGTCAGCACGACGTTGGTCGGACTGCTTTTCTGATCCCAATCCTGTCCGTCGAAATGCCAGATCTCGCCATCCCAACCCACCGCGTAGATGTCCGAAGCCGAGAAGCCGTCGATGGACTCGAAGCCCTTGACCTCTCCGATGGCAGGGCGAATGTTCCGGTCGAGGCAACGCCAGTCGTTTTCGTTCTCGCGGCGATATACCTGGCGCCCCATGCCGACGGCGTACGTGCGGTTCTCGATGGTGCGCAGCTTTCTGAGCAGCCCTCGCGTTTCCGGAGAACCATCGGGAGTGGTGATCTGCTCGTCGCTCTGCTTCCCACTGCCGAACAGCTTCACCTCACCGTGGGCCGACATGGCGATCATTTGCTCATGGGGGAATTTGCTCACCGCCATGCTGGCCGTGGCCCAGGTCACTGCACCGATGTAACCAAGCTTGCTGCCATCGATCTCATGGAAGTGACTGTGTTCCACATCCGCCGGTACGGCGTCGTCCTGCGAAGCGGTGTAGGCCAGGTCGTGATAGCGCACGCAGCCGGATACGTAGGTGTGTCTGGTGTTGAGTCCTAGAGTCATCAATTTCTCCCAAGAAATTATCGGCCGCTCGGTGCGGATGCGGATGCGGCAGCGAGGCGGGACGAGCGAGCTACGACGGCGGCATTGGCTGCCTTCTCTGCTTCGTCTCCCTTGTAACCGGTGGCAATGGAGCGACACTGCGTCGAGTCGTCGATGCCCTGTTTGTTGTGGTAAGCGTCCAGCTGCGCCTCAAGGCAGGCGGGATCGCACTTGGACTCCGGGAAGCTCTTGCCTACTGCATCGACACCGAATGTCTTTGCCTGCTTGTAGGTGAGGCTGACGACGGAAGTCTGCTTCCCGCCTTCAAGTGGCAGGGCCTGGGTGGTGGCTCCGCTGTTGAGCGCGGCGGTGCTCTGGTAGGTGTGCATCAGCCCGTGAGTGCCGTGGTACTGGTTGCAGCCTTCCACGCAGATGCAAGGTGCCTTGTCGGCGTTGTAGTTCGCGGTCCCCTCGATAGCCGTCGAGTTCGAGCCGCCTCGCCCCACGTTGTAGAACGAGCCGGCCTCCACCACGTGGTGCCCGGTCTGACCCGGGCAGCAACCGGGCTGTTTCCCAGTAGGTGCATAAGGGCTCAACTGGCAGCGGCGGGCCCGAAGGCACTCCTTGGCGGCAGTCTTGTCCGCATAGGCGTCGGCTTCATCCTTGGTCGAGGGCTTGCCATCGGGAGGGCAGGGGCTCGGCCCGTCCGCCTTGTGCGGGGTGAATTCCTTGCACGCCTCCTTTTCCTTCTTGATGTCGTCCTTGCAGGGGCCTTCTTCCTTGGACACGGCCATCTCGTCGAGGTAGGGCCAGGTCGGTGTGTTGCCGGGCATCGATGCATGGTTGTGTGTCATCAGGTCCATGTGGCGGACTACGTTCTCACCCTCGAACTTCACATCCATCGACCAGGCTGTGTAGTAGACCTTTCCCTTTATCTTGCTGGTGACGACTCCTTTCTTCGGTGCGCAGCCCGCTTCGTCACCGGTACTGGTCTTGAAGTAGCTCTTGTTCTTGAGCATCGCTTCCTTGCCGGTGATCTTGATCGTGCGAGTGCCATTGGTCGTGTCGCTGGCCATCCCGGTGTTGGGGTAGGGGATGGGCACGCCGGTGGGTGTGGGCGGCGCCTGCGGAGGCGTGAAGCAGACGTCGGGGAAGCAGGCGATGGACTTGCCGCTTGCCGACTTGCAGGACACTTCCATGTTGTTGGCGAAAACCTGGTTGGCCATCAGGCAGCCCTCACATGTTGGTAGCTCAAGAGGACGACGGCACGTTGTCCCGCATCGTTGCCCAGGTGGCAGAAGATATTGGGGCCTTCGCCATAGCCTTTGCGCGAGGCGGCCAGTGCAACTGAAAGCATTGCAGGGCCGATGGCCGCGCCGCACTCTCCGATGCAGTCCGCCGGATGCCAGATATCGAAGAACTCCTTGCGCACCCGCAGGTTCCGGCTCATCGCCAGGGACGCTTCCTTGAAGTAGTACTGCTCCCCGGATAGATCCGTCAGCCGGTAGTCCATGCTTTCGAGGCCGCAGCCCGCTTCGGCGAGAGCGGCCCGGATGGCCTGTGTAAGGCCTTCGGCTCGCAACGGCGTGTCTTGCGCTTCGATGTGGGCCTGCTCGATGCCAAAACCCAGGCCGATGCAGGCCAGCTGTGGCTTGTCATCGAGGCGTGGTAGGCCAAGTACGACAGCGGCAGCTCCTTCACCGGGTATGAAACCGTTGGAGTTGCGGCTGGTCAGCAAGCGTTCCCGTTTGTCATAGGACGACAGTGTCGATGCATCGAGAAAGGAGTCGACACCGGCAACCAGTACGTAGCGATGCCCCGTTGCGAGGAGCTTGCGGGCGTTGAGCAGCGCCACGGCGCCGCTGACCCTGCCCCGTGCGATAACACTGGATGCTTCATGAAACTCGATGCCGAGCTCTCGCTGGATGTCTTGCAGCAGACTGATATCGAGGTTCGCCAACCGGCCGGGACGCTCGGCCTCGGCCAGACCCAGCAGCAGCGGCGTTTGCTCGGGTTGGCAGCCTGGCACGCTGCGTACCGCCTCGGCTATCGCCCTGGCGGCCATCTTGACCAGCTTGACCCGGCCTCGCCAGGGCTGTTCCAGAGGGACTGTCGAGCCGATCTGCCATTCGCCCCCGCTGTCCATGAAGCGGGTCTCCTGAAAGTTGTCGATGGCACAGCGAATGGCCGCACAGCTGGAGGGCGAGTCCTGGCCGACAGCCGTCACCATGCCGGAGCCGAGTACGCAGAAGCTGGTCATTGAGATTGCTCCTGCGCATCGAAGTCCCGGGCAGCGGCCAGCGACGCAAGTGACGGGTAGTAGTCCTTGCCAAGGGCCTTGGCGCGCCACCAGGCTCGTGATTTCTCGCCTACCAGCACCTGCGTCATCTCGAACATGTTCCGCCTCAACGCCCGGCTCGCGCGCCAGGTGATCTCGACCTTGCCGGCGTCGGTGTCCACCACCAGCGTGTCGATCACCGCCTGCACCGTCTCGTGGCCACCCTTCTTCAGGAAGAAGGTCACCGGCACCTGCATCCTCGGCACCTTGAAGCCGGCGCGTTCCTGCCGGGTCAGGTTGAGCAGCAGCACGTCCTCGCCGCCCTGCAGGTACTCGGTCTGCTGGTCCGGCGGGGCGGCCTGGTAGTAGCGGGTGTCGAAGTCCGGCGGCAGGAAGGGGAAGTGGTCGGCCAGCCAGGCCTCGTCATAGGTGCCGGCGTAGCCGATGCGCGGTGGCCAGTGGCGGCCGATGGGGCCGAGGGCCATGGGGGTGAAGTCGCCGTGCGGGCTGTCGATGGGCTGGCCCAGGGCTTCGGTGCTGGGCATGGGCATGCCGACGATCCCGGCGGTGCCGGCGCTCCTGGGGTACCAGCCGATGCCGGCCGGGTTGGGCAGGTAGGTCTCGGCGAAGTCCGGGCGGTCGGCCATGGCGTGGCGGCCACCGAAGGCGTGGGCGTAGCCGATGTCCTGCTCGAGGAAGGGCTGCGGGACGCCGGGGCTGGCGCCGAGCATGCCCGGCTGCCACTGGCGCGGGCCGAGCACGCTGAAGGCCTTGCTGACCCGGCCGACGCGGATGCCGGCGGTGATCTGGGTGGCGGGGCGGCCGTTGGGGGCGTGGGCCTTGCCCATCACCAGCACGTCGCAGAAGGGCTTGACCGGGGCGAAGTCCATTTCCTGGCGCGGTGCCGAGAGGCCGGGCTCGCCGACGTATTCGTCGGCCATCAGCAGCGGGCGCTGGACTTCGGCCAGGCGCGCCTCGCTGCCATCGAGCGGCAGGTCGAAGGTGCCCTTGGCGACCACCACCAGGGACTCGCGCCCGTCGGGGGCCAGGCCCTGGGTGTAGGCGGCCGTCAGGCGGGTGGCGTTGAGCAATTCCATGTATGCGGCTCTGTCAGTTGATCTGCACCGAACCGCCCTTGATGCGGTGGACCCCGGAGGAGCGGCTGGACAGGTACGCGCCCTTGATCAGCACCTTGCCTTCGCGGGTCAGGGTGATGCTGGCCTTGCCGCAGCGCAGGACGATCTCGCGCTCGGCCGAGAACTCCAGGCGCTCGCCGTCGATGTGCGCCACCGCCGGCTCCCTGCGGGTCTCCGGCAGGCGCTGGATGCGGCCGATCACCAGGGGCAGGGCGGGGTCGCCGCCGACGAACATCAGCGCCACCTGGGTGCCGATGTCCTCGCGGGCGAGCACCGTGGTGGTGGTCGCGGCGATGCCGGTCTCCGACGGGCAGCCGGGGAAGGCCACCACCGGGCTGGAGGCCTCGGGCACGTCGAGGAGGATGCCGATCACCACGCCATCGAGGCGGGTGGCGGCGGGGGTGTGGATCTGGACTGTCATGCTCTGTACTCCCTGACCGAGCGCGGGCTCAGTTCTGCAGGATCTTCTGACCCTTGACCACGACGTTGCTGCTGGCCTTGATGTTGATCGCGCCGGAGCCGTCGATGGTGATGTTCTTGCCACGGATGACGATGGTGCCGTCCTTCTTCATGGTGATGCTGGCGGAGCCGGTGACCAGGCTGATGGAGTCGCCGGCGTTGAGCGAGAAGCTCTTGCCGATGTCGACGCTGTCGTTCTGGCCGACGTCGGTGCTGCGGTTCTGGCCGATGCTGCGCGACTCGTTCTTGCCGATGCTGGTGGTCTGGTTGCTGCCGATGTCCACCTGCTCGTTGGCCCCCACGCTCTCGGTGCGGTCGGCGCCGATGGTGATGTTCTCGTTGCTGCCCACGCTTTCGGTGCGGTTGCTGCCGATGGTGATGTTCTCGTTGCTGCCCACGCTCTCGGTGCGGTTGCTGCCGATGGTGATGTTCTCGTTGCTGCCGACCTTCTCGGTGCGGTTGGCGCCGATGGTGATGGTCTCGTTGCTGCCGACGTCCTCGGTGCGGTTGACGCCGATGGTGATCTTCTCGTTGTTGCCGACCTTCTCGGTGCGGTCGACGCCGATGGTGATGGTCTCGTTGTTGTCCACGGTCTCGGTGCGGTCGTGCTTCACGTGCACCGTCTCGTCGTGGTCGATGGTCTTGGTGCGGTCGTGGCCGACCCAGTGGGTCTCGTCGTTCTCGACCTCGATGTCCTGGTTCTTCTCCGCGTGGATGAAGAGCTGTTCCTCGCCCTTCTTGTCCTCCATGCGGATCTCGTTGAAGTTCGCCGGCGTGCCGCCCTTGCTGGAGCGGCTCTTGGTGCCGCTCTGGGTGGCGTTGGCGGGCAGTTCGTAGGGCACGGTCTGCTCGGCGTTGTACACGCGGCCGGTGATGATCGGGCGGTCGGGGTCGCCTTCGAGGAAGCTGACGATGACTTCCTGGCCGATGCGCGGGATCTGGATATGGCCCCAGTTCTTGCCGGCCCAGGCCTGGGACACGCGCATCCAGCACGAGCTGTTCTCGTTGGACTGGTCGTGGCGGTCCCAATAGAAGTGCACCTTCACCCGGCCGTACTGGTCGGTCCAGATCTCCTCGCCCTTGGGGCCGACGACCATGGCGGTCTGCGGGCCCTGGACGATGGGCTTGATGGTGGTGGGCATCGGGCGGAAGGCCTGGGAGGCCTCGATGCAGTCCAGGGCGCTTTCGTACTGCAGCACGCCGCCGGTGGCGCCGCTCTCGTAGCTTTCCTGGCTGATGGAATAGCGGGCGCCGACGATCAGGTATTCGCGGTTCTGGTCGTCGCGCGGGTAGCCGGTCATCTTGAACAGGTGCCCCGATCCCAGGCCGCGCGCGTTGGTGCGCAGGTGCACGCGCTCGTACTGGGTCTGGATCGCCTCGATGCGGTTGCGTGCGTACTGCTCGCCGTCCTTGCTCTGCACGTACTCGCCCGGGTAGTCGTACAGCGGGTGCTCGGCGTTGCTGTGGGGGCGGGAGACGGTGGAGCGCACCTCCAGGCGCGCGCTGGGGCGCTGGAAGTCGTAGTCGTTGAGCGCCAGGGAGCCCGGCTGCACCTCGCGGGCCAGGTGCCAGTCATAGATGTGGTCGCGCTCGCGCATCTGGTCTTCGAGCGGGTAGTAGGGCACGGAGGCGTAGTCGGCCACCGACTTGTGCGCGCCATACGCATCGGAGAGCACCAGCACGTGGCGCTCCTTTTCGTGGCGGAAGTAGTAGTAGATGCCTTCCTGTTCCATCAGGCGGCTGACGAACTCGAAGCTCGTCTCGCGGTACTGCACGCAGTACTCCCACTCGCGGTAGGAGCGTGACAGCGAATCCTCGAAGTCGGAGAAGCCGAGGTCGCGGAACACCTGCTTGATGATGTCCGGCACCGTCTTGTTCTGGAAGATGCGGCAGTCGGAGGTGCGTGACAGCAGCCAGAACCAGGGGCGCAGGCTGATCTGGTAGCCGGCGAACTGGCCGGTGCCGGCGGTCTGGCTGCAGCGGCAGGCGATGCCGTGGAAGTAGCGCTGGCTGCCGTCGGGCAGCTCCAGGGACACGCCCATGGGCTTGCCCAGCAGGGCGTCGAGCTTGATGGCGTAGTTTTCCGAAACCAGGCTCAGCTCGTAGTCGAAGAGCCGCCCCAGTTCCTCATGGCCATCGAGCCGGTCAAGGACCAGGACGTTGGGCCCGAGCGGGCTGCTGACCTTGGCCATGCGGGCCTGTTGTGTGATTGCCATGCTGTCCTTGCCTCGTGTACCACTGGGATCGGAGCGAACCGCCAACGAGCCGGCGCCAGGGGATCGACGCGGGGCGGGCAGGCCGGGATTTCCGGGGAAACCTGGGTCGAAGTATTAGCAGACGACGCTCGTCCCGGGCGCTTTTTCCGATATCCGCGAATCCATTCGGGGTGACGGGAAACAACCTTGCCGATCGGGCGGCAGGATTCTCGCCGGCGATTGTTGTAGTGCAGAGCGGCTCCGCTGTCCAGAGAGCGGATGAGCGAGCGCCCGCCGGCGTCCCCACTTCTGGACGGGGTTCACATTCGCAACGGCCGGGTGGATGAGGGCCGGTGCTATGCTCGCCGCCTGCCCGAGCCCTGGAGCCCCCATGAACGACACCCTCGAACGTGCCATCGCGCTGGCCTGCCGTGTGCACGCCGGCCAGCGGGACAAGGCCGGCAAGGCCTATATCCTCCATCCCCTGCGCCTGATGCTGCGCTTCGACGATGCCGAGTCGCAGATGGTCGCGGTGCTCCACGACGTGGTGGAAGACGCAGGCGTAACCCTCGATGACCTGCGCGCCCTCGGCATCCCCGAGCCGGTGCTGGCCGCCATCGACTGCCTGAGCAAGCGCGAGGGCGAAGGCTACGAGGCCTTCATCGAGCGCATCTGCCCCAACCCGCTGGCCCGCCGGGTCAAGCTGGCCGACATCCGCGACAACCTCGACGTCTCGCGCCTGCCGCACCTGGACGACAAGGACCTGGCGCGGGTGGCCAAGTACCACCGGGCGTTGCAGGTGCTGGAAGCCCAGGGCTGACCTCGCGATTCCGGCCGGCCCGTAGGGGCGAATTCATTTGAACTTGGGAAACCACGTCCTTAGGTCGCGGTCATGAGTCATCGGCTCTGCCTGTGACGATGTGAATTGAGAGCCCTGCAGGATGAACGCGTGTCGTAGGGTGTGCCGTGCGCACCTCCGCGCGGTGCTTCCGGCGAGTCCGAGGTGCGCGCAGCACACCCTACGTCCGGAGTAAGCGGCGGCTGCATGTTTCGAGGTCTGATTGCACCCTCTTCATAGGGGACCAAAAGCAAAGCCACGCTCTAAAAACGTGGATTTTTACTCGCGAAAAGACCTCCAGCGCCTATCGCGCCCCATCGCGGATGAATCCGCTCCCACCCGACCTGCTCCCTGGTCGGTCGTGGGAAACCCGACAGGCCGCTTCCCACACAGATAAATCGAGACCTGAGGCATATCCAGCGGCCTTGCTCCTTGATGTTTGTTTCGCGTTCCCCGAAAATTTTTCGCCTCACCAGTTGTCGAACACGCACCCCCGGGTCGCGGCGAGGTATTCGACGACCCGCTAATGCGCGATACAGACTAGGGAAGGCCTTCAGCAGTGACTCTCTACCGACTCCACGAGGCGGATCTGGATATTCCGGACTCCTGGCAGGACCAGAGCATCAACATCTTCAAGCTGCCCGCGACCGGGCCCGCCAAGGAAGCCAGCTTCGTCATCAGCCGCGACCCCAGCAAGGGCGATGCGCCCTTCGCCGACTACATCGCCCAGCAGCTGTCCAACGCCCGCCAGCAGTTGCCGGGCTTCGCCCTGATCAAGCAGTGGGACATCAACATCCAGGGCTCGCCCGCGGTGCTGCTGGACTACACCTGGCAGCGCGAAGGGCGCCAGCTGATGCTGCGCCAGGTGTTCATCGAACACCGTGCCCTGGTGCTGATCGCCACCCTGACCACCACGCCCCAGGACCTGCCGTACCACGAGCCGGCCTGGAAACAGGCGATGCAGACCTTCAAACCGCTGCCCCCGGCAGCCTGATCCGAGCGCCGCGAGGCGCCCCGCAGCAAGGACGTAGACGTACCTCATGGATGCACAGGCAGCGGCACGCCTAGGCGACGAGATAGCCCACGGATTCGGCGTGGCGGCCATGGTGGCCGGCGCGGTGGCGGGGGCGCTGATCGGTGCGGCGGTGATCGCCGCCACGGCGGCCACCGGCGGCGTGGCCCTGGCGGTGATGGCCGGTTCCATCGCCGGCGGCGGCCTCTCGATGTTCCAGATCCTCAAGGGCCTGAACACCATTTTCAACCTGCCGGAGCCGACGACGGGGGCGTTGATACGGGGCAGCCCGAACGTCTTCATCAACCTCCGCGCCTCCATGCGTGCGGGGGAGGATGCCTCGTCCTCCTGCAGCGGGCTGCCGTGCAACCACCCCATCTGGCCGTTCGAGGTGACCATCGCCGAGGGCAGCGCCACCGTCTACATCAACGGCAAGCCGGCGGCGCGCATCACCAGCAAGATGGTCTGTGGCGCGCACATCAAGAGCGGCAGCGAGAACACCTTCATCGGCGGCCCCACCGAGCGGGTCGCCTTCGTGCTGGACATCGAGGGCTGGATGCACACGGGGCTGGAGGCCCTGGGCCTGGCTGCCCTGGGCGTCGGCCTGGTGGTCGCGGCCATGGCCGGCCTGGCCGCGCTGGCCACTACCGTGCTGATCGGTGGTGCCATCTTCGGCGGCATGGAGCTGCTGGGTGACCTGGGCGACCGCCTCGGCCCCGGCTACCGCGACCTGCTGCAGGGCGTGGCCGGCATGGCGATGCTCGGCCTGGGGCCGAAGATGGCGCGCCTGGGCAAGCCGACGCCGGCCACGCGTACGCCTGCCTACAAGGCCGGCGTCACCGAGGCGGACATCATGGGCATCCCCAAGGGATCGCGGCCGCCACCGAGCGACTACCTGGAGCAGCCCTATATCGACAAGCACCTGAAGACCTTCAAGGACGAAGGTGGCGCCTTCCTGTTCACGGCGGACGACATCGCCAACCCGAAATACGCTGCCTTCAACCCGAACAAGTTCGTCATGGCCGACTCCGACCTGTCCTCGGTGGTGGCCCAGTACAAGAAAACCGGCGACGTCTCCGTGCTGGAGTCGGCGCTGGGGTACGATCCCGGCTCCCTGGCGGGCAAGGAGATCTACATGCTCAAGGTGGAAAACCCCAAGGTGCTCATGCCCACCGGCAACGAGGGCGGGGTGAACTCGCTCTGGCGCCCCGGCGGCCTGACCCACCCGGGTGGCATGCGCGAAGCGGTGCTGGATAATGTCGCCATCAACCACGGAAACGACATCAACGTACTGAAGTCGGCCCATGACGTCGTGAGAATCCAATGAATCAGAAACTGGACAACGTCCTGCTCCTCGCCCTGGCCAACGACGAACTGGACCGCTTCCTGGTGGGCGAGCCGTTCTATTTCCTCGAAGCGCGCAGCGACAACGACGAGCCGCAGAACGTGGTCGCCGCCTTCGACCAACTGGTGGTGCCCTATTGGCGCGAGACCCGCGACCCGGCCTTCCCCCAGCGCTTCGTCGCGGCGTTGCTCAAGATCCTCGCCACCTACCCGGACCGCAACCGCGCCATCTACCTGGCCCATGACTGGGTCTGGTACTACCGCTTCTGCCTGGCGAAGAAACGCGCCCAGCCGGAAGGGCCCTATGGCGATCTGTTCGAGGTGGACATGGGCGGGGTGGCGGTCGCCCTGCGACGCCAGCTGGAAGCCAACAAGGCCGCCCTGCAAGCCGATACCCGCTGGGCCGGCGCCGCCTGGAACAGCCCCGACGGCATGTGGACCCCGCTGCTGCGCACCGCCGTCACCGTGCGCGACAAGCTCGGTGGCCCGGACTTCGTGCCGGCCACCGCCTGACGAGCGCCCGCATCGACACGTTCGTGGGGTGCGGGGCGTAGGGTGGATGGCGCTTTTTTCATCCACCAACGGAGTAGCCAGGGGCACCGCATCGCGAATGAATTCGCTCCTACGGATGGTGCGTGCGTTGGATGCGGGGCATAGGGTGGATGGCGCTTTTTTCATCCACCAACGGAGTGGCCAGGGGCACCGCATCGCGAATGAATTCGCTCCCACAAAGGCACACCGTTTTTCCCTTGTGGCCAGGGGCGGGCTGGGCTCCCTCGGGGCAACTCCGTTGCCCTTGGGCGAATGAATTCGCCCCTACGGATGGTGCGTGCGTTGGATGCGGGGCGTAGGGTGGATGGCGCTTTTCCCATCCACCAACGGAGTGGCCAGGGGCATCGCATCGCGAATGAATTCGCTCCCACAAAGGCACACCGTTTTCCTCAGGCCTTGGGCGGCGGGAACAGTGCCTTGACCATGGCGTCGATGGTGCCCTTGATGCCCTTGCCCTTGCTCGGAACCTCGCTGGCGACGCCGGAGTTGAGGTCGAGGCGACCGCCGGTGTCGATGGCGCCGTTGCCGCTGGCGTAGAGGTTGAACGCGGTGCCGGAGATGTTGATCTCGCCGCTGGCGTTGAACTCCAGCACGCTCTTGCCGCACACCAGGCGGATCTGCGCGCCGGCCTCGATCAGGTACTGGGTGCTCACGCTGTCGGCCTTGGCGCCGCCCACCATCAGGGTGTCGTTGCGCTTCACCGCGCGGGTGCGGTCCTGGCCGATGCGTGCCAGTTCGTCGTTGTCCACGCTCTTGGTGCGGTTGTGGCCGACCCAGTGGGATTCGTCGTGCTCGACGGCGATGTCCTGGTTGCGTTCGGCATGGATGTACAGCTGTTCGGCGCCCTTCTTGTCCTCCATGCGGATCTCGTTGAAGTTCGCCGGCGTGCCGCCCTTGCTGGAACGGCTCTTGGTGCCGCTCTGGGTGGCGTTGGCGGGCAGTTCGTAGGGCACGGTCTGCTCGGCGTTGTACACGCGGCCGGTGATGATCGGGCGGTCGGGGTCGCCTTCGAGGAAGCTGACGATGACTTCCTGGCCGATGCGCGGGATCTGCACCGAGCCCCAGTTCTTGCCGGCCCAGGCCTGGGATACGCGGATCCAGCAGGAGCTGTTCTCGTTGGACTGGTCATGCCGGTCCCAATAGAAGTGCACCTTCACCCGGCCGTACTGGTCGGTCCAGATCTCCTCGCCCTTGGGGCCGACGACCATGGCGGTCTGCGGTCCCTGGACGATGGGCTTGATGGTGGTGGGCATCGGGCGGAAGGGCTGGCGCGCCTCGATGCAGTCCAGGGCGCTTTCGAACTGCAGCGGGCCGCCGGCGGAGCCGCTCTCGTAGCTCTCCTGGCTGACCTGGTAGCGGGCGCCGACGATCAGGTACTCGCGGTTCTGGTCGGCGCGCGGGTAGCCGGTCATCTTGAACAGGTGCCCCGAGCCCAGGCCGCGCGCGTTGGTGCGCAGGTGCACGCGCTCGTACTGGGTCTGGATCGCCTCGATGCGGTTGCGCGCGTACTGCTCGCCATCCTGGCTCTGGGTGTATTCGCCGGGGTAGTCGTACAGCGGAAGCTCGGCGTTGCTGTGGGCACGGCTGACGGCGGAGCGCACCTGCAGGTGGGCGCTGGGACGCTGGAAGTCGTAGTCGTTGAGCGACAGCGAGCCCGGCTGCACCTCGCGGGCCAGGTACCAGTCGTAGATGTGGTCACGCTCGCGCATCTGGTCCGAGAGCGGGTAGAAGGGCACCGTGCCATAGCCCGCCACCGGCGCGTGGGCGCCATAGGCATCGGAGAGCACCAGCACGTGGCGCGATTGCTCGTGGCGGAAGTAGTAGTAGATGCCTTCCTGTTCCATCAGGCGGCTGACGAACTCGAAGCTGGTCTCGCGGTACTGGACGCAGTATTCCCACTCGGTGTACGTGCGGGTGAGGGCGTCCTCGAAGTCGGAGAAGCCCAGGTCGCGGAACACCTGCTTGATGATGTCCGGCACCGTCTTGTTCTGGAAGATGCGGCAGTCGGAGGTGCGCGACAGCAACCAGAGCCAGGGCTTGAGGCTCACGTGGTAGCCGGCGAACTGGCCGCTGCCGGCGGTCTGGCTGCAGCGGCTGGCGATGCCATGGAAGTAGCGCTGGCTGCCGTCGGACAGCTCCAGGGAAACGCCCATGGGCTTGCCCAGCAGGGCATCGAGCTGGATCGAGTGATCTTCCGAGATCAGGTTCAGCTCGTAGTCGAAGAGCCGTCCCAGCTCCTCATGGCCATCCAGCCTGTCCAGCAGCAATGCATCGCCGCCCAGCGGGCTGCTGACCTTGGCCATGCGTGCCCGTTGCGAAATCGCCATCCCACACGTCCTTAGCGCTGTACGCGTCACTACCGGGTTCCGACGCGCCGGAACCTTCCACATTCAGGCGGCGCACCCCGTCGTGGGGCGCGCCGCATCGCTTCAATCGAAGCTGTAGGTGAACTCGCCGTTCTCGGCGCCCACCGTCACCTTCTCGACCTTGCGGCCTTCCAGCATGCGGCCGAGGAACTCGCGGGAGAGGTCCGGCAGCATGCTGTTGGTGAGGATGGCGTCGATCTGGCGGCCACCGCTCTCGGTCTCGGTGCAGCGCGAGACCACCAGGTCCACCACCTTGTCGTCGAAGTCGAAGGGCACCTTGTGCGAGCCCTCCACGCGCTTCTTGATACGGCCCAGCTGCAGGCGGGTGATGCTTTTCAGCATCTCGTCGGTCAGCGGGTAGTAGGGGATGGTCACCAGGCGGCCCAGCAGCGCCGGCGGGAAGATCTTCAGCAGCGGCTCGCGCAGCGACTTGGCGATGCCCTCGGGTTCGGGCATCAGCTCGGGGTCGTTGCACAGGCTGGCGATCAGGTCGGTGCCGGCGTTGGTGGTGAGCAGGATCAGGGTGTTCTTGAAGTCGATCACCCGGCCTTCGCCGTCTTCCATCACGCCCTTGTCGAACACCTGGAAGAAGATCTCGTGCACGTCCGGGTGGGCCTTCTCCACCTCGTCCAGCAGCACCACGCTGTAGGGCTTGCGCCGTACCGCCTCGGTCAGCACGCCGCCCTCGCCGTAGCCGATGTAGCCGGGCGGGGCACCCTTGAGGGTGGAGACGGTGTGTGCTTCCTGGAACTCGCTCATGTTGATGGTGATGACGTTCTGCTCACCGCCGTACATGGCTTCGGCCAGGGCCAGCGCGGTCTCGGTCTTGCCGACGCCCGAGGTGCCCGCGAGCATGAACACGCCGATCGGCTTGCTCGGGTTGTCGAGCCCCGCGCGGGAGGTCTGGATGCGCTTGGCGATCATTTCCAGGGCATGGTCCTGGCCGATGATGCGCTTCTTCAGGTGGGTGCCCAGGTTGAGCACGGTCTCGATCTCGTTGCGCGCCATGCGGCCCACGGGGATGCCGGTCCAGTCGGCGACCACAGAGGCCACGGCCTGGTAGTCCACGGTCGGCAGGATCAGCGGCGTCTCGCCCTGCAGCGCGGTGAGGCGCTGCTGCAGGTCGGCCAGCTTGGTGCGCAGGCCGTTCAGTTCGTCCTCGCTCAGGCTCGGGGCGTCGGCGCCGGCCTCGCGGCTGGTGCCGTCCACCGGCTCGGCGGCGGCACGCAGGCTGGCGCGGGTGGCCAGCAGCTCGTCGACCAGGGCCTTCTCTTCGTTCCAGCGCTCTTCCAGTCCGGCCAGGCGGGCGCGTTCCTCGACCAGCGCGTTCTCCACGTCGGTGCGGCGGCTGCCGATGGCGACGCCGATGGCGTGCTCGCGGCCGATGATGGCCAGCTCGGTCTCCAGCGCCTCGATGCGGCGGCGGCTGTCGTCCACCTCGGCCGGCACGGCGTGCAGGCTGATGGCGACGCGGGCGCAGGCGGTGTCCAGCAGGCTCACGGACTTGTCCGGCAGCTGGCGTGCGGGAATGTAGCGATGGGACAGCTTGACCGCCGCCTCCAGCGCCTCGTCGAGGATCTGCACCTGGTGGTGCTTCTCCATGGTCGAGGCGACGCCGCGCATCATCAGGATGGCGCGGTGCTCGGAGGGCTCGTCCACCTGCACCACCTGGAAGCGGCGGGTGAGGGCGGGGTCCTTCTCGATGTGTTTCTTGTACTCGGCCCAGGTGGTGGCCGCGACGGTGCGCAGTGTGCCGCGCGCCAGGGCCGGCTTGAGCAGGTTGGCGGCATCGCCCGTACCGGCGGCGCCACCGGCACCGACCAGGGTGTGGGCTTCGTCGATGAACAGGATGATCGGCTTGGGCGAGCTCTGTACGTCCTCGATCACCTGGCGCAGGCGCTGCTCGAACTCGCCCTTCATGCTGGCGCCGGCCTGCAGCAGGCCCACGTCCAGGGCGCGCAGCTCGACGTCTTTCAGCGAGGGCGGCACGTCGCCGGCGACGATGCGCAGGGCGAAGCCTTCCACCACCGCGGTCTTGCCCACGCCGGCCTCGCCGGTGAGGATCGGGTTGTTCTGGCGGCGACGCATGAGGATGTCCACCAGTTGGCGGATCTCGTCGTCACGGCCGACGATCGGGTCCAGCTTGCCGCTGCGGGCCTGCTCGGTGAGGTCGACGGTGAAGCGCTTGAGGGCTTCCTGCTTGCCCATGGCCGCTGGGGCCATGGCGCCGCTGGCATCGCCCGGGGCGGCACCGGCGTTGAAGCCGTCGGTGGCGGTCAGGGCGTTCTCCGGGGAGTTGCCGACGATCTCGTCGAAGCGCTCGATCAGGGTTTCCACCTTGATCTTGTCGAACTCGCGGGAGATGGCGCTCAGCGCGTGGCGCAGGCTCGGGGTCTTGAGGATGCCGACCACCAGGTAGGCGGTGCGCACCTGGCTTTCGCCGAACATCAGGCTGCCGTAGACCCAGCCGCGCTCCACCGATTCCTCGACATGGGAAGACAGGTCGGTGATCGAGGTCGAGCCACGGGGCAGGCGATCCAGGGCCTCGGTGATGTCCTTGGCCAGGCGAGCCGGCTCGATGTTGAACTGGCGGATGATCTGGTGCAGGTCGGAGTCCTGCAGTTGCAAGATCTGGTGGAACCAGTGCACCAGCTCGACGTAGGGGTTGCCACGCAGCTTGCAGAACACCGTGGCCGCTTCGATCGCCTTGTAGGCGAGGCTGTTCAGCTTCCCGAACAGCTTGGCACGACTGATTTCGCTCATCTTGCTCTCCTTTTCCTGACGGCACGCTTGCAGTGATGGCCGTGTGGTTGGTCCTGTCTGGAGCGCTCCATGCGCTCCGGTTGTTGTCTGTTCAGTGGTTCGCTAGTTCAGTGGGCCCCCGCGCACGCGGGGACCCACTAAAGAGCGAGGCATGGCCTCATCAACATTACTCACCATGGCTCAAATGACTCACCGCCAGCAGCAGGTCGTCGGCGTCCTCGGCGGGCTTGCCCAGCCAGGTGTTGAGGCCCAGGCGGTCGTTGCCGCCCAGGGTCATGGGGGGGACTTCCTCACGCTTGAGCACCAGGTTGCTGTCCCAGTCCAGCTCCTCGCCCAGGTACTCGGCGACCCAGGCGGCCAGTTCGTGGAACAGCTCGCCGCCGGGCAGGAAGCGCTGGTACTGCGACAGGTCCAGCGGGCCGATGCGGATGCGGAACTTGTGCTGGCGATCCCACACGTGGGTGCCCAGGCACAGGTCCGTGCCCAGGGTGCTGGCCTGGGCGCCGAGGCGGCTGAACTCGGGCAGCTCCAGCCATTGGCCGACGTATTCCTCGATGGCCACGGGGACGCCGAAGAACTCCGCGAGGATGCTGCGCAGGCCATCGGGGTAGCGGGTCTGCGCGGCCAGGTGGCCGGTGAAGTAGTAGCGCGCGGCGTCGTCGATCGGCCCCTGGCCCATCAGGCTTTGCATGCCACGGCCGGAGAGGGCGCCCAGGCGCGGCGACCAGTAGTCGTCGGCGGGGCGGTCCTGGCTCACGGTCGGGCGCGCTTCGGCCCAGGCGCGATAGAACAGGGTCAGCAGGCGATGGTTGAAGACGTCGAGGAAGCGCTTGAAGGTGGCGTCGGCGTTGTTGCGCTGGCGCTCGCGGGCGTATTCGGTCAGGTGCAGCGGCAGCGGGCCGTTGGGGCCGGTGAGGCCGAAGAAGTACTGCTCGATGCGCGGCGTGCCGTCGGGGTTGTGCTCGACGCTGGCGAGGGTCGAGGGGGCGAAACCGCAGTCGGGCTTCTGCCCCAGGCGCAGCGGGTCATCGGCCAGGCGCACGGAATGGCCGAGGCGCGGGCGCTCGGGGAATTCGCACTCGATACGGCGCAGCGCCTGGAAGAAGTCGTAGTTCCAGGGCGCGGTCTCCATGGCCGCGAGGGTGTTCACAGATTCGGACGACGTCCGGGCTTCGCCCGCCATCGCATCACCTCGCCCCGTTCAGTGGTCCGCATCACCGTCTCGGTGAAGCTGTTGATCGACACGTAGCGTGTCAGGAAGCGCTCCAGCACCGCGCCCAGGAGGAACACGCCGGTGCCGCGGAAGGCGTTCTCGTCGAACTCCAGGCCGATCTCCAGGCCACGGCCGAAGACGATGGGACCGGGCATCGGCAGGCGCCGCGTGCAGGGCTTGCTGGTGACCTGGCGCAGGCCTTCGATCTGCATCTGCAGCGCCGGGTCGGTGGGGTCGCCGTACAGGCGCAGCAGTTCGCGCAGCGCGGCGGCGCCCTGGCCTTCCTGGCTCAGCGACAGGTAGTTGAGCGACAGCTGGCTGATCAGGCGCCAGGCGCTGGCGTCGTGGGCGCGGCTGGCACGTGGGCGGCTCGGGCCGGCCAGGCAGCGCACGGACAGCACCGGGGCACTGTCTTCGAGCGTGAAGTCGCTGCGGCCGTTGCCCACCGGCATGAACAGCGGCAGGTCGCGGTTGGTGCACAGCGCGCCGATGCCCAGCTGGCGAAGGTCATGGCGGTAGGGCGCCTGGTTGGCGTCCACCAGGGACACGAAGGTCTCGCTGCCGATGTAGGTGGAACGCGGGCCCTTGCGACGCTGCTTGCTGGAGAGCACGCGGGGCTCGCGGCGTACCGTGTACCAGGCCTGCTCGCGGCCGTAGCGCGAGGGGTCGCGCACGGCATAGAAGGGCTGGAACGGCTGCTCGGGGCCGGCGCCGTGGCCGCTGACCTCGGTCAGCGAATGCACCTCGAAGTCCAGCGGGCGGGTGCGGTCGACGATCACCTGGTGCTCGTGCACGCGGTCGCTCAGGTGGATGCGGTCGGCGCGGCGCGGGAAGAGGTTCACCGCCGGGGTGCAGAACAGCTTGAACTGCTCGGTGCCGATGCTGCCCTCCAGGCTCTGGTCGAGGCGGTTGAACAGCACGATGACGTCGAGCTCCTGGCCGGCGCAGCGCTGCACCGGGCGGCGCAGGTTGGCCACGTCGACGAACAGGAAGCGGTTGGGCAGGGCGAAGTATTCCTGCAGCAGGCGGTAGCCCTGGAACGCGCGCGGAACCACCGGCAGCACCGCGTCTTCGTCATCGAAGCCGCGTGGGCGCAGGCTCTCCGGCGGCAGGCGCTCGACCCAGTCGCCGCCAGGGGCCTGGACGAACACGGCGCAGGCGTTGCCCAGCAGTTGCTCGTAGAGGCGGAAGGGCTGCTCGTCGGCGCCGTGCAGGTAGAACGACAGGCTGTCCAGGGGCAGGGCGCTGAAGGGCAGCCCGGCGCCGGTGCGCAGGCGCAGGCGCAGCGCCGCCTTGGCCGTGGGCTCGGAGGCGGCGAGGCGGCCGAGCACCGAGGCGGGGTTGCCGAAGTATTCGACCTTGGTCACTTCCAGCGGCCACAGGGTCACCGGCTGAGAGGTGCGGTACTCGCAGGCGGTCTGCTCGTCGGTGCCCAGCAGGCCGCGCAGCGAGGCGTTGCGCTCCACGGTGAAGCCGCTGGCCAGCGAGCCCTCGTTGGGATCGGACTGCAGCTGCACCACGGTCATCGACGGGGTCGGCGCCAGGTACTGCGGGTAGGCGATCTCCAGCAGGTTGTGGGTGAATGTGGGGTACTCGGCGTCGAGTTTCAGCTGCACCCGCGCGGTGAGGTAGGCGAAACCCTCCAGCAGGCGCTCGACGTAGGGGTCGGCGCAGTCGATGCCGGAAAGCGTCAGGCGGCTGGCGATCTTCGGGTATTCACCGGCGAACTCCGCAGCGCTCTCGCGGATGTGCTGCAGCTCCTGGTTGTAGTACTCGAGCATCCGCGGGTTCATTTGCTGCGCCTCCGCAGGAGGTCGGCGGGGACGATCTGCACGTGTCCGGTTTCCAGGTCCAGGTCGGTGGTGAGCAACATGCGCAGGGGCACGGGTTCGGCCCAGAGGTCGCCTTCGATCTCGAAGGACAGGGCGTTGTGGTTCATCTGGTCGGCTGCCAGCTGGGCGCGGACGCGCAAGGTGGATCGGATGATGCGCGGCTCGTAGTCGGCGATGGTCTCGGTGAGCAGGGCCTCGATGGCCTGCACGTCGACGCTGGAGGCGGTGTGCCCGGCCAGCGGCGGCAGGCCGTAGTTGACCACCGAGTTGCCGGCCTGGATCTCGCCGGAGGTCTCGCTGTCGAGCGGCGCGATGGTGTTGAACAGCCAGGCCAGGTCGCGCAGGACGGACGCCTTGAGCTGGGACAGGGAGAGCACGCGCTTGTCGACGCTCTCCTTGGCGTTGCTCGGGTCCTCGTCGGTCAACCGGTCCAGGAGGGAGGGTTGCAGACGTTCCTGCAGCGTCAGCTCGGCCATGCTCAGGCCTCCGGATGCCCGAAGGCGAGGCTGCGCAGTTCGAACAGCGCGGTGTCGCCCTGGTCGGTGACGAACAGGCGCTGGCCGAGGGGGCGGCCGTCTTCCAGGAAATCGGTCTTGCGGCCCAGGCGGATGGCGCCGTCGGCGTCGTCCTGGCTGCCCGGGTAGCGGCTGGGGATCAGGCCCACGGTGGCGCCGCCGTTGACCAGGGTGACTTCCACCGGCAGCCAGACCAGGTCGCGCAGGTCGGTGGGTGCCTCGGTGACCAGGCTCTGGATGTTGTGCATCGGCAGCCACACGTAGCGGCCGTTGACGATGAGTTCGAGCACCGGGCCCAGGCGCGGGTCGGCGTCGGCGAACCATTCGAAGGGCTGCTCGTTGAGGGTGCCGGCCACGGCGGGTGCGGCTTCGAAGGCAGCGTCGCGCAGGGCCTGGGCGGCTTCGTGCTGGCCGTCGGCGTCATGCTTGAGCGCCTGGATCAGCGGCGCCACCCACTCGGCGGGCTCGCCCAGCACCACGGGGGTCAGGCGGCCGGCGAAGACCTCGGCGCGCAGGGCTTCGCATTCCAGTGCGGTGCGGTAGGTCTGCACCATGGCCAGGGTGCTGGCATCCAGCTCGCCGGCGACCTTCAGCTGGTTCTGCGCGCGGCTCCACTGGCCGAGCACCGCCAGCAGCTGGAACAGGAAGACCCGCAGCTCGGCGTTGGAGGGCTGGGCACGTACCTGGTCCTGCAAGGATTTCAGGGCTTCGTTGGCGCGTCCTGCGCGCAGTAGTTCTTCGGCGGTCATGGTCGTCCTGCCTGCAGCCGGGCTGCGCGAAGGGAGGGGAGGGAGGGGCTCGATGTGGCGCTCTCCGCTGGGGCCCGCTCGGGGCTCCACCGGGCAGCGTCACGGGCATCGACCGACGGGATGAGGGTCGCGGCGTGCGTATCGGGGGTGGCTCTGGCCATGGTCGGTCCGGTGGCGTGGAACGCACCCGGGCCCGCTCGCGCAGGCCCGGATGGGAGAGCATCAGATCTTGACGTTCTCGCGGATGTTCCAGCCGTACTTGACCGGGCCGCCGTCTTTGGCGCCGTCGGCTTTCTGCGGCTGGTAGTCGACCTGTACCTGGGCGAAGTTCAGGCTGACGTTCTCGGTCAGGCGATCTTCGCCACCGCTGCCGCCGGTGCTGACGGAGGAGATCAGCACTTCTTTCATGGTGATGATCAGGTACTCGACCGGCGACTCGCCGCCAGCCTTGCGGATGGTCAGCTTGGCTTCCGGGTAGTGCTTGCCGCTGGAGCAGGCCATCATCAGGTTCGGGGACGACTTGTCGATGTACTTGGTCAGCGACAGGTCCTGCACGCTCACCTTGCCGGCGCCGCCGCCACCGCCCTGGTGCATGTTGCCGGACTGGGACATGCCCCAGCTCCAGGCCAGCACGTCGATTTCCTTGCCGTGGGTCTTGTCGGCGGACTCACCTTCGACGTCGCCGATCTTGATGAACATATCTACAGCCATGTTTCCTCCTTCGTGGCTTTCGCCACCTTGTCAGACGCGCCCGCCACCTGGCAGGCGCTTAAAGTGACGCGCCTCAGGCCCCCTTGGCCGAAGGCAGCTTGGATACCAGGCGCAGCGACACGGTCAGCCCTTCGAGCTGGTAGTGCGGGCGCAGGTAGAACTTCGAGCTGTAATAGCCCGGGTTGCCCTCGATCTCCTCGACCACCACTTCGGCGGCTGCCAGCGGGTGCTGCGCCTTGGTGGTCTCGGTGGAGTGAGCGGGGTCGCCATCGACGTAGTTGAGGATCCAGTCCTGCAACCAGCGCTGCATGTCGTCCTTCTCCTTGAACGAGCCGATCTTGTCGCGAACGATGCACTTGAGGTAATGCGCGAAGCGGCAGGTGGCGAACAGGTACGGCAGGCGCGCGGCCAGGTTGGCGTTGGCAGTGGCGTCCGGGTCGTCGTACTCGGCCGGCTTCTGCAGCGACTGGGCGCCGATGAAGGCTGCCAGGTCGGTGTTCTTCTTGTGCAGCAGCGGCATGAAGCCGTTCTTCGCAAGCTCGGCCTCGCGGCGGTCGGAGATGGCGATCTCGGTCGGGCACTTCATGTCCACGCCACCGTCGTCGGTGGGGAAGGTGTGCGCCGGCAGGTTCGGCACTTCGCCGCCGGACTCCACGCCGCGGATGCGCGAGCACCAGCCGTAGAGCTTGAACGAGCGGTTGATGTTGACCGCCATGGCGTAGGCGGAGTTCGCCCAGGTGTACTTGCTGCTGTCGGCGCCGGCGGTGTCTTCCTCGAAGGCGAACTCTTCCACCGGGTCGGTCTTGGCGCCATAGGGCTGGCGGGCCAGGAAGCGCGGCATGGTCAGGCCGATGTAGCGCGCGTCGTCGGACTCGCGCAGCGAACGCCAGCCGGCGTATTCCGGGGTGGTGAAGATCTTGGTCAGGTCACGCGGGTTGGACAGCTCCTGCCAGGAACCCATGCCCATCACGGTGGGGGAGGCGGCGGAGATGAACGGCGCGTGCATGGCGGCGGAGACCTTGGCGATCTCGCCCAGGAGCTCAACGTCCGGCGGCGACTGGTCGAAGTAGTAGTCGCCCACCAGGCAGCCGTAGGGCTCGCCACCGAACTGGCCGTATTCCTCTTCGTAGAGCTTCTTGAAGATCGGGCTCTGGTCCCAGGCGGTGCCCTTGAACTTCTTCAGGGTCTTGTGCAGCTCGCCCTTGGAGATGTTCAGCACGCGGATCTTCAGCTGCTCGTCGGTCTCGGTGTTGTTGACGAGGTAGTGCAGGCCACGCCAGGCGCTTTCCAGTTGCTGGAAGTCCGGGTGGTGCATGATCAGGTTGACCTGCTCGGTGAGCTTGGCGTCGATCGCAGCGATGATCGATTCGATCGACTTGATCGCATCGTTGGAGATCAGGCTGGTCTGCTGCAGCGCATGCTCGGCGAGGGTGCGCACGGCGGTTTCCACCGCTTCACGGGCGCGATCGGTCTTGGGTTTGAACTCCTGCAGCAGCAGGGAGGCGAACTCGCTGGTCTGCTCGGTCGCTTCGCCGGCCTGGGGCGCGGCGTCGGTCATCAACTCGGCCATCTGGGTTTCCTCTTAAGCTTGCGGCTCGTTGTCTTGCGGCTTCGGCGCGCTGGCCAGCGCCTGCAGCAGGGCCGGGTCCTTGATCGCTTTCATGATCAGCTCTTCGGCGCCGGTCTTGCCGTCCATGTAGGTCAGCAGGTTGGCGAGCTGGGTGCGGGCTTCGAGCAGCTGGTTCAGCGAGTCGACCTTGCGCGCCACGGCGGCGGGGCTGAAGTCGTCCATGCTCTCGAAGGTGATGTCCAGGGACAGGTTGCCGTCGCCGGTCAGGGCGTTGGGCACGTTGAACGCGACGCGCGGCTTCATGGCCTTGAGGCGCGAGTCGAAGTTGTCGACGTCGATCTCCAGGAACTTGCGGTCGGCAACGGCGGCCTGGGGCTCGGCCGGCTTGCCGGCGAGGTCGGCCATCACGCCCATGACGAAGGGCAACTGCACCTTCTTCTCGGCGCCGTAGAGTTCCACGTCGTACTCGATCTGGACGCGGGGCGCGCGGTTGCGTGCGATGAATTTCTGACTGCTGGTGCTACCCATGGTGCTCCTCCTTCGCTGCCTGTGCGGCTGTGTTGGCGTCATCGGCCGCTAGCCGGTAACGGATGCGTGAACCCGCTTCGAATGTGCCGTGCACTTATTCGGACTCGGGGCCCCGCAAATTCTCGAACTGGGACATCCCATCCGGGATCAGGTTGCGCACGATCGCTGCGAAATCCGCCGTCACCAGGGTCTTGGCACGCTTGAGCAGGATCGGCACCGGGCTCGATGGCTCCTGGCGCGCGTAGTACTCGAGGATGCGATCCAGGGTCTTGAGCACGTCGTCGCGGTTGGTCACCTCGCCGGAGATGCGCGGCGTGGCGCGAGCGGCCGGCGCGGAGTCCGGGGCGTCGGCGTCCGTGGCGGTGTCGTCACCTGCCGCGGCCTCGTCGGCGCCGGCGTCGTCACCGGGGGCCTGGTCCTTGTGGATCTGCAGGGCGTGGCGCAGCAACTGCTTGAGGGCTCCGAGGTCGGCGCTCTGGGCCGAGCCCACGCGATCGGAAAGGGTCGACTCGATGGTGGCCAGGGCGGCCTGGGCATCGGTCAGGGCGTTGCGGGTACTTGCGAGGAGCGCATCGTCGCTGTCGCGGAAGGCACCCTGCAGCTGCTCGGCCGTCAGCGTCTCACTGGGGAAGCGCTGCAGGTCGAGGGCGTTGAGGGCGGCACGCACGCTCACCGAGCCGAAGGCCCGCGAGCTGGTCAGGCTGCTTTCGCGCAGCAGTTGTATCACCGGTTCCGCCGCCAGCCCGGTGAGGGCGTTGATGCGGAAGGTGGGGTCGTTGTCATCGTCGGCATCGAGCTGCGGGTAGAGGCCGTCCCAGAACTGGGTCAGCAGCTCGCGCACCAGGATCAGGCCCTGGGCGAGTCCCGGAATCCCTTCGAGAGCCAGGTTGCTCTGCAGGAAGTAGTTGGCGATGCGCAGGTCCTTGCTGCGCTGCAGCAGTTCGCTGGAGAGCTCGCGGACATCGCGCCACACAGGGGGTTCGGCAGGGAGTACGGAGTCGCCCATCTGGCGCTCGGGCTGGCCTTGGGCAATACGTTCCAGTTCGAGATACGCAGCGTCGTATTCGAGGTCATCACCACAGGGCGATTCAGCGGAAACAGGGGATAGCAAACGCGACACATCCACCACGGTGGGTGTTCTCCTTGTCAGGCCTCAGAGGGAGGGCAAGCTGTATTCAGAGTGAACGCACGGCCTGATCACAGTCCTTTGGATCAACGTTCCGATGACGCCAATTTCATGGCTTCACCCGCTGCAACTCTTTTCCATTCTTGGGGTCGTATTTCGCCCTTGTCAAGACAATCCCAGAGCACAAACGACAGATGTGCACCAGTCCACGCTAGCCTCTTTCGGCTGTCATTTTTGTCTTTTTTCGATCTAAGATATTTCGGCTAAAGCCACGCAAATTTTCCGTTCGCCTGTAGGAACATATGTATGGCAAAGGGCCACGTGCAGAACAGGGATCGGATCGAAGTTGCACGGCATCGAAGGGACTCGGTGCTCGCGTCCACAGTGAGAAGTGCAAGGAGTCGCAATGCCACTGCGTTTGACCATCACCAGTTATCACAAGCTGACCCCCGGCCAACGTCCCGAGGTGGAGCTTGATCGTGGTGAGTTGAGGATTGGCCGCAGTGCCGAAAACGATTGGGTCCTTCCCGATCCCGAGCGCCTCGTCTCCAGCCAGCACTGCACCATCCAGTTCCGTGACGGCACCTACTACCTGACCGACACCAGCACCAACGGCGTGATGCTCGCGCAGTCGGGCGTGCGCCTGCGTCGCGGCAACAGCGAACCGTTGATCGATGGCGAGATCCTCAAGCTCGGCGAGTACGAGATCCTCGTCCAGGTGCAGGGCATGAGCATGCAGCCGGTGAGCGCCGCGCCGATCGGCACCGGCGGCGACCCGTTCAGCAGCTTCGACGCGCTGATGAGCCGCCAGTCGGGTGCCGCGTCCATTCCCGAGCCGCTGGCGCCACCGCCGGCCTCCATGGCCCACATCCAGGGCGGCGGCTCGCCGCTGGACACCAAGCCCGACCTGTTCGACTTCCTCAATCCGCCGCCGGCCGCCGCGCCGTCCATCCCGGATCACGTGCCCGCCGAGCGCCATGACTTCCGTCCGCCGACGCCGATCCCCAGCTTCGAGCCGACGCCGCCGCCCGCTGCCATTCCGTCGGTTGCGCCGGCCGCATTCGCCGAACCCGCCGGGGCCGCACCGGCCATTCCCGCCGACTGGGACCCCTTCGCCGACCTCGGCCTGACCAGCCCCGCGCCACAGCATGCGCCGGCCGTTCCTGTGCCGATGCCCACTGCCGCCGCGCCGCTGGAGCCCGCGCCGGTGGCGGTCGAATTGCCGGCGGATTTCTTCAGCAATCCGCCCATCGGCCATGACGCCGCGGCGACCTCCATCCCGGCGCCCGTCGCCAGTCCCCAACCGCTCGCCCAGCCGGCCGTCGCGCCGACCCCGCCCCCTGTGGCCGCGGTCGCGCCGAATCCGATTCCCGCGCCGCCAGCGCTGACGCCCACCGCGCAGGCCACCCATGCCGCCGCGGTCTCGACGCCGGCTGCCGCGCCGGCCCCGGCCGATGAAGACGGTGCGCTGCTCGACGCCTTCCTGCGGGGCGCAGGCCTGAGCCAGCTGCGCATCGACCGTGCCGAGGCGGTGGCGCAGATGGAGTCCATCGGTCGCAGCTACCGCCTGATGGTGGAGGGGCTGGTGGATGTGTTGCGCGCCCGCTCCAGCCTCAAGGGCGAGTTCCGCATGGCGCAGACCATGATCCGCCCGGTGGAGAACAACCCGCTGAAGTTCGCCCCCAACGTCGACGAGGCGCTGCTGCTTCTATTGCGCCATGGCAACGCCGCCTTCATGCCGCCGGACCAGGCCGTGGGCGAAAGCTTCGACGACCTCAAGGCCCACCAGCTGGCGGTGATGGCCGGCGTGCAGGCGGCCATCAAGCACATTCTCAAGCGCTTCGAGCCGTCGGTGCTGGAAGCGCGGCTGAGCAAGCCCTCGGGGCTCTCGGCCTTGCTGCCGGGCTCCCGGCAGTCGCAGTACTGGGAGCTGTTCACCGACCTCTACGCGAGCATCTCGCGGGAGGCCGAAGACGACTTCCAGGATCTTTTCGGGCGCGAGTTCAGCCGCGCCTACGAGGAGCACAGCGCCAGACTTCGCGGGCACTGACCCGGCAACCCACTGGGTGCCCGGCAGCCGGCCCCACGGAACAACAGCAGTCATTGAGGACGAATCGAAATGCCAAGGATTCTACTGGTAGCCGTAGTAGCGCTTCTGGGCGCATGTGCTTCCGAGCCACCGCCGCCACCGCCGCCCACCGTGGTGCAGCTGCACATCGAGGCCTCCAGCGACGTCAACCCGGGCCCGGGCGGGCAGGGTGCGCCGGTGCGCGTGCGGGTCTTCGAGCTCAAGAGCGCCACCGCCTTCAACCGGGCCGACTACTTCTCCCTGGTCGAACAGACCCAGGCCACCCTGTCCACCGACCTGGTGGCCCAGGACGAGCTGCTGGTCAAGCCCGGCGACAAGCAGATGCAGGAGCGCAAGCTCGATGACGCCACCCGCCAGTTCGGCATCGTCGTCGGCTACCGCGAGCTCGACAGCGCGGTCTGGCGGGACGTGATCACCGTGCCCCTGAACCAGACCAGCGCCTACAGCGTGAAATTCGGCGCCCATGCCATCAGCGTCTCGCCGGCTCCCATCGCCGAGCCGGCCAAATAGATAACGGAGAGTTCGTCCATGTCCTGGAACAACCGAGTGGTCTGGTCTGAGGGGATGTTCCTGCGTCCGCAGCACTTCCAGCAGCACGACCGCTACCTGGAGTCCCTGGTGGAAGGCCGCTGCCGCTCGCTGCAGGCCGGCGGCTGGGGTTTCTCCGAGCTGAAGATCGACGAGGCCCTGCTCACCCAGGGCAAGGTGGCCATCGTCTCGGCCCGTGGCGTGCTGCCCGACGGCACCCCGTTCGACATCCCCGGCGACGACGTGGCCCCGGTGCCGCTGGACGTCGAGGACGGCCTGCGCGACGGCATCATCTACCTGGCCCTGCCGCTCAAGCGCGCCGGTGCCCGCGACACGGTGGAGGAGGGCGAGGCCCTCGGCGGCGCGCGCTACCAGAGCAGCGTGCGCGAAGTGCGCGACGACAACGCCCCCTTCGAGAGCCGCGCCCCCGTCTCCATCGGCGGGCGCGCCCTGCGCCTGCTCACCGCCCGTGACGGCCTCGGCGAGTACGCCGCCGTCGGCGTGGTGCGGGTCGTGGAAAAGCGTGCCGACCGCTCCCTGGCCCTGGACGAGAGCTACATCCCGCCACTGCTGGACGTCGCCGCCTCGCAACCCCTGGCGGCCTTCCGCAGCGAGCTGCTGGGCCTGCTCCACCAGCGCGGCGAGGCCCTGGCCGGCCGCGTGGTCGCCTCCGGCGCCGGTGGCGCCTCGGAAATCGCCGACTTCCTCCTGCTGCAACTGGTCAACCGCGCCGAGCCCCTGGTCTCGCACCTGGCCAGCATCACCCCGCTGCACCCGGAATGGTTCTACCGCGAGGCGGTGAGCCTGGCCGGGGAGTTCTCCACCTTCTCCGCCAGTGGCCGTCGCCCGGCACAGTTCCCTGCCTACGAGCACGACGACCTGGCCACCACCTTCGCCCCGGTCATGCTCGCCCTGCGCCAGGCCCTGTCGATGGTCATCGACAGCCGCGCCGTGCCCATCCCCATCGTCGAGAAGGCCTACGGCGTGCACGTAGCGATGCTGGCGGACAAGAGCCTGCTGGACAACTCGGCGTTCATCCTCGTGGTGCGCGCCGACGTGCCCGGCGAAGCCCTGCGCTCGCGCTTCCCGCAGCAGGCCAAGATCGGCTCCGTGGAGCACATCCGCGACCTGGTCAACCTGCAGCTGCCGGGCATCGCGCTGCTGCCGATGCCGGTGGCGCCGCGGCAGATCCCCTACCACGCGGGCAGCACCTACTTCGAACTCGACCGTGGCAGCGACCACTGGAAGCAGCTGGTGCATTCCGGCGGTTTCGCCTTCCACATCGCTGGCCAGTTCCCTGGCCTGAACCTGGCCTTCTGGGCCATCCGGAGTTAATTCGCGATGCATCCAATCGACGATCCCTTCGGCGGCCCGCCCGCCGGTGGTGGCAGCGGCGGCAACGGCAACAACGACCGCACCATGATCATGCCGCGCCCCGGTGGCCGCGCCCCGGACCCGGCCGCGCCGCGCTACGACGCGCCCACGCCGCCGCCCGCCGGCCCCGCGCCCACGGGCCCGATGCTCACCGCGCGCGGCCAGGGCCTCAACCCCCTGGAAGCCGCCGCCGGCCCGATGCTGGCGTTGCTCACCCGCCTGCGCAACACCATCGCCCACCCGATGCCCGCCAGCCTGCGCGCGCAACTGCTGGGCTACCTGCGCCAGTTCGAGGAGAAGGCCCGCGCCGCCGGCATCGCCCAGGACGAGGTGATGCTCAGCCGCTACGTGCTCTGCACCGCGCTGGACGAAGCCGTGCTCAGCACCCCCTGGGGCAGCGGCAGCGACTGGAGCAAGCAGAGCCTGCTGATCACCCTGCACAACGAGGCCTGGGGGGGCGAGAAGGTTTTCCAGCTGCTCGACCACTGCCTGCAGAACCCGCGCCAGCGCCTCAACCTGCTGGAGCTCCTGTACCTGTGCATCAGCCTCGGGTTCGAAGGCCGCTACCGGGTCATGAACGACGGCCGCAGCCAGCTCGAAGCGCTGCGTGAACGCGTCGCCGCGACCATCCGCAGCACCCACGGCGAGATCGAGCGCGAGCTGTCGCCGCACTGGCGCGGCCTGGTGGTGGCGCGTGATCGCCTGCGCCAGTTCCTGCCGCCCTGGGTGGCCGTGGCCATCGGTGCCGCGCTGCTCCTGGCGCTGCTGTTCGGCATGCGCCTGAAGCTGGCCGCCGAGGCCGAGCCGGTGTTCAAGAACCTGCATGCCCTGGGCGACGTCCCGGTGCAGACCATCGACCGTCCGCCGCAGCAGCCGAAGATCGTCGAGCGCCCGCGCCTGGCCGGCTTCCTCGCCGATGAGATCCGCCAGCAGAAGGTGGCGGTGGAAGACGCCGTCGACCGCTCCGTGGTGACCATCCGCGGCGACCAGCTGTTCGCCTCCGGCAGCGCCACCATCGCCGACGATTTCCAGCCGCTGCTGCTGCGCATCGCCGAAGCCATCCGCAAGGTGAAAGGCAATGTGCTGGTCACCGGCCACAGCGACAACCGGCCCATCGCCACGCTGCGCTACCCGTCCAACTGGAAGCTGTCCCAGGACCGCGCCCAGCAGGTGATGGACGTGCTCGCGGCCAAGAGCGGCCAGCCCGAGCGCTTCCGCGCCGAGGGCCGCAGCGACACCGAGCCGGTCGCATCCAATGACACCGCCGACGGCCGTTCGCGCAACCGTCGGGTGGAGATCACAGTCTTTGCGGAGGGCGTCGAGTGAAGGCGTTTTTCAGTTTCCTCGCCCGCTGGGTGATACCGGTGCTGGGCCTGATCGCCCTCAGCCTGGTGATCTGGTTCGTCGGCCCGCTGATCGCCATCGGCGACGTCGAGCCCCTGGCTTCGGCCACCGTGCGCTGGGTGCTCATCATCCTGCTGTTCGCCGTGTGGATCGGCTGGCGCGTGCTGCGCATCATCCAGGCCCGGCGCAACGCCGCCAAGGTGATGCAGGGCCTGGTCGCCGTGGCCCCGGATGCCGCCAGCGTGGCCACCAGCGAAGAGCTGGCCACCCTCAAGCAGCGCATGGACGAGGCCCTGGTCCTGCTCAAGCGCGCCAAGCTCGGCGGCAACGAGCGACGCAACCTCTATGAGCTGCCCTGGTACGTGATCATCGGTCCGCCGGGCTCCGGCAAGACCACCGCGCTGGTCAACTCCGGCCTCAACTTCCCGCTGGCCGAGCAAATGGGCAGCGGCGCCATCCGTGGCGTCGGCGGCACCCGCAACTGCGACTGGTGGTTCACCGACGAGGCCGTGCTGCTCGACACCGCCGGCCGCTACACCACCCAGGACAGCCACGCCCAGGTGGACAAGGCCGCCTGGCTGGGCTTCCTCGACCTTTTGAAGAACCAGCGCAAGCGCCGCCCCATCGACGGTGCCTTCGTGGCCATCAGCCTGTCCGACCTGCTGCTGGGCAGCGAGACCGAGCGCGCCGCCCACGCCCGTGCCATCCGCGCCCGGGTGCAGGAGCTCTACGCCCAGCTCGGCGTGCGCTTCCCCATCTACGTGATGCTCACCAAGCTCGACCTGGTGCCGGGCTTCATGGAGTTCTTCGACTCGCTGAGCAAGGAAGACCGCGCCCAGGTCTGGGGCATGACCTTCGCCCTCGACGACGGCAAGAGCGCCGAGGGCCCGCTGTCGGTGTTCGGCAACGAGTTCGCCCTGCTCGAGCAGCGCCTCAACGAGCGCCTGGTGGAACGCCTGCAGCAGGAACGCGACCCCGCGCGGCGCGACCTGATCTACGGCTTCCCGCAGCAGTTCGCGGCCCTGCGCGATGCGCTGTCGAGCTTCCTCGACGGCGTGTTCAAGCCCAACCCCTATGAAGAGCGCGCGCTGCTGCGTGGCGTCTACTTCACCAGCGGCACCCAGGAAGGCAGCCCCATCGACCGCCTGATCGGCGCCATGGCGCAGAGCATGAACCTCGACCGCCAGCACCTGGCCCGCCAGACCGGCACCGGGCGCAGCTACTTCATCGAGCGGCTGTTCCGCGAAGTGGCCTTCGGCGAGCGCGGCCTGGTCGGCGCCAACCCCAAGGTCGAGCGCCAGCGCAAATGGATGGCCCGCGGCGTGCTCGCCGCCACCGCGATCCTGGTCCTGGGCATCGCCGCCCTCTGGTTCGCCAGCTTCAGCGCCAACCGCACCTACATCGCCGCCGTCGACGGTCGGGTCAAGCCGCTGCACGGCGAGCTGCAGGGCCTGAGCCCGGCACAGCGCGACGTGCTCGCGGTGCTGCCGCTGCTCAACGCCATCCGCAACGTGTCCGGCGATGCGCCGAGCTGGGCGGAAGGCTACGGCCTCTACCAGGGCGACATGCTCGGGGCCGAAGGCGCCAGCGTGTACCGCAAGCTCCTGATCGCGGTGATGGCCCCCCGGGTCATGGCCCGTATCGAGGAACAGCTGCGCAGCGGCGGCTCCTCGGACTTCCTCTACGAGGGCCTTAAGGCCTACCTGATGCTCGCCGACCCGGAACACTACGACGGCGACTTCATCAAGGCCTGGGTCGCCCTGGACTGGGACCGCAGCCTGCCGCGCGACCTGGTGCCCGAGCAGCGCCAGGCGCTCAACGAGCACCTGGCCGCGCTCTACGACCGGGAACCGCCGGCCGTGCGCCTGGACGACAACCTGGTGCAGGACACCCGTCGCCAGCTGCAGCAGCTGTCCATCGCCCAGCGCGTCTACGACCGCGTCAAGCGCCAGAAGCTGCCTCAGGGCCTGCCGGACTTCCGCATCAGCGAAGCCGCCGGCCGCGACGCCGCCCTGGTGTTCTCGCGCAAGAGCGGCAAGGCGCTGAACGACCCGCTGTCGGGCTTCTTCACCCAGCGCGGCTACCGCGAAGTGTTCATGGTCTCCAGCCTGAGCCAGTCGGGCACCCTGGCCGAGGAGCAATGGGTGCTCGGCCGCACCATGGACGACACCCAGGACGCCGCCAGCCTGGCCCTGGAAGTGCGCCAGCTGTACTTCCAGGACTACCTGCGCCAATGGGACGCGCTGCTGGCCGACATCGACTTCGTCGCCATCACCAGCACCGCCCAGGCCGCCGACGTGCTGCGCGTGCTGTCCGGCCCGCAGTCGCCGCTGAAGAAGCTGCTCGAAGCCGTGGCCAAGGAGACCGACCTGCAGAAGGAAGAGCGCCTGGCCGCCGAGAAACTCAAGGGCACCAGCGACACCGTCGGCAAGCTCAAGGATCGCCTCGGCTCCCTGGTGGGGCAGGGCGACGACGCCCCGCAACAGCCGCAGGCGCCGAGCGAGGACCCGATCACCGCGCACTTCGCTGAGCTCAACAGCCTGGTGGCCAGGAACGACAACGAGCCGGCGGCCATCGACGGCCTGCTGGCGGACATGAACGCCCTCTACGTGCAGATCAGCGCCATGAGCGGTGCCAGCGGCGACGCCCTGCTGGGCGAGGCGAAGAACCAGGCCCAGGCCGCCGCCCAGCGCGTCAGCCTCGGTGCCGAGCGCCAGCCGCCGCTGGTCCAGGGGCTGGTCAAGTCCGTGGTCAGCGCCACCACCAGCACCATGATGGGCGGCATCCGCAACCAGCTGAACGCCGCCTGGACGGCCGAAGTGGTCAACGTCTACCGCCAGTCCCTGGCCGGGCGCTACCCGCTGGACCGCAACAGCACGCGCGATGCCACCCTGGACGACTTCGGCGCCTTCTTCGGCGTCGGCGGGGTGATGGACAGCTACTTCCGCAAGTACCTGCAGCCCTACGTCGACACCTCCGCCACCACCTGGCGCTGGCAGCCGGGGGCGGCGGAGAAGCTCGGCATCGGCTCCGGCGTGCTGGGCACCTTCCAGCGTGCCGCGCAGATCCGCGACGCCTTCTTCCGCTCCGGCAACACCACGCCCATGGTGCGCTTCGAGCTGAAGGCGGTGGCCATGGACGCCGCCATCGACCAGTTCCAGCTCGACCTGGACGGCCAGCAGTTCAGCTACGACCACGGCCCCAGCCGGCCGGTGGCCATGCAGTGGCCGAGCCCCAACAGCCTGGGTGTGGTGCGCCTGACCATCTCGCCGCCGTCGTCCAGTGGCCGTTCGGGCATCACCATGGAAGGCCCCTGGGCCTGGTTCCGCCTGCTCGACCAGTCGGACCTCACCCAGGGCAACGCGCCGGACCGCTTCACCCTGCGCATGCGCGTGGACAACGCCAGCATCTCCAGCGAGCTGCGCGCCAGCAGTGCCTTCAACCCGTTCCGCAGCCGCGTGGTCACAGGCTTCGGCCTGCCGGAGCGCCTATGACGACGGCGGGCTTCTACGGCAAGCTCGCCAGCCGTGGCGACTTCATCCATCGCGGCCTGCCCCCGGCCTTCATCGAGGCCTGGGACCAGTGGCTGGCCGCCGGCATGGCGCAGAGCCAGGCCGAGCTGGGCGGCGCCTGGCTGGACGCCTACCTGGTGAGCCCGCTGTGGCGCTTCGCGATCGCCCCGAACCTCTTGGGGAGCGAAGCCGTGGCGGGCGTGGTGATGCCCAGCATCGACCGCGTCGGCCGTTATTTCCCGCTGACCATCGCGGTGCTGCTGGATGAGCGCAGCAACCTCGGCGCCGTGGTCGGTGGCGCCGATGACTGGTTCGATCGCGCCGAGGCGCTGTTGCTCTCCACCCTGGAGCCGGAGGCCGATTTCGACGCCTTCGAGGCCGGGGTGCAGGGACTGGGCTCGCCGCTGGTGAGCCCGCGCCACGACGCGCGTCTCAGCGAGGTCGGTGCATTGCGTTACGCGGTGCAGGGCAGCGAGTCGCGACAGGCGGTACTGGCGCAGATCGCCAGCGACGGCTGCAGTTTCTGGTGGGGGCGTGGTTCAGAGCGTGTCGCGGCCGAGCTGGTGAGATTCCAGGGCTTGCCGCCGACGCGGTTTTTCAGCCGCTTCCTGGTGGGCGAGGGCGCCGTCGAGCAGCCCGCCGGCATCGGGCAGATCGATTTCGGGAGCCTGTGATGCCACTGCCTCCGGTTGCGCAATACCGATCAGCCAGCCACAGCCACGTCGGCATGGTCCGCCAGGTCAACGAAGACGCCTGCCTCGACGCCGGCGACTACGGCCTCTGGGTGGTCGCCGACGGCATGGGCGGCCATGCCGCCGGTGACTACGTCAGCAACCTGATCGTCGATACCCTTCGCGGCGTGCAGTACGGCGACGGGCTCGATGCCTATGTCGACGCCCTGCGCGCGGCGCTGATACACGTCAACACCCTGGTGCGCGCGGAAACCCGCCAGCGCGGGGTGAGCACCATGGGCAGCACGGTCGTCGCGCTGGCGGCGCGGGGCAGCGAGGGGACCTGCCTGTGGGCCGGCGACAGCCGCCTGTACCGCCTGCGCGAGGGCAAGCTGGAACCCATCAGCCGCGACCACAGCTACGTGCAGGAACTGGTGGACAGCCACCTGCTCAACGAGGCCGAGGCCAAGGTGCACCCGATGGCCAACATCGTCACCCGCGCGGTGGGGGTGCAGGACGATCTGGAACTGGAAGAAACGAGGTTCGTGGTGCTGCCCGGCGACAGCTTCCTGCTGTGCAGCGACGGTCTGAACAAGACCGCGGAGGACCACGAGCTGTGTGAAGTGCTGGGCCACGAGGACCCCTATCAGGTGGTTCGCAGCCTGGTGCATCTGGGCTTGACCCGGGGCGCGCCGGACAACATCACGGCGGTAGTCGTCAAAGCATCCTGAAAAAGAAAAAAAGACCAGCATGGACATAGAAATTCCGGGGTATGAAATCGAACGCGAGCTGGGCGACGGCGCGATGGCCGTGGTCTACCTGGCCACCCAGCGTTCGCTGGAGCGCAAGGTCGCGCTGAAGGTGATGGCCGCGGCGCTCGCCGCCGACGCCAGCTTCTGCGAACGCTTCCTGCGCGAGGGCAAGACCCTGGCGCGGCTGTCGCATCCGCACACCGTCACCATCCACGACATCGGCAACGTCGGCAGCCTGTACTACATGGCCATGGAGTACCTGCCCAACGGCACGCTGAAGGAGCGCATCAGCGCCGGCCTCAGCCCCGAGCAGGGCCTGGTGTGGCTGCGCCAGATCGCCTCGGCACTGGGCTACGCCCACGCCCAGGGCCTGGTGCACCGCGACGTCAAGCCGGCCAACATCCTGTTCCGCGCCGACGGGGGCGCGGTGCTCTCGGACTTCGGCATCGCCAAGGCGCTGGACGATCGCACCCAGTTCACCCAGGCCGGCTTCGCCGTCGGCACCCCCAGCTACATGAGCCCCGAGCAGGCGCGCGGCCTGGAGATCGACGGCCGCGCCGACCTCTACGCCCTGGGCGTGGTGCTCTACGAAATCCTCACCGGCAAGCTGCCCTACGTCGGCTCGGACTCGCTGTCCACCGCCCTGGCGCACCTCACCGAACCGCTGCCGGAGCTGCCCATCGCCCAGGGACGCTACCAGGAGATCCTCACCCGCCTGCTGGCCAAGGACCCCAAGGATCGCTACCCGGACGCCGCCGCGCTGATCGCGGCCCTCGACCGCCTGCCGAGCCAGCCCGCGGCGGCCCCGGCCGACGACGATGGCGCCACCCAGTTCCGCCCCCTCGGCCTGCCGCCGACCCCGCCCGCCGCGCAGGCCGGCAGCGGCATGACCGGGCTGACCCCGGTCTCGGTGACCATGCCGCCGCTGGACGCCCCCGCGCCGCCGACCCAGGTCACGCAGCCGGCGACCCCGCCGGCCACGCCGCCCAAGGCCGGCAAGGCCAAGCGCGCCTCGGTGCTCGACACCGAGCTCAGCGCCGCCGCCGGCCAGCCCACCAGCGGCCCCAACCGCGCGCCGCTGATTGCCGCCGCCGGCCTGGCCGTGCTCGGCCTCGCCGGCCTCGGGGGTGGCGCCTACTGGTGGCTCAACCAGTCGCCGGCCAAACCCGACACCGCCCAGGTCGACGGTGGCCAGGTGCAAGGCGGTGCCGGCGGCACCACGCCGGACGAAGGCGGCAAGAGCGCCGACACCGGCGGCCAGGTGGCCACGCCCGTGGGCAACCAGGACGGTGGCAGCCGCCCGCTGATCATGGCCGGCAAGAAGACCCTGTTCGAGCGCGTGCTGAGCAAGCCCGGCGCACGCTTCGCCAGCGCCCCCGGCGCCCAGGCCGACGGTGCGCCGGTGCCGGCCTTCTCGGTGTTCTACGTGTACGCGCGCAAGGTCGTGGGCGGCACGCCCTGGGTCGAAGTCGGCGCCTCCAGCGACGGCCACCGCGATGGCTGGCTGCCCCTGGACAAGCTCAGCGACTGGAAGCAGAGCCTGGTGCTGAAGTTCACCGAACGCTCCGGCCGCTCGCCGGTGATGTTCCTGCGTGACCCGGAGCAGGTGGAGCTCTACCTGGCCGATTCCAACAAGGCGCGCAACGCCGTGCACCAGGCCCAGTTCGGCGACAGCACCGACCCGGAGATCGTCGCCATCGAGCCCGCCGCCAGCGCCATCCCCCAGGACCAGTTCTACCTGCTGCCGATCTTCGATTCGCGCGAGAGCTTCGACGCCAGCGGCCAGCCGGTGCAGCTGCTCAACGTCGCCTCCATCGACCCGGGCGACACGCCCCAGGTGAAGGGCGAGGGCAGCGCGCCGGCGGCGAAGACCGATGCCTTCCGCACCGCCATCGTGCTGGTGGTGGACACCTCGGTGTCCATGCAGCCCTACATCGACCGCGTGCGCGATGTGGTGCACGAACTGCACAACCAGATCGCCGCCCGGGGCGAGCTGGACAGCGTCAGCTTCGGCATGGTCGGTTTCCGCAGCAACACCGACAAGACGCCGGGCCTGGAATACACCGCCAAGACCCTGGTGAGCCTGGACGAGGGGCGCGACCCGGACCAGTTCCTGCAACTGGCGCAGCAGGTCAAGGCCACCAACGTGTCCAGCCACGACTTCAACGAGGACGCCTTCGCCGGCGTCATGGAAGCGGTCGACGGCATGGACTGGAGCGGCTACGGCGGGCGCCTGATCCTGCTGGTCAGCGATGCCGGCGCGATCCGCAAGAACGACCCCCTGGGCCGTACCCAGATGAACGAGGCCGAGGTGCGCGAGGCAGCGCTGCGCAAGCAGATCAAGATCTACGCCCTGCACCTGAAGACCGACGCCGGGAAGAAGAACCACGGCTTCGCCGAGCAGCAGTACCGCAGCCTCACCGCCGACGCCAACCCGCAGATCGGCGACCTGTACATCCCGGTCGCCGGTGGCGACGTGAAGAAGTTCGGCGACAGCATCGGCGAGATCGGCAGCGTCTTCGCCGACCTGGTGCACAAGGTGCGCAGCGATGCGCCGCTGGAGGCACCGGTGGCGGGCAACAGCATCGCCGCCAAGACCGCCGCCATCGGCTACGCCATGCACATGGACTTCCTCGGCCACAAGTCCCAGGCCCGCGCGCCGCAGCTGGTCACCGCCTGGACCTCCGACCGCGACCTGACCAACCCGCAGCTGCCGGCCTTCCAGGTCTGCGTGCTGCTGACCAAGCTGCAGCTCAACGACCTGCAGCAGTCGCTGAAGGTGATAGTCGACGCCGCGCGCCGCACCCAGAGCTCGCCCAAGGACTTCTTCCAGGAGATCGCCAGCGCCAGCGCGCACATGGCCCGCGACCCCTCGAAACTGGCCCGTGGCAGCAACCTGGCCGAGAGCGGCATCCTCGGCGAATACCTGGAAGGGCTGCCGTACCGCAGCAAGTCGCTGAACATGAACCAGGACCTGTGGCTGTCGCTGTCGGTGGCCGAGCAGGAGGACTTCATCGACGAGCTGGATTCGAAGATCCGCCTCTACGAGACCTTCCACAACGACACCGCCAACTGGGTGCGCTTCGGCGACGCGGCGCCCGGCGACGCCCTCTACCGCGTGCCGCTGTCGACGCTGCCCTGATGCTCAGGCTTCGTGACCTGCGCAAGACGCGGGGGCAGGGCGCCCAGCGCTACAGCCTGGAAATACCCAGGCTGGACCTGCGCGCCGGGCAACGCCTGGCCCTGGTCGGCCCCAGCGGCAGCGGCAAGAGCACGGTGCTCGACCTGCTGGCGCTGATCCTCTCGCCGGACGCCGGCGGGGTGATGGAGTGCGAGCTGGACGGGCGCGTGCGCGACGTCGCCGCGCTGTGGAAGCAGGGGCGCAACGACGAGCTGGCGGCCCTGCGGGGGCGCGGCATCGGCTACGTGCTGCAGACCGGCGGCCTCTTGGGCTACCTCGACGTGGCCGGCAACATCGGCCTGTCCCGCGCGCTGCTGGGCATGCCGGACGACGACACGGTGCGCCACCTGGCCAGCCACCTGGAAATCGCCGATCAACTGGGCAAGCGCCCGTCAGCGCTCTCGGTGGGGCAGCGCCAGCGCGTCGGCATCGCCCGCGCCCTGGCCCACCGGCCGCGCCTGCTGCTGGCCGACGAACCCACGGCGTCCCTCGACCCGATCAACGCCGAGCGGGTGATGCAGCTGCTGGTCGAGCAGGCCCGGTTGCATGACCTGTGCCTGGTGGTGGCGACCCACGACCAGGCCCTGGCCGCCCGCGCCGGGCTGGCTCCCTTGCCCCTGGCGCTGCAGCGTGGCGTCGATGGCGGCGTCACCGCCACCCTCGCGGAGGCCGGCTGATGCGCAAGGGCCTGCTGGCCGCACTGGCCTGGCACGACTACCGCAACGAGGCGCGGCTCTCGGCCTGCGCGGTGCTCGCGCTGGTCGCCGTGGTCGCACCGCTGCTGGTGCTCTTCGGCCTCAAGCACGGCCTGGTCAGCACCCTCACCGAACGCCTGGAACGCGACCCCGCCGTGCGCGAGGTGATCCCCCTGGGCGGCGCACGCTACACCCTGGACAGCATCGCCGAACTCGCCGCGCGCCCCGAGGTGGCCTTCGTGGTACCGCGTACCCGGCAGATCGCCGCCACCGTCGACCTGCACGCCGATGGCGGCAGCCAGCCGCTGACCGTGGAGATGGTTCCCACCGCCGAGGGCGACCCGCTGGTGCCACCCGCACAACTGCCCCAGGGCAGCGGCGAGGTGGTGCTCAGCCAGCGCGCCGCCGAGCGCCTGGGTGTGAAGGCGGGCGACGAACTCACCGCGGCCTTCGGTCGCTCCGTATCCGGCATTCCCGAGTACCAGCGCACCCGCGTGAAGGTGAAGGCCGTGCTGCCCCTGGAGGTCTTCCAGCGCCAGGCCCTGTTCGCCCGCCTGGACCTGCTCGAGGCGGTGGAGGACTACCGCGACGGCCTGGCCGTGGAGCGCTTCGGCTGGCCGGGCCGCGAAGCCGCCAGCGCTGCGCGGTCACGGGTCTACCCCG